>JAFEDX010000196.1 GCA_018241365.1 Pseudomonadota bacterium
TGGCCGTAATCGTCGACCAGCAGCACCTTGCCGTGGTCGATCGGCAGCTCACCATTGATGTGGAAACGCCGGCCCACGCCCTGGAAACGTTCCAGCGCGCGCGCGATGGCGAACGGTTCGATGCCGAGATGCCAACCGAGCGTCGCTGCCGCAAGCGCATTCAGCACGTTGTGGCGGCCCGGCAGGTTCAGCGTGACTGGCAACGGTGGTTGTCCGGGCAGCTGCAGGTCGAAATGCATGCGCGGCCCGTCCGCGCGCAGGTTGGCGCCGCGCACGTCGGCCGCATGCTCGATCGCGTAGGTCAGCGTCGAACGTGGCGTGTCCTGCGCGAGCTCGGCAACTTCCGGGTTGTCCACGCACAGCACCGCCAGACCGTAGAACGGCAGGCGATGCAGGAAATCGACAAAGGCCTGCTTCAGCTCGGCGAAATCGCCGTGGTAATGCTCCAGGTGATCGGCGTCGATGTTGGTGACGATCGCGGCCACCGGCGACAACATCAGGAACGAGCCGTCGGACTCATCGGCTTCCGCGACCAGGTAATCACCAGCACCCAGCCGCGCATGCGCGCCGGCCGAGAGCAACTGCCCACCGATCACGAAGGTCGGGTCGTAACCGGCCTCGGCCAGCACGCTGGCGACGAGGCTGGTGGTGGTGGTCTTGCCATGGGTGCCGGCGACGGCAATGCCGCGCCGGAAACGCATCAGCTCGCCCAGCATCTCGGCGCGCGGCACGATCGGGATGCGGCGTGCCTGCGCAGCGACCAGCTCCGGGTTGTCCGGCTTGATTGCGCTCGAGACCACCACCGCGTCGACCCGGGCAACGTGTTCGGCAGCGTGGCCGATCGCGACGTCCACGCCCATCTTCGCCAACCGCTCGGTGACCGGCGAGGCCGCACGATCCGAGCCCGACACGTCGTAACCCAGCGTGTGCAGTACCTCGGCAATGCCGCTCATGCCGGCGCCGCCGATGCCGATGAAATGCACGCGGCGGAAGCCCTGCATGATGTCGCCATGCGGCGGGAGGCGGCGCGGCGTCATGCGGCCACCTCCAGGCAGCGCTGCGCGATCACTTCGGCGGCGTCCGGTTTGGCCAGCGCGCGCGCGGCCTCGGCCATCGCGAGGCGCTTGTCCGGATCACGCAGCAGCCGCTCCAGCAGTCCCGCGAAACGGGCCGGATCGAAATCCCGATCCTGCACCAGCTCGGCCGCGCCGGCCGTGACGAATCCTTCGGCATTCTTCGTCTGGTGGTCGTCCACCGCGTGCGGGAATGGCATCAGCACCGCGCCCAGTCCGGCCGCGGCAAGCTCGGCCAGCGTCAGCGCGCCTGCGCGGCACACGACGAGATCGGCCCAGGCGTACGCCGCTGCCATGTCGGTGAGGAACGGCTGGACTTCCACCGCGACCCCGGCCTGCGCGTAGGCCGCACGCGTGGCCTCGACATGCGCGTTGCCGCACTGGTGCAACACTTCCGGGCGACGCTCCGCGGATATCAGCGACAGCGCACTCGGCAATCCGTGGTTCAAGGTGCGCGCGCCAAGGCTGCCCCCCAACACCAGCAACCGCGCCGCACCGGACCGATCCGCGAAGCGCTGCGCGGGCCGCGGCAAGGCCGCGATCCCCGCACGCACCGGATTGCCGGTCCATTCGGCATGCAGCTTTGCCGGAAAAGCATCGGGAAAACCGGCCATCACCTTGCGCGCGCGTTTTGCCAGCACGCGGTTGGTGAAACCCGCGATGCGATTCTGTTCATGCACCAGCAGCGGCCGGCGTTGCAACCACGCCGCCATGCCGCCGGGACCTGCGACGTAGCCGCCCATGGACAACACGCTGCGCGGCCGGATGTCGCGCAGCGCGTGCCATGCGGCGAATCCTGCACGTGCCAGCATCCACGGCGCGGCAAGGCGTTGCCGCAGCCCCTTGCCGCGCAGCCCGGCTACCGGCAGCGTGCGCAGCTCGATGTGGTGTTCGGGCACGATGCGGTTTTCCATGCCGCCCTGTGCACCCAGCCACAGCACCGGCACGTCGCGCGCGCGCAATGCCGCCGCCACCGCAAGGCCGGGGAAGATGTGGCCGCCGGTGCCGCCGGCCATGATCAACACGGGCGCGGGCGCGTCATTCATGCATGCACCCTCCCGAGCGTCGGCTCGATGCGCACCCGCGCGGCCAGCGGCAATTCGCCGTTCGGCCTGTCGATGGCGGCATCGTTCGCGGGCTCGCCGGCGGGGCGCCGTGTCGCCATCCGCCGCGCGTCTTCGGCGCGATGGATCTCGAAGGCCGCGCGCACCAGCACGCCCAGCATCACGCAAGTCATCAGGGTGCTGGAACCGCCCGAGCTGATCAGCGGCAAGGTCAAGCCCTTGGTCGGCAGCACGCCGAGGTTCACGCCCACCGACACCAGCGCCTGCAGGCCGATCATCAGCGAGATGCCGAACGCGACATAGCCCGCGCGCTGCTGCCCGACCTCGACGCCACGCAATCCCAGCTGCAGGCCGCGCCCGACCAGCAGGGCGAACAGCGCGAGCACGAACAGCACGCCCGCAAAACCGAGCTCCTCCGCGATCACGGCCAGGATGAAGTCGGTGTGTGCCTCCGGAAGATAAAACAGCTTCTGCACGCTGCCACCGAGGCCAACGCCGAACCACTTGCCGCGCCCCACCGCGATCAAGGCCTGGGTGAGCTGGAATCCGTTGTCGAACGGATCCTTCCACGGATCGAGGAACGAGGTCAGGCGCTTCACCCGATAGTCGGTCGAAAGCGCGAGCCACGCGCCCAGCGGGATCGCCGGCAGCCCCATGATCACGAGGTTGCGCATGCGCGCGCCGCCGAGCCACAGCATCCCGATCGTGACGATGCCGATCAGGGCCGCCGAGCCGAAGTCCGGCTGCGCGAGCAGCAGCGCCGCGGTCAGGGCGGCCACGCCAACCGGTTTCACCGCACCCAGGAACTTCGTCTCGACCGCTTCGCGATGGCGCACCAGGTAACTTGCGACATACAGCACCACCGTCAGCTTGGCCAGTTCCACCGGCTGGAAGCCGGAAATCCCGAGGTTGATCCAGCGGCGCGCGCCGTTGATGCGCATGCCGATGTGCGGGATGAACACCAGCAGCAGCAGGGCGAAGGTGGCGAGCATCAACGGCCCGGACCAGCGTTCCAGTGTGTTCAGTTCGACCTTCAACGCGATCCACACCGCCACCACACCGCCTGCCGCCAGGAATACCAGGTGCCGTTTCAGGTAATGGAATTCGCCGACGTGCTGGCCATCGGCCACTGCAATCGAACTCGACGCCACCATCACGATGCCGAACGCGACCAGCCCGATGATCGCGAGCAACAGCCACGGGTCGAAGCGGCCCTTTGGACCGAGCTTGCGCACCGCCTGCGATGGACCGAACCAGTTCGCCATCACCTGACCTTCAACGTCGCCAGACCTACCAGTACCAACACCACCGAAACGATCCAGAAGCGCACGATCACGCGCGGCTCGGGCCAGCCCTTCAACTCGAAGTGGTGGTGGATCGGTGCCATCCGGAACACGCGCTTGCCGCGCAACTTGAAACTGCCGACCTGCAGCATCACCGACGCGGTTTCGACGACGAACAGGCCGCCCATGACCAGCAGGATGATTTCCTGGCGCACGATCACCGCCACGCAGCCGATCGCGGCACCGATCGCAAGTGCACCGACGTCGCCCATGAACACCTGCGCGGGATAGGTGTTGAACCACAGGAAGCCGAGGCCGGCACCCGTGAGTGCGCCGCAGAACACGGCCAATTCACCGGCACCGGGGATCGATGGAATGCCGAGATACGCCGAGAACACCGCGTTGCCGGCGAGGTAGGCAAACGCGCCGAGTGCCGCCGCGACCAGCACCGCCGGCATGATCGCAAGGCCGTCGAGGCCATCGGTCAGGTTGACCGCATTTGAAAAACCCACGATCCACAGGTACGCAACCACCACGAAGCCGCCGCCCAGCGGGATCGCGACGTGCTTGAACAGCGGCACGTACAGCGCGGTCGCGGCCGGCACGTTGGCGGTGTGGAACAGGAACAGCGCGGCGGCCAATCCGACCACCGATTGCGCGAGATACTTCCAGCGCGCCGGCAAGCCGTGCGGATCCTTCAATACGAGTTTGCGGTAGTCGTCGTAGAAACCGATCACGCCGCAGGCCAGCGTCACCAGCAACACCACCCACAGGTAGCGGCTGGAAAGTTCGCCCCACAACAATGTCGCCACCACCACGGCAGCGAGGATCAGCACACCGCCCATGGTCGGCGTGCCGGCCTTGGAAAGGTGCGTCTTGGGCCCGTCGTCGCGGACGACTTGTCCGGCCTTAAGCTCGGTCAGGCGACGGATCACCGCCGGGCCGGCCCACAACGACACGAACAAGCCGGTCAGCGCCGCCATGATGGTGCGGAAGGTGATGTAGTCGAACAGCCGGAACGGCCCGAAGTAATGTTCCAGCCAGCGCGCGAGTTCAAGCAGCATGCCGGCCGTCCCCCTGTCTGCCCAGCAGGGCGCCCACCACGCGCTCCATGTGCGAGGAGTGCGAGCCTTTGACCAGCACGGTGACTTCCGCATGCAGGTCGTGCCGCAACGCCGCGATCAAGGCCGCCTGGTCCGGGAACGCGCGTGCCGCAGCTCCGTAGGCCCGCACAGCCTCGGCAGCCTTGTCGCCGACCGCATACAAACGTTCGATGCCCTGTTCGCGCGCGGCGCGCCCGACTCCGGCGTGCAAGGCCACGCTGCCGGGGCCGAGTTCGCCCATGTCGCCCAGCACCAGCCAGCGTTCGCCGGATTGCAGTGCCAGTGTCGCCACTGCCGCCGATACGGATCCCGGATTGGCGTTGTAGCTGTCGTCGAGCAGCGTCCAGCCCTGCGCGGACACATGCCTGCGCAGGCGACCTTCCACCGCATCGGCGTCGCGCAGGCCCGCCGCGATGTCGTGCAAGCCGACGCCCGCCGCATGCGCCAGCGTCGCAGCGGCCAGCGCGTTGGCAACGTTGTGCCGGCCGGGCAGCGGCAGGTGCACGGCCACGTGGCCTGCTGGCGTCAGCAATTCGAAGTCGCTGGCGTCGGCATGCATCCGGATTTCGGCAGCACTGACATCAGCCGCTGCATCGATGCCGAAACGCAGGATCCTGCGGGTACCCGCGAGCCCGGTGAAATACACCGCGAAGGCATCGTCGGCGTTGATCACGGCCACGCCGTCCGGCGGCAACGCCTGGTACATCGCGCCCTTGGTTTCGGCGATGCCTTCCAGTGAATGCATGCGCTCGAGGTGCGCCGGCCCGATGTTGTTGACGAGGCCGATGCGCGGGCGCGCAATCGCGGCGAGATAGGCGATGTCACCCGGCTTGCCGGCACCCATTTCGAGCACTGCATAGCGGGTGTCGCGCGGCATCGACAACAGCGTGAGTGGCAGGCCGATCTCGTTGTTGAAGCTGGCGGCGTTGGCGTGGGTCGCGCCGTGCCGTGCGAAGATGCCCGCGGTCAGGGTCTTGACCGTGGTCTTGCCATTGGAGCCGGTGATGCCGACCACGGTCACGTCGCGTTGCGCACGCACCGCGCTGGCGAGGTCGCCGAGCGCGTGCAGGGTGTCGGCCACCACGACCTGCGGGATTTCAACGGCAACGCGCCGCGCCACGATCGCACCAGTCGCACCGCGCGCTGCGGCTGCGCCAACATGATCGTGTCCATCGTGGTTCTCGCCCTTGAGCGCCACGAACAATTCGCCGGGCCTCAGCGTGCGGGTATCGGAGGAAACGCCGCTCACGCCCGCGTCCGCACCCTGCAGCACGCCGCGCACCCATACCGCGATTTCCTTGAGGCGCAGATTCAACATGCGTGCGCCCTCGGTATGACCCGAAGCGAGCCTGCAACGTTTACGTGCTCGGCCAGGGTACCGCACACCCACAACCCCCAACCGCTTGCTGCACAAGCGGTTCGCCCCCTTGACTCAAGGGGGCTGAAGAGCCGCCGCAGTGAGCTCTGCATCATGCGCAAGCCCTCCCCAAAGCGGCGCGCGCCACCTGCATGTCGTCGAACGGATGCTTCGCGCCCGCGACTTCCTGGTACGTCTCGTGCCCCTTGCCGGCGATCAGCACCACATCACCCGCATGTGCCTGCGCGAGCGCAAGGCCAATCGCACCGGTGCGGTCACGCTCGACCACGGCGCGTTCGGGTTCGCGCATCCCGGCGACGATCTGCGCCACGATCACGTCGCCATCTTCGCCACGCGGGTTGTCGTCGGTGACGATGACCGTATCGGCCATGCGCTCGGCGATCGCGCCCATCAGCGGGCGCTTGCCGGCGTCGCGCTCGCCACCGCAGCCGAACACGCAGACCAGCTTGCCATCGCAGTGCTCGCGCAGGGTGGCCAGCACCTGTTCCAGCGCATCCGGCTTGTGCGAGTAATCCACCACCACCAGTGGTGATGCGCCACCGCCCAGACGATTCATGCGCCCGGCGACCGGCTCCAGCCCATCAAGCACTTCCCTGATCCGCGCGAATGGAACATCCAGCGCACCGAGCACGCCCGCGACTGCCAGCAGATTGGCGACGTTGAAACGCCCCAACAACCGGCTGCGCACCAACCCACTGCCCCACGGCGTCGCGAGTTCGAAATCGATCCCGTCGGCATGCGTGTGCACGTTGCGCGCGCGAACTTCCACATCGTCGTGGTCGATCGCGCAGCGCAGCTTGCGGACGTTGCCCGGCAACTTGTCCGCCAGCTCGCGCCCGAACGCGTCATCGACATTGATCACCGCCGCGCGCAAACCCGGCCATGCGAACAGCCTGGCCTTGGCCGCGCCGTAGGCTTGCATCGTGTGGTGATAATCGAGATGGTCGCGGGTGAGGTTGGTGAACACCGCCACGTCGAAATGCACACCATCGACGCGATGCTGGTCGAGCGCGTGCGAGGACACTTCCATCGCGACGTGGGTCGCGCCTGCGTCGCGGAACTCCGCCATCAGGCCGTGCACGCGGATCACGTCCGGCGTGGTGCGCTCGCCTTCGTGCAAAGCACCGTGCAAGCCGGCGCCGAGCGTGCCGATCGTGGCCGCGCGCTTGCCGAGCCGCGTGAATGCCTGCGCCAGCAACTGCACGGTCGAAGTCTTGCCGCTGGTACCGGTGACGCCAATCACCTCCAGCGACGCGGAAGGATCGCCATGGAAGCGCGCGGCGATGGCACCAAGATGCGTGCGCAGTTGCTCGATCCAGACGACCGGTTCCGCGGCGTTACGTTCGACACGCGGCGCCTCGGCAAGCACGACTGACGCGCCCTGCGCCAGCGCAGCGGGTGCAAATTCGATGCCGTGGTGCTTCGCGCCGGCCAGCGCGACGAAGGCATCACCCACGCGTACCGCGCGTGAATCCTGGGTCAGTCCGGACACCGCGATGTCGCCGCATTCGGGCGTCGCGATGTCGCGCAGCAACGCGTCGAGGCGCATCACGGTCATGGCGTGCCTCCCTGCGCCGTGCGCGCTCCGGCCGTCGCCACTGCACCTGCACTCGCGGGCTGTGGCGGCGGCGCGACCGCGGGTTTGACCGGCCCGCCCGCGTACCACTGCTGGACGTTGTCGGGCGGGATGTCGAGCAAGCGCAAGGCACCGGTCATCACCTCACGGAACACCGGCGCCGAAACCAGTCCGCCGAAGTATTCGCCGCCGCGGCCACCTGCGTCGCGGACGATGACCACGCCGACCAGGCGCGGATCGCTGGCCGGCACGATCCCGCAAAACAGCGCCGCATAACGGTCGTGCGCATACCCGCCGGCGATCGCGAGGTGTGCAGTGCCGGTCTTGCCGGCAACCGAGTAGTCGGGAATGGCCGCCTGCGGCGCGGTTGCCGGCGGCGGACCCACCACGGTGCGCAACATCGCCATCACTTCACCGGCAATCTCGGGCGACTCCACCCTTACGCCAGGGTTGTCGTCGCCCTTGACGAACGTCGGCGTATGGCGCACGCCGCCGTCCGCGATGGCGGAATACGCCTGCGCCAATTGCAACGCCGTGACGTTGAGCCCGTAGCCGAACGAAATGGTGGCCTTGACGAAATCGCCCCAACTGCGCGGCGGCGGGATGTAGCCGCCGACTTCGCCGGGAAAACCGCTGCCGGTGCTGGCACCGAAGCCGAACTGGTGCAGCACCTTGTCCATCTGTTGCGCGGTCAGGGTCAGCGAAATCTTCGAGGCGCCGACGTTGCTGGAGTACGTGATCACATGACTCACGTCGATGCGGCCATTGTTGCGGTCGTCACGTACCAGATGGCCGTCGATCGTGAAAGTGCCCGGACTCGTATCGAGCATCGTGGTCGGCGTCCACTTGCCCGATTCCAGCGCGGTGGTGATCGTGAACGGCTTCATCGTCGAACCGGGTTCGGTCACGTCGGTGACCGCACGGTTGCGGCGTTGCGCCGAGGTGCTGCTGTCGAGGTCATTGGGGTTGTACGACGGCACGTTGACCATCGCCAGGATCTCGCCGTTGCGCGGATCCATGATCACCATCGATCCCGACGCGGCGCTGCGCTTGATGATTGCGTCCGACAGGGCCTGGTACGCGAGGTACTGGATGCGGCTGTCGATGGACAGCGTCAGGTCGTGCCCCGGCACCGGCGCACGGATCTGCTCGACGTTCTCGACCACATGGCCCATGCGGTCGCGGATCACCCGTTTCAGGCCGGGCTTGCCGGCCAGCCAACCGTCATAGGCGAGCTCCAGGCCTTCCTGGCCGTGGTCGTCGATGTTGGTGAAGCCGAGCACGTGCGCCATCGCTGCGCCGTCCGGGTAATAACGCTTGTATTCGCGCTGCGCGTTGACGCCGGGAATGTCCAGGGCCAGCACCGCCTTGGCCGCTTCCGGCGGCATCAGGCGACGCAGGTACACGAACTCGCGGCCGTTGCGTTGCTCCAGCTTGCGCGACAGATCGACGGCGTTCACGCCCAGCGCCTGCGCGAGCTCGGGAATGCGGTCGGCGTGCTGCAGCAATTCGTCGGGATTGGCCCACAACGACAGCATCGGCGTCGATACCGCCAGCGGCACGCCGTTGCGGTCATAGATCGCGCCGCGCGACACCGGAATCTCGACCTCGCGCAGGAAGCGTGCATCACCCTGCTGCTGCAGGAACGCCTGATGCACCACCTGGAGATCGATGGCACGGGCGATCAGCCCCAACGCCGCGACCGCGAGCACGACCAGCACCAGCGCCAGACGCTTGCGCGTGCCCGGCCTGCGCCGGCGCACCGAGTACTGGGAGGCTTCAGGCGGACGGCGCAGGTTCATTCGCGGATCATCTCCACGCTGGCCGACGGCGGGCTGATCATGCCGAGCTGGCCGCGTGCGATCTGCTCGATCCGCGATGGGCTGGCCCAGGTCGCCTGCTCGAGTTCAAGCTGGCCGAATCCCACGTTCAGCGCGTCGCGCTCGTTCTGCAATTTCGTCAACTGCACGAAGGCCATGCGATCCTGGTGACGCGCCCATACCACCGCGATCCCGCTGGCGATCACCGCCAGCAGCAGCACCCCCACCGCAAGAACGCCGACCGCCTTCATGCGCGCACCTCCGCGGCAGGCTTCTCGGCAATGCGCAACACTGCCGAACGCGCACGCGGATTGCGCGCAACTTCGTCAGCGTCGGGCAACTGCTTGCGGCCGACCGCTCGCAACGGCGGCGCCTGCACGGGCGGCGATGGCAGGCCGCGCCGCACCGGCATCGCAATTTCGCCACGGATGAAATGCTTGACGATGCGGTCTTCCAGTGAATGGAAGCTGATCACCGCGAGCCGTCCGCCCGGTTTCAGCACCGCGGCTGCGGCCGGCAGCGCGCGCTCCAGCGAACCCAATTCATCGTTGACCCGCAGGCGCAGGGCCTGGAAGGTGCGGGTGGCCGGATGCTTGTTGCGTTCGCGCCGGCCCAGCGTGCGTTCGACCAGTTCAGCCAGCTCACGGGTGGTCTTGACCGGCGACACCTCGCGGCGCGCGACGATAGCGCGCGCGATGCGGCGGCTCATCCGCTCGTCACCATATTGGAACAAGGTGTCGGCGATGTCGCTCTCGTCTGCCTGCGCAAGGAATTCGGCCGCGCTGATGCCGGTGGTCGGATCCATGCGCATGTCCAGCGGCGCATCGGACTGGAACGAGAACCCGCGCGCGGCATCATCGAGCTGCGGCGAGGACACGCCAAGGTCGAGCAGCACGCCATCCAGCCCTGCGCGCGCTGCGTCCCACTCACCGAGTTCGGCGAAATTCGCATGCCGGATCGCCACGCGTGGATCGGCGCCGAATTCGCGCCGCGCGTGTGCGATGGCCTCGGGATCGCGATCCATCAACAGCAGCCGACCATCCGGTCCTAGCCGATCGAGGATCGCACGTGCGTGCCCGCCGCGGCCAAACGTGCCGTCGAGGTAGCGCCCACTGGCGCGCGCAGCGAGCCCGGTCAGCACGGCGTCCCGCATCACCGGGATGTGCATGTGCCCGAGGCTGTCCGTCATCGCCCGCACCCCGTCCATCCACCTCGTCCGCGCACGCCGTTGCGTGCACCGTTCGCGTGCCACCCGCATCCGACCCGGCGCCAACCGCCGTTCGCCGAATGCAGGCGTCACAACCTGAGTCCCGCCATTTCCTCGCTGACTTCTTCCTCGCCGATCGTTTGATGGATCTTGGCAAGGTGAGCCTGCTCGCTCCACAACTCGAACTTGTTGCCCATTCCGAGCAACACTGCCTTTTTCTCGATGCCGGATGCCGCACGCTGGCTGGCCGGCAGCAACACCCGCGCTGCACCATCCAGTTCCACCTGCGCGGCGGCACCCACCAGCTTCAACTGCAAGTCTCGATGCACACGCTTGACGCTGGACAAGGCATTGACCTGATCGCGCACGCGCTCCCACTCGGGCTGCGGGAACATCCACAGACAACCGGGTTCAAACGGGTTGTAGGCAATCACCAGGCGGTTGTTGCAGACGCGCGCGATCGGCTCGCGGTAAGCGGTGGGAACCGCCAGCCGGCCTTTGTCATCCACACTGATTGCGGTCTCGCCTTGGAACATGCGACTGGGTTTCCCACGTTTTCCCACAAAACCACACGGGAGCCCACCTTAGTCGCAGGCGGTGAGACTGTCAAGAATTTTCGCTTGTAGATCAATGGGAAAGGCGAAACTTATGACCAATTTTCAGGCGATTCCTGAGCAGTGTCTGCAAGGTCATTGAACACAAAGGATTTCGTTCCTCGAGAATTTGGCCTTTTGAATCGAAAGCGCGCATTCGAGTGCACAGAGGAAGGCGTCAAGTTCACCAGCAAGTCAGTTTCAGGACAGCGGAACGAGTTGGAGCGTGCAAGCGTGCGATCTGCCCAAAAGGCCGCGCGCAAAAACCTCCAACCAAAGCGGCTGTTGGTGGAAAGTCAGGGCGAGAGCGGGCGCTTACGCGATGCCAGTGGCATCGCGCGCCCGCTTGAGCGGCCGGCCAAGGAAGGCCGGGCGGGTGCCACGCGCCAAGGACGGCTACTGGAAAAAACATGAGCTGCAGGCGCGCCTGCTCTCACAGGACACGAACCACTTCGTTGCCACCGATCGCAACATGATGCAGCTACCACGGAGGCAGGCGAAAACAATGGAGTCGGCCTGTAAGCCGGGTCCTGTGCGCCTTGCGGCGTGACAGTCATTCCTCTAGGCGCAGCGTCGCCGCCGCGCTCAAGCAACCAACCCGGGAACGGCGCGGGCCGCGCCATGGTTCCCCTATTTGGTCTTGCTCCAGGTGGGGTTTGCCGTGCCGGTCGGTTGCCCGACTCGCGGTGCGCTCTTGCCGCACCGTTTCACCCTTGCCTGATCCCCTTGCGGGGCCATCGGCGGTCTGCTCTCTGTTGCACTTTCCGTCGGCTCGCGCCGCCCAGGCGTTACCTGGCACCTTGCCCTGTGGAGCCCGGACTTTCCTCGGCGTTCTTGCGAACGACGCGACTGTCCGGCCGACTCCACTCGCGATTTTACCAGCCTTCGTACAACTCTTTTCTCGACGCGCCACTGATCGCGGCAGCCAGCTTCGCAGCCTTCGCGGGCGGCAGTTCCTCGCGCAGGATCGCGAACACGCGCCGGCCTTCGGCGAGCTTCGCATCGGCATCCTCGCTGCGCCCAGCGATCACCAGCACGAATTCGCCGAGGCGCTGTTCCGCGTCGGATTCGACACACGCGGCGATTGCACCCAACGTCACCCCGAGATGCGTTTCGTGCAATTTGGTGATTTCGCGCAGCAGCGCGGCTTCGCGATCCGAGCCGAACGCTGCAACCAGATCGGCGCAGCATTCCGCGATCCGGTGCGAGGATTCGTACAACACCAGCGTGCGCGTTTCGTCCGCAAGCTCGCGCAAGCGTGCGCGACGCGCAGCGGGTTTGGCCGGCAGGAAACCTTCGAACACGAAGCGGTCGCTGGGCAGCCCCGCCACCGACAGCGCCGCGATCGCCGCACACGCGCCCGGCACTGGCGACACCATGACGCCTGCCTCGCGTGCAGCACGCACCAGCCGGAAGCCCGGGTCGCTCACCAGCGGAGTGCCCGCATCGGAAACCAGCGCGATGTCCGAGCCATCCTGCAACTTCACCACCAGTGACGCCACCGCCGCGCGCTCGTTGTGTTCGTGCAGCGCGGTCAGCGGAGTCGCGATACCGAAATGCTGCAGCAGGATGCGGCTGTGGCGCGTGTCCTCGGCGGCGATGAGATCGGCATCGCGCAGCACCTGCTGCGCGCGTGGCGAGAGATCGCCAAGATTGCCGATCGGCGTGGCTACTATCCACAGCGTTCCGGGCTTGCGCGCATTCATGTTTCGACCCCGGCATTCCGACACGATCCGCTATCATCGCCGAAAAACTCGCCAGAGGCGCCAGCTAGCGCATGCACAGGTTCCGCTTTCTTGCGTACACGCTTTTCCTTGCCGCGGCCATGCTGTTGGCGGGTGGTTGCGCGACCATGGGGTCCGCAGTGCCGGCCGCCAGTCCGCAGGCCGAAGCGCAGTATGCGCAGGCGCAGGAACTTTACCAATCCGGCAATTATCGGGACGCGGCGAACGGTTTCCTCGCGGCCGCACAAACCGACCCCGCAATCCGCGATCGCGCACTGCTGGCTGCGGCCGCGAGCTACCGTTCGCTGGGACGCCTGGACCAGACCGCCGCGCTGCTCGCACGCATCGACCGCAGCCACCTGACGCCCAATGAAGACGCGCGCTTCCGCGTGCTCTTGGCGGAAGTCGCCTTGCAACGTGGTGCCGCCGACGCCGCGCTGAAACAGTTGGCCAGCCTGCCCTCGCCGCTGCCCACCGACGTGCATGCGCACGCTTTGGATGTCGAGGCACGCGCGCAACTCGCCAACGGCAACCGCCTCGCTGCGGCACGTGCCCTGGTGCAACGCGTTCCGTTGCTGCCGCCACCGGCACAGGCCGATGCCCACCAGCAGGCGATCGCCATCCTCGCGGGCATGGGCCACGCACCCTTGGCGGCACTGTACCCGTCGCTGACCGACAACGATCCACTCAAGGCGTACGTCCAGCAGGCGCTCGCACAAGCCGGTGTCGCGCCACCGCGCGTGCTGCCGCAGCCCAACCAGCCGGTGGGCACGCTGGCGCAATCGGGTCTGCCGCAGGGTTATGCGATGCCGCCCAAGGTCGCGCTGTTGCTGCCTGCATCCGGGCCGGTCGCCGTGGCCGCCGCGGCGGTGCGCGACGGGTTCTTCACGGCGTATTTCCACACATCCGTCACGCAGGAGCAGCGTCCGTCCGTCAAGGTTTACGACACCGGTGGCACCGCCGACGGCGCCGTGGCCGCGTACCAGCAAGCGGTGGCAGATGGCGCCGCGCTGGTGGTCGGTCCATTGGGGCGCGCCTCGGTGGGCGCGGTGTTTGCACAACCGCAGTTGCCGGTACCCGTGCTCGCGCTCAACCACGCCCAAGGCGACCTGCCGACGCCGGCCGGCAGTTTCGAGTTCGCGCTGCTGCCGGAAGCCGAAGGCGCGCAACTCGCCGCACACATGGTCACACTCGGCTTGCACGCTGCGATCGTGTTCCGCAGCGACGATGACACCGCCGCACGCACGTTCACCGCCTTCAAGACCCAGTTCGCAAGCCTGGGCGGGCAGGTCGCCAACGACATTGTGCTGCCGAAAGGCGCGGTGGACTTCGCCAGCCAGGTCCAGGCTGCGCTGGCCGGATCGGGTTCCCAGACCGGCATCGTGGTCCTGTTGCGACCCGAACAGGCGCGCCTGCTGTTGCCGCAACTCAAGCTGGCGCGCTCGAGCCTGCCGATGTTCGCAACCTCGCTGGTGTACACCGGCAATCAGGATGCCACCGCCGACGGCGACCTCGACGGCCTGCAATTTTGCGACGAGCCCTGGCTGTTCGACGCGGAAACGGGCCTTCCCGACCATGCGACGCTGGCCTCGCAACTCGCCACCGCCGGCGGCCCGGCCGCGCGGCTGTTCGCATTCGGCATGGACGCGTACGCGCTGGCCCCTTATCTCGGCTGGCTGCAAACGCATCCGGGCAGCTACGTGCCCGGCGCGACCGGACAACTGACCATGGACGCTTCGCGGCACGTGCAGCGCACGCCGATCTGGGTGCAATTCCAGGGTGGCATCGCACGGCTCATTTCCGTCGGCCTCGAAACGCAACCGGCCGCCGACGCACCGGTACCCGCCCAACCATGACCGCCGGCGCCACCGGTGCGCGCTTCGAACAACGTGCGCTCGATCTGCTGGAACGCGCCGGACTGGAACTGGTCGAACGCAACTGGCGTACCCGCTTCGGCGAGATCGACCTGGTGATGCGCGACGCCCACGAACTGGTGTTCGTCGAGGTCAGGTATCGCCGCCATTCCGGCTTCGGCGGTGGTGCGGCTTCCGTGGGTGCGGCCAAGCGCGGGAAGCTCACGCGCGCGGCGCAGGGTTTCCTGCAAACCCATCCACGGCTTGCTTCATTGCCGTGCAGGTTCGATGTGGTAGCGTTCGACGGCGATGCGGACGCTCCCGCAAGCGACTGGCAACGCGCCGCTTTCGAAACCTGCTGATTCCGGAAACCCATCATGCGCAAACCGATCGTCCTGACCGCCCTTGTCCTCTTCGTCGCCGCGCTGGCCGCGTGCAGCGCATTCACGCCACGGCGCGGTTTCAACCGCGTGATCAACGACCGCAACGTGCAGCTCACCGCACAACGCGCACTGGACAACGACCCCGAGATCAAGGGCCGCGCCCACATCGGCACCAGCGTGTACAACGGCGTGCTGCTGCTGATCGGCGAGGCCAGCACCGAAGAGGTCAAGCAGCGGGCCGAAACCGACGTCACGGGCTACGACGGCGTGCAGCGCGTGGTGAACCTGATCGACGTGATGCCGCTGCAATCGGTCGGGCGCACCGCACTCGATGCCTCGCTGACCGCACGGGTGAAGACCGCGCTGCTGGGCGTCGACCTGCCCGGCTTCGATCCCGGCCGAGTCAAGATCAGTACCGCGCACGGCAACGTGTACCTGATGGGGCTGGTCAGCCACAAGGAAGCCGACGCCGTGATCGCAATCGTGCGCAAGGTTGCGGGCGTCAACCAGGTGGTCCAAGTCTTCGAATATACCGATTGACCATCAGGCGACGTGCATGACCTGGCGCAGTGAGCCGGCGATGCGGATGGCGTAAGCTTGCTGGATGAACCTGCCGGCTGCGTTCGTCGATCAACTCCGCGAGATATTCCCTGCCGATGCGCTGGCGCTGGACGCTGCCACGCGCGCAGCCTACGGTTACGACAACTCGCGCCGCGAAGCGTTGCCGGATGCAGTGGTGTTCCCGCCCGCGCACGACGAAGTGGTTGCACTGGTCGCCGCATGCAAACACCATCGCGTGCCGCTGGTTGCGCGCGGACGCGGCACCAATACCACCGGCGCCACGGTACCGATTGCGGGTGGTGTGGTCGCGAGTTTCGAGCGCATGAACCGGATCCTGCGGATCGAACCCGGCGACCGCCTCGCAGTCGTCGAACCCGGCGTGCTGAACGCCGACCTGCAATCCGCGCTGGCCGGCCATGATTTGTTCTGGCCCCCCGATCCGAGCTCGGCGCCCTACTGCACCATAGGCGGAAACCTTGCCTGCAACGCCGGCGGCCCACGCGCCGTCAAATACGGCGCCAGCCGCGACAACATCCTCGGTTTGCGTGCGGTGGCGGGCAACGGCACCGCATTCCGCTCTGGCACATATACCACCAAGGGCGCGACCGGCTATGACCTCACCCGCATCCTCGTCGGTTCGGAAGGCACACTGGCGCTGGTCACCGAAGCCACGCTGAAACTGACGCCCAAACCGACCGCCGCGCGTACCCTGCGCGCGGCCTACACCGACATGCAGCATGCCGCGGACGCGGTGGCGCGGATCATGGCGCAACCGGTCACGCCGTGCGCGCTGGAATTCATGGACGCGGCGGCGCTGGGACTGGTGCGCCAGCAAGGCGCGGATGCGCCCGCCACCGCAGGCGCACTGTTGCTGATCGAAGTGGACGGTGAGCCGGATTCGCTGGACGCGGCGCAAGCCGCAATCGAACACGCCGCGCGTGGCGACGGCCTGGTGGAACTGCGCAGTGCGCGCGATGCCGCGGAAGCCGCGACGCTGTGGGCCGCCCGCAAGGCGTTGTCACCTGCACTGCGCACGATTTCGGAAGACAAGATCAACGAAGACGTGGTGGTGCCGGTCAGCCGGATTCCGATGCTGGTGAAACGCCTGCGCGAACTCGCCGACGAGTTCAGGATACCCATCGTGACCTTCGGCCACGCCGGCAACGGCAACCTGCACGTGAACCTGCTGCCGCGGAACCCGGAAGAACGCACACGCGCCGAACAGGCGCTGCCGCTGGTGTTCAAGCGCGTGATCGAACTCGACGGCACGTTGTCCGGCGAGCACGGCATCGGTATCGCCAAGCGCGACTTCATGCCGGAGGCGCTGGGCCCGGGCGCGCTCGCGATGATGCGCGAGCTGAAGGACCTGTTCGACCCCGCGCACATCCTGAATCCCGGCAAGCTGTTGCCCGACCTAGCGTGACCGTGCAGGCCAAGCCAGCCGCGATGCGGGAAGAATCCTTCGATGCCCTGATGACACGCATCCGCGCCTGCCAGGTTTGCGCCGCGCAGTTGCCGCAAGGCTGCCGGCCGGTGTTGCAGGCGCACCCGGACGCACGCATCCTGATCGTAAGCCAGGCGCCGGGACGCAAGGTGCACGCAACCGGCATCCCGTTCGACGACAAGAGCGGCGACAAGCTGCGTGACTGGCTCGGCATCGACAAGCAGGTCTTTTACGACCCTCGCCGTGTCGCGATCGTGCCGATGGGTTTCTGTTATCCCGGAAAAGGTGCATCCGGTGATCTGCCGCCGCGCCCGGAATGCGCGCCGCTGTGGCACCCGCAGCTGTTGCCACGGCTCTCGAACGTCAGGCTCACCTTCGCCATCGGCGGCTACGCGATCCGCGGAATGCTGGGCAATCGGCGCAAGGCCAGCCTCACCGAAACCTGCGCGGCATGGCGCGAATACCTCGTCGGCGATGTATTGCCGCTGCCGCACCCCAGCCCGCGCAATACCGCGTGGTTCCAGCGGCATCCGTGGTTCGAGACCGACGCGCTGCCGACGATCCGGCGGCGCGTGCACAAGCTGTTGCGCGATTGAAGTTCACGCGTCGGCAGGTGGTGGCGTCGTGCGCCCCGCGATGCCGGCGCGCAGGCCCGCCAGCATGCAACGCAGGTTTTCCCCACGCGGTGGCACCAGCAACGCGAACAGCAGCAGCTTGGCGACGAGGCGCGGGATGTCCTGGGCAATCCAGCGCCGCGGCGTGTACGCGCGCCGATACAGCAGCACGCGGTTGCGCATCATGTAGAACAGCCGGCGCGGCGGATGCACCACGATCCCGCGCGGCAACCCCAGTATGCGATGGCGTGCATCGCCCAGCCGATGGCGCAGGCGCGCCGCGCACACCCCGTACAGCGTGTATCCGTGCGCGGCTGCACGGAAGCACCATTCCAGATCCACGTTGTCGATGAACAGTGCGTCATCCATGCCGCCGATCTCGTCGAGCACCGCGCGCGGAATCAGGCAGCCCGATGAAATCAGGAAATCGCAGCGGATATCCGCGGCACCGCCATCGCACCGCAGCTTGCGGTTGAACGGGAAACGGATCCGCACGAACGGCGCGTCGGCTGCCTCACGCGCGTCACGAAAGCACGGGCCGACCGCCGCCACGCGTTCGGTACCGGCTCGGCGATCCCATGCCGCCCGCAGCGCAGCCACCATGCCCGGTTCCGGCACGCTGTCCTGGTCCATCAGCAGCACGTGCGAAATGCCGGGCAGGTCGCGCGCATGCCGGATGCCTGCATTCAACGCCGACGCCAGTCCGTGATTCCCGGGCAACGTGAGCACCGCGACGCGGTGTTCCCCGGTACAGCGATCGCGCAACCCCGGATCGAGGCTGGCGTTGTCCACCAGTGCCACCTGCCCGACCTGCGGCACCAACGCGGCCAGCACCTCGACCAGCACCGCCGGATCGGGACGCCAAGTCACCAGCACCGCGCACACGTCTGCCGCACGCCCCGCAGGCGCATCAAGCACGGCGCATGCCTCAGCCACGCCCAGCCCCTCCGCACACGGACGGCACACCCGGGACTGCACCGTGGGACGCGCGAGGCGTGGTTCTGAATGCGGGAAGCGGCATGGGCGTGATTGTCGCCGCGCCCGCGGCCACGTCAAAGCCCCCAGCAGCCACGCTCCGGATGGAATCCGCGCGGCCGTACGCCGAGCCATTGCTCCAGCTGCGTGTTGTCGGCGATCAGATCCCGTTCCAGCCGCGTCAACGGGCCATGCAGCTTAGGCAGCATACGGGCACCCACGCGGATCAGTGACGCAGGCACGGGCAAAGGCACGGTGGACACCGGCAAGCTCGCGCGGACGCGTGCGAACATCGCGGCGGCCGTGATGCGTTCCCCGCCGCCGATCGGCAGCACGCGGCGGGCCGCCCCGCCGTCCAAGGCATGCAACACCGCGGTCGCGACGTCTTCGGCATGCACGGGCTGGCGCAAACCCGCGCCCGCCGGCAACGCGAACACATGCCAGCGCGCGGCCCTGCGCGCCAGCGGCGTGAGGCTGCGGTCACGCGCGGCGCCGTAGATCAGGGTCGGCCGCAGGATTGTCCAGGTGACATCGCGCTGCCCGCACGCCCGTGCCAGCGCGGCTTCGCCATCGCGCAGCCGTTGCGACAACGCGCGCTCGGACGCCACCGGCGAATCCTGCTTGCTGTCGGCGCTCATCGAACTGGTCGCGACCACGCGTTGCAACGCCGGCGCAGCGCCGGATTCAATCCATGCGGCCAGCACATCCAGCGGCGCGAAACTGCAGACGGATGCCGCGTCATTCGCCTCGCGTGGCGGCCGTGGCAATTCGCCCCGCAACCATTCCACGCCATGCGCTGCGGTCTGCGCCCGGCGTGACAAGGCCAACACTCGTGTGCCAGCCTTGACGAGTTCGGGCAACAGGAAATATCCGATCTGGCTGCTGGCGCCTGCCACCACCACCGTCCCCCTGCGCCAATCATCCATGTCAGTTGTTGCGATGGATCCGCGCGTCGACTTCACTGATGCGCGGATCCTGCGGCACCAGCTGCTGGGCCTCCTGGATCGCCGTGCGTGCCGCCGCGGTACGGCCCAGCATGACATCGTGATCGGCGCGATCCAGCCAGGCGCTGCCCAGGCGGTGCCGCATCATGCCGGCGACGGGATCGCCCGGGTCGAGCTGCTCCAGCGTTGCCAGCATGTCGTTGGCGTGTTCGAGATTGCCGTCGCGCAACGCCTGGTCGAATTGGCCACGGGTCACCTGCGGCAGTGCCCGCAGACCGGCCTGGGCATCGGCATCATTGCCGTCGATCCCAAGCGCGGCACGATACAGGTCATACGCGCTGTCACCGGGTGGAAGCATGATATCGCCCTTGCGCGCAGCGGCCCTGGCACGTGCCACCAGCCGCGCGATCCTTGCCGACTGCACCGGGGTCAAGTTCGCGGCTGGCGCCGGTGCAGCCGCGGCGACGCGAGCACCACCCGCAGCGAGGCGCGAACGCGCGGCGGCAAGGTCTGCCGATTTCGGCGCCAGCGTTGCGGCATGATCCAGCAGCGCGCCGGCTGCGCGCGCATGGCCCGAATCGATCGCGGCATTGGCCTGCATGACCAGGGCCTCGGCGACCTGTCCGAGTCCGGCCTGGGCCTTGGCGTTGCCGGGATCGGCCGCGAGCGCGGCCTTGAATTGCGCCTCGGCGTTGTCTTCACCACTGCCCGTGACCTTGCCGGCGCGCAGATCGGACTCGCCCTGCGCGAGATACTGGTCGCGCTGCTGGTCCGCGGCGCGATCGGCCGCGGAAACCAGCGCACGCAAGCTGGGCAACTGCGAATAGCGCGGCAACAGGCCCGCAAGACTGGAGAGCGTTTGCCTCGCCCCCGCACGATCGTGGTTGCCGAGCTGGGTCTGGATGCGGTTGGCCAGCACGTCGCCGACCTGGTCCATGCCATGGCGCGCCACCGCGTTCTGTGGATCACCCGCCAGCACCTTGCCGAACAGCGCGGCCGCACCATCGCTCCCGTCGATGCGCCCGTTGGCAAGCGCAGCGCGTGCCTGGTTGATCAACACGTCGATGTTCGCGCTATGCAATACCGCCCTGGCCAGCGCATCATCCAGCGCCTGCACGTCGGCGCCGCCGCCGAGCAGGCTGCGCGCCTCTTCCAGCGACGCCCGCGCATCGGTGTAATCGCGTCGCTGCAGCGCGTCGCGCGCTTTCGCCAGCTCCGCGTTGCCGACCTTCTGCAGGCCCGTGAGTGCCTGCTCGTTGTCGGGGTCGAGCGCGCGCGCGGCTTCGTACAGGTCACGCGCGCTGTCGGGCCCGCCCGACAGCTTGCCCGCCGCGAACGCGGTGTCGGCGCGCGTCAGCAGGGCATTCAACTGGGTCTGCGGCAACCAGCCGCGCAACATCGCCTGGTGGCTCCACGCCCACGCGCCACCGCCGGCCACTGCCAGCACGATGACGATGGCAAGCCAGGGGATGCGGCGCTGCCGGCGCGGCGTGTGGTCGCGATCCCGGTGGGCTGCAAACGGCGGCCGCGTCGGCGGATCCACGCGCAGGTCGGAACGCCGTTCCGCACCCGCATCCAGTTGATCCAGGTTGCCGAGCACCGGTTCGGTCCGGTGCGGCGTGTCACGGGAAGAAGCATCGTGCCGACTGTTCATGCACAGGGCCTGTCGCCGCCACGCCATACAAGTCGCGTTGCTCTCGCAGCGGCTGCCAGACGAGGCGTGCGCTGCACCGCCATGGTGGTTCCACGGTCGATGCGCGCACCGATGGATGGTGGCCGCTGCGGAGCAACCCTTCGGGCCGGGGCCATTCGCCCGCATGGCTGTGTCATCGCTCGTCTATGTATCGACATACACCTTCCTCACTCTTCCTTGCCCTGCAGGCGAATGGCCGACGGCGCGACCGCACGGCGTGGCGTCGACAGGCCCACCGCCGAAGCACGCTCCGGCGTTCCATTCCTGCTGATAAGACCACGAGCATCCGCGCCGGTTCCGGTCCCGCCCTGGTGCGCGAACGGGATCATCTTAACATTCAGGCGTTTGCGCCACCCCCGCGCGAAACGGGACGTTCAGCCACCGGCCAGCCGGCGTGCGTCGGTCACGTTCGGCAAGGCGGACAGCCTGGCCAGCAGCGTCGCCAACTCGCCGTAGTCGTGCACGCGCAAGGTGAAGTGCATGGCGACCTCGCCAAGGTCGCGGTCACTGCGGCTGTCCGAAGCCACGATCCGGGCGCCATGGTTGGCGATGGTGTTGGTGACGTCGCGTTGCAGGTCACGGCGGTCATAGCCCCTCACCACGATCGCGACTTCGTAGGCGCGGTCCGGTGCACTCTGCCAGCGCACCTCGATCACGCGCGCCGGGCTGCGTGCGCGCAGGCGCGCCAGCGCGACGCAATCGGCACGGTGCACGGTGACGCCACGGCCGCGCGTGATGTAGCCGGTCACCGGATCGCCCGGCAGGGGTCGGCAGCAGCGGGCCAGGGTGGTCATGAGGTTGCCAACCCCCTCGACCGTCAGTGCTCCGGGCTTGCCGTCCTCGCGCGACGTCGGACGCGGCACCGTTGGCGCCGGCACCACCGGTGGTGCCGGCTGTAATTCCAGCAGTGCGCGCGTCAAGGTTGCGGCACCGATTTCACCGAGCGCCAGCGCGGCCAGCAATTCCTCGCGTGATTTGCGACCGAGTTTCGCAGGCAGGCGTTCCAGCACATCGTCCGGTATCGCCAGGCGGCGCGCTTCGCGCTCGAGGATCTGCTTTCCTGCGGCGACGTTGGCAGCCAGATCCGCGTGCCGGAACCAGGCGCGCAGCTTGCCGCGCGCGCTTGCGGTCGCGAGATAGCCAAGCTGCGGCGACAGCCAGTCGCGGCTCGGCGCAGGTTCGCGCGTGGTGAGGATTTCGACGCGGTCGCCGCTGGTCGGCTGGTACGTCAGCGGCACGATGCGGCCGTTGACCTTGGCACCGCGGCAGCGATGACCGACCAGCGTATGCACGTGGTAGGCGAAATCGAGCACCGTCGCACCGGCGGGCAAATCCACCACTTCGCCCTTCGGCGTCAGCAGGTACACGCGATCCTCGGCCAGCTCCGCACGCAGTTCGGCAGCCAGGGTCGCGTCGTCTTCGCCATCGGCACGCGTTTCCAGCAGTTTGCGCATCCATTCGATGCGCGCCTGGTAGGCGGCATCGCCCGAGCCGCTTTCCTTGTAGCGCCAGTGCGCGGCAACGCCGAGCTCGGCGCCGCGATGCATTTCCTCGGTGCGGATCTGCACTTCGAGGGTCTTGCCGTCCGGTCCGATCACCGCGGTGTGCAGCGAGCGATAGTTGTTGCCTTTGGGGCGCGCGATGTAGTCGTCGAATTCCTGCGGGATGATCGGCCACAGTGCGTGGACCGCGCCCAGCACCGCGTAGCAATCCGCGACGCTGCCGGTGAGTACGCGCAACGCGCGGATGTCGTACAGCTCGCCGAAGCCGATGCGCTTGCGCTGCATCTTCCGCCAGATCGAATAGATGTGCTTGGCGCGGCCGTCGACGCTGGCCTTGATGCCTTGGGCGGTGAGCGCTTCGCGCAATTGCGTGACACAGCGCCCGATCCAGGCGTCGCGGTCCTCGCGGCGCTCGTCCAGCAGCACGGCGATGCGGCGATAGACTTCCGGCTGCAGGTAGCGGAACGCCAGGTCCTCCAGTTCCCATTTCCAATGGCCGATGCCGAGCCGGTTGGCGAGTGGTGCGTGGATGTCGCGGGTCAATTGCGCCAGCGCACGGCGTTCGGATTCCGGCAGTGCCGCGGCGGCGCGCAGCGTTGCCAACTGCCGTGCCAGCAGCAGGTACACCACCCGCAAGTCGCGGATGATCGCCAGCAGCAGGCGGCGCAAACCTTCCGGGTTGTCGCCGGCATCGCGCGCGGCGTGCAGCGCCCACACCCGCTCGGCCTGCTGCTGGCCTTCCACCAGGCGACGCAGCGAATCCGTCGCGCGCGCGGATGCCGCAACCCAGGCTTCCGGCTGCACGCGCGCCACCGCATACCACGCGGCAGCGGCAAGGGTTTCGTCATCACACTCCACTTCGCGCAACAACGCATCCGTGTCCGTCAACAGCGCGCGCCCGGCAGCCGGCAATCCGGCAACGGGTGCGAAAATGTGCAACTCAGCTGGCATTGGCGATGTGTCCACAGGTTGCAAAAGCCATCTCCATCGCGCGCGGGAAAGGCCGACGAAAGACGGCTCGTGTATCAAGAGGATAGTCGCCGACGCCCCCGTGCGACCCGCATGGGGCACTGCTATCATCGCCCCCCATGCGCACCCGAAAGATGTTGACGGCCGCCCTGGCCCTGCTGGTTGTCGCCCTGCCCGTCATGGCGCAGCAATTTTCCTCGCTCGAGGAGCGGATGTCAGCGGCCGATTTCAAGGCTGCCGGACTCGACAAGCTCAGCCCCGAACAACTCCAGTATCTCGACAATTGGCTGCGCACGCACGAGCAGACCAAGATGGTGTCCGCGAGCGGCCAGCCGGTGTTCTATGCGGAAAACCAGCCCCGCGACAAATTCAGCACGCATCTGGTCGGGCATTTCAGCGGCTGGGGCGGACACAGCGTGTTCACGCTCGACAACGGCCAGGTCTGGAAGCAGGCCGAGTCGGGCGCCTATTCCTGCCCTGATATCGATAATCCGGAAGTCACCCTCAAGCCGATGATCCTCGGCAGCTGGCTGATGTACGTGCAAGGCTGCAACCAGAGCGTGCGCGTCGAACGCGTGAAGTGAGCCCCGCAGGCGCGGGCGCCAACCCCTGTTGATTCCCCTGTCCCGCCCTCATGATGGCGGGATTGCGCAAGCGCGGCCCCAAGAGGATCGGGTGTGCTGGAAGTCTGGTTGCCCCTGTTGAGCCTGTTCGCGCTTGCTGCGGCGTGGTATCACGTCCTGCGCCTGCGCGAACGCGTGACCACACACGCACGGCAATTGTGCGAGCGGCACGGCCTGCAGCTCCTCGACGACAGCGTGGCGCTGCACCGCCTGCACGCCAACTGGCAGAACGGCGCGCTGCACGTGACGCGTGAATACCGCTTTGAAACCAGCCGCGGGGGCGACGACCGCCAAGCCGCCAGTATCACCGTGCAAGGCGACCGCATCGTAGCCTCCGGCATGCCTTCGCTTGAACCCGCGGCTACCGCGCCAGCGGCCGCTGCGGCGACGCCGTACCTGCGGCCGACATTGCCACGGCAGGATTCCGCTTCCGGCAACGTGGTGCCGTTCGAACGCGGACGCAGGACGCTGCACTGACTTGGCCAGAGCGGTTCCGCTCGCCGATCGCGCGCCGGCGCAAACTCAGGCCTCCTGCCCTCGAACATGCGCGCCTTTCCCGCGCGCTCGTCTGCGCGGCTGCGGCGCCGCCGACGGCGCCGAGCTGTGCTCCGATGTCCGGCCATCCATGGCCGCTCTGAGCGAATTCAACCCGCGTGCTTCGCGGCTACACGCGCGCAGGAAGCGCGCCAATCGGCCCCCTGAAACAATGCGAGCGAACGGCGGATAAGGCCGAAGGATGGCGCACGGGAAAAGGCATGGACATCGAAACGTCAACGGCACGGGTTGCGGCATTCGCCGTGATGACGATCATGGAGTCAAAGCGAGCTGCGCGCGCCAAGTCCCACCGTCATTTCACGACATGCAGGCTGGGCTTGCCCTTGGGCCGTGGCTTGTCGGAATCGCCACCATCGGCAACGGGCGCGGGATTGCCATCGTCCACGGCATCCTGGGCCGGCGTGGGCACGGCCTGCAAGGGCGGGGCCTTCGATCCGGGCTGCGGGATGGATGCCTCCAGCGGCGGCGCAACCGAACCCGGTGCGTCTTCGGCCAGCAACATGCCCTGCCCGTTCTCGCGCGCGTAGATCGCCTGCACCGCCGCCACCGGCACGCTGACGGACTGGCTGACGCCGCCGAAGCGCGCGGTGAGCGTGATCACGTCGTTGCCCATGTCCAGATGCCCGACCGCGCGCGGCGCCAGGTTCAGCACCACCCGGCCTTCGCTGACCGCCTGCGGCGGCACCTGCACGCCCGGCTTGCCGGCATCGACCACGATGTGGGGCGTGAGGCCGTTGTCGCAGATCCACTCGTACACCGCCCGCAGCAGGTACGGACGGTTGGAGGTCATGGCGGACGCTTCGGTCACAATTCGCCCAGCAGGCGCTCTTCGGCGGTGAGGCTGCGCGCGAAACCCTGGCTGCGGAACAGGCGCTCGCCGTAATCGACGATAGGCCTCGCTTCCTTCGGCAACTGCACGCCAAGCGACGGCAGGCGCCACACCACCGGCGCCACCAGGCAATCGGCGAGACTGATCTCGGGATTGAGGAAGAACTTGGCGGCCTTGAACAGCGGCAACGCGGACATCAAATGATCGCGCAGGCGCTTGCGCGCGGCTTCGGCGGGACGGCCGCCGGCACGGATGTGGGCGACTTCCGGTACCCAGTCGCGCTCGATGCGCACGCAGGCCAGGCGCAGGCGTGCGCGTGACAGCGGATCAACCGGCATCAGCGGCGGGTGCGGGTAGCGCTCGTCGATGTACTCGCACACCACATCAGGCTCGTACAGGACCATATCGCGATCCTGCAGCGTGGGTGTGTCGCCGTACGGATTGATCGACAGCAGTTCGTCGTGCGGCTTGCCGGGCGGCACTTCGACGCGGTCGTAGACCACGCCCTTGGCGGCCAGCACCAGCCGCACCCGGTGCGACTGCACGTCGTCGGGCGCGGTGAACAAGGTCAGCACGGTGCGGGTGGTGTGTGCGGTTTGGATCATGCCAGTGTCCCCCTTGGGCGCTTGGGCCCGCTCGCAGGCCCTGGGTCCGGTGACGCGACAGTCCCGGGTATGGAAGTCATCACCTGGCGGGCACGACGCCCGCCGATCAATGCACGTCCTTCCAATATTCCTTCTTCAGCACCAGCGCGAACAGGGTGAAAAGTACCAGGTACAGCACCACCCACGCGCCAATGTGACTGCGCACCAGTTCGTCCGGGGCGGACACCCAGGTCAGGAACGTGGTGATGTCGCGCACGGCCCCGTCGTATTGGGCGGGCGTCATGCTGCCGGCATGCGCGAGCTTCAGTTCCTTGACCGTGGCCGGCAAGCCGTTCTCGGCCGGGTTCATCACCGCGACCTGCTCGCCCTGCAGCTCCCACAACGGGAACGGCATCGCGACGTTCGGGAACACCGTGTTGTTCCAGCCGCTGTTGGTCGCAGGGTCCAGGTAGAACGACTTGAGGTATGCGGCCACCCAGTTGGCGCCCTTGGCGCTGACCTCCAGCGACAGATCGGGCGGGGCCTTGCCGAACCACTTCTCGGCATCGGCCTCGGGCATGGCCGAGACAATCGGCTCGCCGAACTTGGCCCCCGTGAAGTTGAGGTTGTCCATCACCTGCTTTTCGGTGAGGCCCAGTCCTTCCGCCATCTGCGAATAACGCAGGTACTTCAGCGAATGGCAGCCGACGCAGTAGTTCATGTACAGGCGCGCGCCGCGTTGCAGCGACGCCTGGTCGTGCACGTTGACGTTGGCATTGGGCAGCCCGCCGCCCTCTTCCGCGAAGGCGCTGGGCGCCATCACGAGTGTCAGGGCGAACGCGAGCAGGGCGAAGGCGAGGGTGCGCATGGAGGCGCGGAGAGTCTTGTCAGGCATGCGTGGTCACCCTTTCCGGAACCGGCTTGGTCTTCTCCAACCCGAAGAACGTGTAAACCCACAGAAACACAAAGAACGCGAAGTACAGGACCACGAGGATCCGGCCAAACAGGTTCTCGATGGTGGTGATGTCGGCGTTGGGACCGAAGATGGACACGATCCAGCCCGGCGTCAGGTCGTCGCCGATCGCCGCCAGCAGCAGGAACACGATCGCGAAGATGGTCAACGCGATCTTGTAGGAGAGTCCACGGTAGCGGACCGACTTGACCTTGCCGCGGTCCAGCCACGGCACCAGGAACAGCACCACGATCGAGGCCAGCAGCGCAAGCACGCCGAAGCCCTTGTTCGGGATCATGCGCAGGATCGCGTAGAACGGCGTGAAGTACCACACCGGTTTGATCGTGGCCGGCGTCACCAAGTCGTTGGCCGGAATCGAGTTGTCGTGCTCGATGAAGAAACCGCCTACGGTCGGCTCGAAAAAGATGATGATCGCGCAGATGATCAGGAACACGCCCACGCCGACCAGGTCTTTCACGGTGTAGTACGGGTGGAACGGAATGCCGTCCAGCGGATGGCCATCCGGTCCCTTGTGCTTCTTGATCTCGACGCCGTCGGGGTTGTTGGAACCCACTTCGTGCAGCGCACCGAGGTGCAGCACCACCAGCAGCAGCAACACCAGCGGCAGTGCCACCACGTGCAGCGCAAAGAAGCGGTTGAGGGTCGGATCGGACGGAACGAAACTGCCCATGATCCAGGTGACCAGCTGCTCGCCGATCACCGGCACCGCGCTGAACAGGGTGATGATCACCTTCGCGCCCCAGAACGACATGTTGCCCCACGGCAGCACGTAGCCCATGAAGGCTTCGGCCATCAGCGCGAGGAAAATCAGCATGCCGAGCAGCCACACCAGTTCGCGCGGCTTCTTGTACGAGCCGTACATCAGCCCGCGGAACATGTGCAGGTAGACCACGATGAAGAACATCGAGGCGCCGGTGACGTGCATGTAGCGCACCAGCCAGCCCCAGTGCACGTCGCGCATGATGTACTGCACGGAGTCGAACGCGCCGGCCGCGGTCGGGTTGTAGAACATCGTCAGGAAGATGCCGGTGACGATCTGGTTCACCAGCACCAGCAGCGCCAGCGAGCCGAAGTAGTACATGACGTTGAAGTTCTTCGGCGCGTAGTACTCCGTCATGTGCTTCTTGTACGCGGCATCCAGGCCGGGCGCGCGCTCATTGAACCACTGCGTGAACGCATTCATGCCGCGGCTCCTTTCGGATCGACGCCGATCTGGATATGGGTGTCATCGACGAAGTGGTAGGGCGGCACCACCATGTTCAGCGGTGCCGGCACGCCCTGGTAGACGCGGGCGGCAACGTCGTAGCGCGAGTGGTGGCAGGGGCAGTAGAAACCGCCCTTCCAGTTCGGGTCGAACGGCATCGGCTTGACCTCGCCGTCATAGTCAGGCACACAGCCCAGGTGGGTGCAGATGCCGATCAACACCATCCACTCCGGTTTGATTGAACGGGTGGCGTTCTGACAGTACTTGGGCTGCTGCGGCTCCTTGGAATCGGGGTCGCGCAGGCGCGGATCCTGCTTGGGCAGCCACTCCAGCTGCTCCGGGGTGCGGTTGACCACGAAGATCGGCTGGCTTTGCCAGGCGACCCGTATCATCTGGCCGGGTTCGATCTTGCCGATCGGAATGGTCACCGGCGCGCCCGCCGCTTCAGCGCGCGCGCTGGGCAACCAGGTTTCGACAAACGGAATCGCCGTGATGACGAGGCCCGCGCCTCCGACCACCGCGGTGGACGCGGTCAGGAACCTGCGTCGCCCCTTGTTGATGCTTTCGTCCGCCATCAGCTTCTCCGCGCTCAGTGTCCACGGCCGGGAAGCCGCGCCGTGGTGGTCCGGGCCCGCCCTCACGCTCCCGGCCAACGGCCGATCCGGCCGCACCCGCTGCGTTCATCGGGCCCCAAAATCGTGTTAGTTTAGCGTTCGCCTCGTAAGCGCACAATCCGATGGCATCCCACGAGGCTGCAGTGTGCCGTCCTGCGGGCAATCCTGCGAACTTGCCGGGTCTTTTTGCGTCTTACGGTGTTGCGGCTCCTGGCCATGGACGCCACCATGCCTCGCTGCCGCGCCGGCCGCAGGAATCCGCGGGCAATTCCAACCAGCTACCCACAAGACGGCCCCTTGACCCGCATGCTTCACAAGCTCCGCCCGCTGCTGTTCGTCCTGCAATTCGTGATCGCTGGCCTTGCCGCCGCGTTCCTGATCAGCCTGGCTTGGCCCGGCGCCGGCAGCCGCCTGCGCGGCGGCTTGCATGACAAGACCCCCGCGACATCTGCTCCCGCGGCCAAGGCCTTCCCCGCCGCCGGGCCGGTATCCTACGCCGACGCCGTCGCCCGGGCGGCCCCGGCGGTGGTCAACATCTACGCCGACAAGACCGTCACCGAACGCGCCGTGCGCATTTTCACCGACCCGCTGATGCAGCGGATGCTGGGCGGCATCGCCGGGCCGGCCTTGAAACGCCGCGAGCAAAGCCTCGGTTCCGGCGTGATCTTCACGGCCGATGGCTACATCCTCACCAACAACCACGTGATCACCGGCGCCGACGACATCCAGGTGATGCTGCACGACGGCCGGGTCGCGCACGCGCGCCTGATCGGCACCGACCCCGACACCGACCTCGCGGTGTTGAAGATCGACGCCGGCACCCTGTCCACGATCCGGATCGATCCCGAGCCGCCACGGGTCGGCGACGTGGTGCTGGCGATCGGCAATCCGTTCGGCATCGGCCAGACGGTGACCATGGGTATCGTCAGCGCGCTGCAGCGCCAGTTGAGCCTGTCGCCCTATGAGGATTTCATCCAGACCGACGCAGCGATCAACTCCGGCAACTCCGGCGGCGCGCTGGTGAACGCCGAAGGCGAGCTGGTCGGCATCAACACCGCCATGCTCGAACACGATACCGGCGCCCAGGGCATCGGCTTTGCGATCCCGGTGAGCACCGCCAAGCGGGTGCTGGAACAGATCGTCGAACACGGCCACGTGGCGCGCGGCTGGCTGGGTGTAGAGGTCGGCAACGTGGTGGTATCCGCGGATTCCGGGCTGCCCGCCGCGGCCCGCGGCGCGACCGTAATCGACGTCTATCCTGGCGGCCCGGCGGCGCGCGCGGGCCTGCAAACCGGCGACATCCTGTTGAAAATGGGCACGCAACCCATCATCGATCCCGCCGACCTGCGCACCCGCGAAGCCGAGATGACTCCGGGCAGCCGCGTCGAGGTTTCCGGATTGCGCGCGGGTGAACCCTTCCAGGCCACGGTGACGCTGGCGCAGCGGCCTAGCCTGCGGCAACCATCCGGCAGCCAAGGGTGATTCGGTTGCGCACGATCCTGTTTTGACGCGGACGAATGCGGTCAAGATCCGGTTGACATGGACAAAGCGGATGACCGTGGCAGGGCAGTCAGAGCCGCTGTCCGCCTGTATCCGCCCGCTTCTCGTCCATTGCTTTTCACGCCGAATCTCAGCAATGCAGCAGCGCCAGCAGCGGAACGTCCACGGGCCAGCGTGCCCGCCCATGCAGGAAACCCAGTTCCACCACCACCGCAGCGCCAGCCACGTCGGCCCCGACCTCGCGCAGGAGTTCCAGTGCCGCCGCGAGCGTGCCGCCCGTCGCCAGGACATCATCGACCAGCACCACGCGCGTGCCTCGCGCCAGCGCATCCACATGGATTTCCAGGCGTGCGTCGCCGTATTCGAGCTTGAATCCGATGCCACGCGTCGCGGCCGGCAGCTTGCCGGCCTTGCGCAACGGCACGAATCCGACGCCCAGTGTCCGCGCAACAGCGGCGCCGAAGATGAATCCGCGTGCTTCGATACCGCATACCGCTTCGATGCGCATGCCACGCCACGGTGCAGCCAGCGCATCCACGCACTCGGCGAACGCTTGCGAGTCCGCCAGCATTGGTGTGATGTCCTTGAACAACACACCGGGCCGCGGAAAATCCGGCACGTCGCGGATGCGAGCCGTCAGGCGGGCCTGCACGTCCGGGGGCAATGCCGCCGCGGGTGCAGGCGCAGTCAAATCGGCGAAGGCCGCAAGCGCAGCGGAGGCGTGGCACCTGTGTCGGATCCCGGCACAGGCTCGGCGACATCCGCCTGCAGCGGCGCCTGCAACATCTCGCTGATCTCGCGCACCACCGGACCGGCGGCGTCCACGCACACGTCGGGTACGCTGACCGTCAGGTAATCGCGCGCCGGCAACTGGCCGACGCCGCCGGTCAGGTACTCGCCGTTGATGAAGCACGGGATGCCAGCGTGGTCCAGCGCATCCTTGACCAGGTGTGCATCGACGATGCTCTCGGCGTGGTAGACGATTCGCATGACTCCACGCTATTCCCAACGCCAGTTGCTTGCAAGCGTGCCAGCGCCGGCATCGGTAAACTTGCCGCTTTGCAAGGCAGGAATCGCCGCATGGCGGACGAACACGCCCCCGTTGTCACCAATTTCATCCGCCAGATCGTGCTGGCAGACCAGGCTTCCGGCAAGCACGGCGGCCGCGTCGCCACGCGCTTTCCACCCGAACCGAACGGGCACCTGCACCTCGGCCACGCCAAGGCAATCTGCCTTGATTTCGGCATCGCGCGCGAGTTCGGCGGCCGCTGCAACCTGCGCCTCGATGACACCAATCCGGGCAAGGAAGACCCGGCCTTCGTCGAGGGCATCAAGGACTTGGTGCACTGGTTGGGTTTCGAGTGGAGCGAACTGCGCCATGCCTCGGATTATTTCGAGGTGTTCTACCGCGCCGCGTTGAAGCTGATCGAGGACGGCAAGGCCTACGTCGATGATTTGAACGCCGATGAAGTGCGTGCGTATCGCGGCACGCTGACCGAACCTGGCCGCGACTCGCCGCATCGCACCCGTTCGGTCGCGGAGAACCTCGGCCTGTTCCAACGCATGCGCGCAGGCGAATTCGCCGACGGCGCCAAGACCCTGCGCGCGAAGATCGACATGTCCTCGGGCAACATCAACCTGCGTGACCCCGCGCTGTACCGCATCCGCAAGGTGGCACACCAGAACACCGGCGACGCCTGGCCGATCTATCCGATGTACGACTACGCGCACTCCATTTCCGATGCGCTCGAAGGCATCACGCATTCGTTCTGCACACTGGAATTCGAGGATCACCGCCCGCTGTACGACTGGTGCGTGGACAACGTGGACCTGCCGAACCATCCGCAACTCTGGCAACCACTGGTCGACAAGGGCTTGCCCACAGCACCCTCGAAACCGCGCCAGATCGAATTCGCGCGCGGCAATCTTTCCTACACGGTGATGAGCAAGCGCAAGCTGCTGGAACTGGTCAACGACCGGTTGGTCGATGGTTGGGACGACCCGCGCATGCCGACGCTGGCCGGCGTGCGCCGGCGCGGCTTCACCGCCGCGGCAATCCGCAACTTCTGGGAACGCGCGGGCTTGTCGAAACAGAACAGCGTGATCGACTTCGGCGTGCTGGAAGCCTGCGTGCGCGAAGACCTCGACGCACACGCGCCGCGGCGAATGGCGGTACTCGATCCACTGAAACTCGTCATCACCAATCTTCCTGAAGACCATCGGGAAACCTTGTCGTTCCCGAACCACCCCAAGGACGAATCATTCGGCACGCGCAGGGTGCCGTTCGCGCGCAAGGTATGGATCGAGCGCGAGGATTTCGCCGAGGTTCCGCCCAAGGGATTCAAACGCCTCGTGCCGAACGGCGAAGTGCGCCTGCGCGGTGTCGGCATCGTGCGCTGCGATGAAGTGCTCAAGGACGCCGCCGGCAACATCGTCGAACTGCGCGGCACGCTCGATCCGGAATCGCGTCACGGCATGCCGGGCGCCGATCGCAAGATCAAGGGCACCATCCATTGGGTCAGCGCACAGCATGCGATCGAAGCCGAAGTGCGGCTGTACGACCGCCTGTTCAACGTCGCCGATCCCGACAACGACGCCGACGGCAAGACCTATCGCGATCATCTGAACCCGGATTCGCGCCGGGTGGTGCGCGGGTTCCTCGAACCTTCGCTGCGCGATGCCGTGCCCGAGCAACACTTCCAGTTCGAACGCCTCGGCTATTTCGTCGCCGACCGCCACGACCACGCGCCCGCACACCCGGTGTTCAATCGTGCCGTGACCTTGCGTGACGCGTGGTCGCAAAAACAGGCGGGTCAGGCGTGACGCGCGGCCGCGGCACCATCGTGTCCCGATGCCGAAGCACTGCGCGAGCCGCGTGAACCGTTACGATGCGAGTTGGTACTCGAACTCGTAGGCGTGCTTGCCTTCCGTGATGACGATGGCCATCGTGCCGGTGAGCCCGGCGAGTTCATCGGTGCCGGAGTCCGGCACCACGCGAATGTGCAATTCCGCCCTGCCGCCATCCATGATCGCGTGATGTTGCAGTACGAAGCTGCCGCGTTTGCCTTGCAGGGCACCCGTGACCCGCTCGATCGCGACGTAACCCGCCGATCCGGACTGCGGCGTTCCCGCGCTCAACATCTCGCCCTTGCTGACCGCTTCCAGTCCACCGTGAAAGGTCTTGTCGATCGACATGCGCGCCAACACCGCGCCGGCATCCTGGTTGTAAACGGGCAGTGGCGCCAGTTTCACCTCGAATCCACCCTTGGCATGCACGGGCTTCTCCTGACTTTCGGCCATTCATCCGGGACGAGGGTACAGCACGCAAGACCTTGATGTAATGGCGATGCATTGGCGTGCTACCGTGAGTCCATGCACAGGCACGACCAGCCCACGGTCGCCACCGCGATCCTTCCCGAATGGATCGAGAGTACGGTGGATTTCGATCGCGTCTACACCGACGACGATGCACGCATCGCTCTCGCCATCGAGCTGGCGAAATGCAACATCGAACACGCCAGCGGCGGGCCATTCGGTGCCGCAGTGTTCGACGATGCCGGAAGCCTGATCGCCCTTGGCGTCAATCGCGTCGAGCCGCTGCAGTCATCGCTGGCGCATGCGGAAATCGTCGCGCTGGTGGCGGCGCAACGGAAACTCGGGCGTGCACGCCTGAACGCGGATGGCCGCCGTTACATGCTCGCAGCCAGCGCACAACCATGCTGCCAGTGTTACGGCGCAGTCGTATGGGCCGGCATCGATGCTCTTCTGATCGGCGCACGCGCAGAGGACACGGAAACCCTGGCAGGCTTCGACGAGGGCCCGTTGCCATCCGATTGGTGCGGCGAATTGCAGCGGCGTGGCATCCGGGTGAGCCGCGACCTGCGACGCGAGGCCGCGTGCGCGGTGCTTGCAAGCTACGCTGCGCGTGGCGGAACGCTTTATTGATGCGCGAATAGTGAACCCCGGCGTTTCGCGTCGGTGCGCACGACGGGCTATGCTGCGCGCACCCGTTCCAACTTCTCCACGTTGTGTCATGAGCCGATTGCGTGCCTTCGTGCCATTGCTGATCCTGATCGCGATCGGCGTGGCGGTGGGCGCAAGCGGCATGCTGCAGAACCTTTCGCCCAGCCACATCATGGCCGAGCAAGCCAACTGGGCGCGCGGGATCAGCGAACATCCATTCCTTGCCTACTCCATTTTCGTTCTGGTGCTGACACTGTCGGTCGCCACCGCCATGCCGGGACCGCTGTTCATCATCATCGCGGGCGGCATGCTGTTCGGCATGGGCAAGGCCATCGGCCTGTCGCTGGCGGGCGAAGTGCTGGGCTCGCTGATCCTGTTCTACGCCGCGCGCCACGCCTTCGGCGCGGGCAAACGGCCACCGCCCAAATTCGTCGAACGTGTCCGCCAGGGTTACCAGGCCAACCCGGTTTCCTACACGCTGTTCCTGCGCTTCGTGCCGCTGTTTCCGTTCGGCGGAGTCACCGTCGCGTTGGCGTGGCTGCGTTGCCCGGCATGGCTGTTCACCCTTGCCACTGCGCTGGGCGGGTTGATCATGCTGGTGTTCGAAACCGCGATCGGCGCCGGCGTCGGCCAATCGATCGCGGAAGGCAAGGAACTCGCGCCCGATCTCATTTTGCAGCCGCACATCTGGTTGCCACTGGTGGGGCTCGGGCTGCTGGCACTGATTCCGGTGCTGATCCAGAAGCTGCGTTCGAACACATCCGCCGAATAAGCGCGCCGTGCGAGTGCGTGCTGCGGCCTGAAGCACTACCCTTGGCAATATCTCCAGCTTGTCAGTACGACGATGACGACGACCGCCGCCACCGCCCATGACACACCTGCCGCGCCGCTGCCCCGGCAGATCCCGTACATCATCGCCACCGAGGGCTGCGAGCGCTTCAGCTTCTACGGCATGCGCAACATACTGACGCCGTTCCTGGCGTCGACGTTGCTGCTGTACCTGCCGCTGGGCGAACGCGCGCTGGCGGCCAAGGACGTCTTCCACACCTTCGTGATCGGCGTGTATTTCTTCCCGCTGCTGGGCGGCTGGATCGCCGACCGGCTGTGGGGCAAGTACCGGACGATATTGTGGCTGTCGCTGGTGTACGTGGCCGGCCACGCCTGCCTCGCCCTGTTCGACAACCACCGCACCGGGTTCTACACGGGCCTGTTCCTGATCGCGCTGGGCTCGGGCGGCATCAAGCCGCTGGTCTCGGCGTTCGTCGGCGACCAGTTCGATTCCAGCAACAAGCACCGCGCCAAACTGGTGTACGACGGCTTCTACTGGATCATCAACTTCGGATCGTTCTTCGCGTCGCTGCTGATGCCGATCTTCCTGCGCGACCTCGGACCCGCGATTGCCTTCGGGATTCCGGGCGCGTTGATGGCGATCGCGTTGCTGGTGTTCTGGCTGGGCCGCAATCGCTACGTGCGCGTGCCGCCCACGCCGCCGAATCCGCATTCGCTGCTGCGCGTCGCCCGCAGCGCGTTGCTGGCACGCGCGCCCGGGCAGGCGCGGCCGGGGCTGTGGATCGCCATCCTCGGCATCGTCGCCGCGCTGTTCGCGCTGGCCGTGATTCCGCAGCTCGGCTTCGTGATCAGCGCCTGCCTCGCGCTCGGCGCACTGCTGGTGTTCGGCGGCATCGGCACCGCGCTGCAACTGGAGCGCGCGCGCGGCATCCACCCCGACGAAGCGGTCGATGGGGTGCGCGGCGTGCTGCGGGTGCTGGTGGTGTTCGCGTTGACCACGCCGTTCTGGTCGCTGTTCGACCAGAAAGCCTCGACCTGGGTGCTGCAGGGCGCCGAGATGACCAGGCCCGCCTGGTTCCACGAGGCGCAGATGCAGGCGCTGAATCCGCTGCTGGTGCTGATCCTGATCCCGCTCAACAACACGCTGTTGTTCCCGCTGCTGCGCCGCTTCGGGATCGAGCCCACCGCGCTGCGCCGCATGGGCGCCGGCATCGCGCTGGCGGCGCTGGCATGGGTGGCCGCGGGGATGCTGCAGCTTGTGCTGGACGGCGGCGATGCCGTGTCGATCGCGTGGCAGGTATTGCCGTACGCGCTGCTGACGCTGGGCGAAGTGCTGGTGTCCGCGACCGGGCTCGAATTCGCCTACAGCCAGGCGCCGCCCTCGATGAAGGGCTCGATCATGAGCTTCTGGATGCTCGCGGTGACCTTCGGCAACCTGTGGGTGCTGCTGGCCGACGCCGGCGTGCGCAACAACGTCGTCACCGGCTGGATCGCCGCGACCGGCTTCGGCGAGACGGCGTTCCTGATGTTCTTCTTCGCAGCCTTCGCCGCGCTCGCGGCTCTGGTGTTCGCGTTGTACGCGCGCCGCTACCCGATGCAGGACTTCTACCGTGCCTGAGACAAGGCCTCGCGTGCCACGACCCGGAATCTGCGCTAGCGTATGGCCGGGCAAGGTGGTGGTCGGGCACGCATGAGCAAACGCGGCTGGCTGAATGCGCTGTGGCGACGCACGTCGCTGAGCCAGCGCCTGTTGCTGTTGGCGCTGATCCCGACTGCGCTGACGGCGCTGCTGCTGATGGCGCTGATGACGCAACGCCAGCTCAGGACGATTGCCGAGTTGACGCAATCCACCGCCGAATCGATCGCCACCCAGACCGCCGAAATCGCTGTCGAGCCGATGGCCGTGAACGACCGCCGCGAACTGGAACGCATAGCACGTGCGGTCTTGCACCTGCCGCACGTGGCCCGGGTCGCCTTCATGCTGCCCAACGGCGAAATCGTGATGGCGAGGCAACAGGCTCCAATGGACCCGCATGCGCCGCCGCTGCGCGTGGAACGCCCGATAACCGATGAAGCGGGCCACGTACTGGGCGCTTTGCAACTGGACATCGGCCAGCGTACTGCCACGGCCCGGCAACGGGCCGGACTGCGCATCGCGCTGATCTGGCTGGGCGTGGCATTGCTGCTGGCCGCGCTGGTCAGCTGGCGTGTCGCGCGCTGGATCGGCAGGCCGCTGCGCAAGCTCGCGCATGCCGTCAACGAGTTCGGCCACAGCGACCGCAACGTGACGGTCGCGATCACCGACGACACGGAAATCGGGGACTTGCAGCGTGCCTTCAACGCCGCCGCGGTATCCAGGCACGAGATGCTGCTGGAACAAGAACGGCGCATCGAAGCCGCGACTACGGAACTTGCGCACAAGAACGCAGAACTGGAAGCCGCCAATGTCGCCAAGGCCCGCTTCCTCGCCGCGGCGACGCACGACCTGCGCCAGCCGCTGTATGCCTTGACGTTGATCTCTTCGTCACTGGCGACGGACGAAACCGACCCGTCGCAACGGGAACGGATCGCACGCATCCAGGAGTGCACGCGTTCGCTGGACGGCTTGTTTTCGGAGCTGCTCGACTTGTCGCGGCTGGAGACCGGCGGCATGCAGCCAGACCGGAAAAACTTCCACCTCGATGAAGTCTTCAAGCGTGTCAGCGACAGCTTCCGCATGATCGCCGAGCGCAACGAGCTGCGCCTGATCGTGCGCAAGACCGACCTTGCGGTGTGTACCGACGCGACGATGCTCACGCGCATCCTGAGCAACCTGGTCAGCAATGCCATCAACTACACCGAACGCGGCGGCGTACTGGTCGCCGCGCGCCGGCGCGGAACGTTCGCGCGGATCGATGTGTGGGACACCGGAATCGGGATGGACGACTCGGTCCGCCAGCACGCCTTTGACGAATTTTTCCGCGCCGATCCCGGCGAGCCGCACCGCGACCACTCGGGACGCGGGTTTGGCCTGGGGCTGTCGACCGTGCGCAAACTCGCCGACCTGCTGGAGACACCCATCCGCCTGAAATCGGTCCCAGGCCGCGGCAGTGTTTTCAGCCTCAACGTGCCGCTTGCGGCGGGTGATGCCGTGTTTCCGTCCACGCACACGCCCGAATCGGGATTGCAGACGCCGCCGGAAGTTTCAGGACTGCGCGTGCTGGTGGTGGATGACGACGTCAGGATCCGCTCGGCGATCGCTGCCCTGCTGACGAATTGGGGTTGCGACGTGCGTACTGCCGAGAATCTCGAACAATGCCTGCACACAGCCACCGATTGGGATTCTCCACCGGACCTGGTGATTTCCGACCTGCGCCTGCGCGATGGGATCAGCGGTCTCGACGTGTTGCACGCCTTGGGCCGCCACTATGGCAGCACGCCGGAACGAACCGCCTTCGCGAGCCTGCTCATCACCGGCGAGGCACGCGCGGAACAGCTGCCGGAAGTCGTCGCTGCGCGGGTCCGGGTGCTGTACAAGCCGGTTGCCCCCGTGCAGCTGCGCGAGGTGATCGCGCGAACCGCCGTGCGTGGGCCGTAGTGCGTTCGGACTATGCCATTCGATGAGGTGAATGCTGGTGAAATCACGCAGAGTCGTTCATCATCATTCGTCATCGCGCCGCGCCGCGCGTACCCCGCAACATTCGCGCGTCACGGGATCCGACATGCGCATCCTGATTGCCGACGACCATCGCCTGATCGTCGAAGGCATGAAAATGAAACTGGCGGAACTCGGCGATGACATCGAATTCGAGGTCGCAGCCACCGTCGCGGAACTGCGGGAGGCAATGACCCGTGGCGTTCCGCCCGACCTGGCGCTGATCGACCTGGCGATGCCGGGCGCGAGTGGGCGCCAGCATCTGCTCGAGGTGCTGCGGCAATGTCCCGCGACCCGCGTGGTGGTGGTGTCGGGCACGCAGGACCCCGTCTTGATGAAGGAACTCTTCGATCTCGGGATCCAGGGCTTCATCCCCAAGGCCTACTCACCCGACGTGATGCTGTCGGCGGTCAGGCTGGTGCTTTCCGGAGGCGTGTACGTACCGCCGCTGATGCTGCAGCCGGACATCGATACCACGCCGCCGGGTACGTCCCCCGCCGACCCGCATGAAACAGCGGCGATGGAAGCGCGCCTGCGCAAGCTGCTGACCGAGCGCCAACTGGACGTGCTGCGCCTGCTTGCGCACGGCAAGCCCAACAAGGTCATCGCGCGCGATCTTGGCATCAGCGAAGGCACGGTCAAAATCCATCTCGCCGCGATATTCCGGGCGCTGAATGTGCGCAACCGGGTTGAAGCCGTGGTCGCCGCACAACGGCTGGGCAATCTCTGAGTACGAACCCCGCGACGCCCCAATCGTATCGTCGAACGCTCATCGGCGACGCGAAGCAGGTCAGCGTGGGGTTGGTGGGCCGTGATGGGATCGAACCATCGACCAATGGATTAAAAGTCCACTGCTCTACCGCTGAGCTAACGGCCCCCGCTTCAATCTATACCGCTATTGCGCGTAGCGCGACGATCACTCCCCCTCTCCCGCCTGCGGGAGAGGGCAAGGGTTAGGGCCACGCCGCGATAACGCAGAACGAAGTAACCCCAGATCACTCCCCTGCTTCCGCCTGCGGGAGAACATGGGGTGCGTGCCACGCTGCAAGCCGCGCATTCTAACGTGTCACGCTGCTGGAACGTAGTGCGTGGGATCGGCAACACCCGCCTCGGCGAAACCACGCGCACGCAGCACGCAGGCGTCGCAGTGGCCACAGGCATGTCCTTCGGGATCGGCGCTGTAGCAGGAAACCGTCGCGGCGAAGTCCACGCCGAGACGCACGCCCGCGCGCACGATGTCGGCCTTGCCCATGTGCAGCAACGGCGCATGCACGCGCAAGCCATGGCCTTCAACACCCACTACGGTCGCAACATTGGCGAGTCGTTCGAAAGCTTCTATGAAGGCCGGGCGACAATCGGGATAGCCGGAATAGTCGACGGCGTTGACGCCGCAGAACAGGTCATTGGCGCCCAGCGTCTCGGCCCAGCCCAGTGCAATCGCCAGCATGATGGTGTTGCGCGCCGGCACGTAGGTGACGGGAATGTCGGCTTCGCCTCGGGCATCGACATGTTCCGGCACCGCGATGTCGGCAGTCAGTGCCGATCCGCCGATGCTGCGCAGGTCCACCGCAACCGTCTTGTGCTCGACCGCGCCCAGCAGCGCCGCGACGCGCGCTGCTGCGATCAGCTCGGATACATGCCGCTGTCCGTAGGCGACCGACAAGGCGTGGCAGGCAAACCCTTGCTCGCGTGCCAGCGCCAGCGTGACGGCCGAATCCATGCCGCCGGAGACCAGCACCACGGCCCGGCGCGGCCCGGAACGCGCGTCGGTCATTTCGCGCTGGACGCGGGGATGTCCAGCAGCCGGTCGCGCGCGCGTTTTTCCAGCGGTGTCCCGGGATGCGCCTTGATGACAGCTTGCAGCGTGGCGCGCGCGGCCGCGTAGTCCTTGAGCGCGATCTGGCAGTCGGCAACGCGCAGGTGCGTCTCCGCAGCCTTGGAGCTGTCCGGGTATTTCTGCAGCAAGGTCTGGAAGGCGGCCAGCGCGACCTTGTAATTCTGGGTGACGTAGTACGAGCCGCCTAGCCAATAGTACGCATTCGGCAGCAGCTCGCTGTTCGGATACTTGTCGATGAAGGTGCGGAACCCGCGTGCCGAATCGACGTAGTTGCCGGCACGCAGCGACTTGAACGCCGCATCGAACTCGGCTTGTGCAGCGGCCTTGTCGGCCGCGGACATGGCAACGGGTGCGGAGGCCGGTGCCGAAGTGGCCGGTGAAGACGCGGGAGCCGCCGATGCCGGCGGAGCTGACGCGGCTACGGCGGAACTCGCGGGCGGCCCAACTTGTGCCTTCTCCAGCTTGAGCACGCGCGAATCCAGGTCGAGATACTGCTCCTTGCCGGTCTGCTGCATCTGCTGCAACTGGTGCTGCAGCACTTCGATCTCGCCCTGCATCTGCTGCATCTGGTCGCGCATGGCCTGGATCTGGTTGACCAGCACGAGGTTGTTCGCGGGCTGCATGGGTGGAGGCGCCTGGTCGGCGTCCTGCGCCCGCGCCGTGGAAACGCCGGCTCCAGCAACGATCATGGCCGCCGCAGCGGCCATGATCAGTGCCATTTTGCTCGGCATGCGCAGCATGCGGGCAGGCATCGCCATGCCGATTACTCGGCGGTGTAGACGATGTTGTCGCGGCGGTTCAGGTGCCAGCAGCTCTCGGCGTGCTCGCGGCACACCGGACGCTCTTCACCGTAGCTGACGACCTTGATCTGCGACGAGGACGCACCGGCGGCTTCCAGCGCCTGCGCGAACGCATTGCCACGACGCTCGCCGAGGCCGAGGTTGTATTCGCGGGTGCCGCGCTCGTCGGTATTGCCTTCGATCGTCATGCGCGCCATCGGACGGTCACGCAGGTACTTGGCGTGGCAGGCGACGATGTTGTCGAACTCGGGCTTGATGTCGCTCTTGTCGAAATCGAAATAGACCACGCGGGTGCGCAGGCAGGCGTTGGTCTGCAGGTCTGCAGGCGTAAACGCGCCTTCGGTGTTGGCCGGAGCGGTGGTGGTGGTCGGAGCCTCCGGCGGCGGGGTGGGCTTGATTTCCTGCTTCTTGGCGCATGCCGCTGCGGCAAGACAGAACAATGCAACTACGGAGACGCGAACGGTAGCGTTCATGGCGAATCCATCCTTTTTCTTGAACAAGTTGGTGGTGGGGGGGGGTTACAACGGTTGTAGTGAAACAGCGTGACGATCAAGACGGCGTCAAGGGTTCCGGTACGGTCCCCAGGCAGGCTCGCGCACGTCGCCGTCGCTCAGCACCAGCCGCTGACGTACGCGCCCGTCGGCCGAAACGGCGTAAAGCACGCCGCGGGGGCCTTCGTTGGCTGCGTAGAGGAGCATGCTGGCGTTGGGTGCCCAGCTTGGCGAGTCGTCCAGATTGCCCGGGGAAACGAACGTCTCCTGGCCGCCGAGTGAACGGTCCATCACTGCAATACGATACACGTTTCCGTTGCCTTGCACCATCGCGATCTTCTTTCCGTCGTAGCTGATCGACGCGTTGGCGTTGTACTGGCCCTGGAAAGTGATGCGCTGCGGAGTGCCGCCAGTGGCCGGAATTTCATACAGTTGCGGCTTGCCGGAGCGGTCCGAGGTGAAGATGATGTTCTGCCCGTCCGGAGTCCAGCGCGGCTCGGTGTCGATCGCGAGATTGTGGGTGAGCCGGGTCAGCGCACCGGTGGCGAGATCCATCACGTAGATCTCGGGGTTGCCCTGGAACGACAGGCTGACCGCCAGTTTCTTGCCGTCCGGCGAGAACCGCGGGGCGCCGTTGATGCCCGGCCGCGCCGACACCACCCGGCGCGCGCCAGTGGCGATGTTCTGGATGTAGATCGCCGAATTGCCGCTTTCGAACGACACGTACGCGAGTTCCTTGCCGTCCGGCGACCAGCCCGGCGACAGCAGCGCTTCGTGCGAACGCACCACGGTCTGCGGGTTGTAGCCGTCGGAATCGGCGATCACCAGCGAATACTGGGCGTTGTTGCCAAGGCCCACCATGGTCACGTAGGCGATGCGGGTGTCGAACGCGCCGCGCACGCCGATGATCTTCTGGTAGATCTGGTCGGCGATCTGGTGCGCGACCCGGCGCAGGTCGCTGCCCTGCCCGGTGATCGAAAGGCCCAGCAGCTGCTGCTGCTTGGCGACGTCCCACAGCTCGAAGTCGGCCTTCAGCACGCCGCCGTTGTAGGCCGTGCGGCCGACCACGATGTATTGCTGCTTCAGCTGCTGCCAGGTCGCGAACTTGATCTGCGAACCGGTGGTCGGCGATTCCACGATCTCGTTGGTCGGCAGGGTGCGGAACTTGCCGCAGCGGTCCAGATCCATGCTGACGATCGCGGCGACATCCACTGGCGACGCGGGGCCGGAACCCTGCTGTCCAAACGGCACCACGGTAATCGGAATGGCCGATGGCACGCCGTTCACGATCTGCACGGTCAGGCCTTGCGCGCTGGCCTGGGTCGCGCACAGCGCGGCCAGCAAGGTCAGCGTCAAGGCAAGCAAAATCCTGGGCATTCGCATGATTCGAGCATCCTTCATTGCGATGAAGTCACGGTGAAATTGAAGATGATGTCACGTTGGAACTGTTTTTCGAAGCCCTTGTAGGGCAACGGCGACGAACCCAGCACCGCCGCTTCCACCGAGTGCCGGGCAACATCGCTGAACGGGCAACTTGGCAACACTTTCGCGGAAATGACCTGACCGCCCGGTATCTGCACGATTTCCACCGGGCACACCACGCCGACCGGGATGTTGTCCGGCCGCAGCCAGTTCTGCGTGATCGCGTTCTGCAGCGCCGCGATGTAGGCGTTGTTGTCGGTACCCGCCTGCCCGGTCATGGCCTGCCTGGCGATCGGCACATTCTGCGCATTCTGGCTTTCACTGGCCTTGCGCAGATCGGCCAGTTGCTGGGCCTTCTGGGTTTCCAGGTTGATCTTGCGCTGCTGGGCTTCGCTCTGCGCCTTGACCCTGGCCAATTCCTTCAGGATGCGTTCGGCCTCCCTTTCCTTGGTCAGCTCGGCCATGCGCTGTTTCTGCTGCGCTTCCTGCGCCTTTTGCTGCTGGGCCTGCTGTTCGGCGATCTCGGCGATTTTTTCCTGATCCTTCAGCGCGGGCTGCTGGACCGGTGTCGGCAGCACCCGCACTGGCGCCGGCGGCGGCGGTTTGGGCGCGGGCTCGGCCTTCTGTTCGTGCTTCGGCGAAGCTTTCTGCGCATGCTTCGTGGCGGGTGGCGGCGGTGCGCCGACCGGCCCCACCAGCGTGGCCTCGATCACCGGTCCTTCCAGGCGCACCATGCGCGTGCAGGTGACCGGGCGCATCGCTTCGGGCAAATGCAACGCATCGGCAACGGCTTCCCAGCGGGTGCAATTGAGCATCGCCAGCGCCAGGAACGCGACGATGCCGAGGTGCAGCAGCGCGGAGAAAAGGACCGCGCGCGGGGTGGCGTCAGCGCTTTCCATTGCCCGCCGGCACCAGCGTGGTCTCGGGCTGACTCATCAATCCGACCTTGGTGACCCCGGCCTGCTGCAGCAGGCCCAGCACCTGGTTGATGCGCCCGTAATCGACGCGCTTGTCGCCGCCCAGCAGCACCGACACCTTCGGATCCTGTTTCACGAACGCCGACACATCCTGCACCAGCTTGGCATCATCGACCTGTTCACGCGGACTCTTGCCGAGCGTCAGGAACACGTTGCCCTGCTGGTCCACCGACACCAGCACCGGCTGTTTTTCATCCTGCAGCGCCTTGGCGGCCGACTGCGGCAACTGGATGTCGGCACCGAGGTTCAACATCGGCGCGGTGACCATGAAGATGATCAGCAGCACCAGCATCACGTCGATGTACGGCACGATGTTGATTTCCGCCATCCTGCGGCGGCGCTTGCTGTGGTGTTGCAGTGCCATCGGCTTGGCTCCTTCCCGGCCTCAGCGCGCGCGTGCTTCCGCGCGTCCGTGCGCGGGGGCTGCAGGCTGGTCGTCGGCGTGCATCTGGCGTTGCAGCACCGACGAGAATTCTTCCTGGAAGGTTTCGTAGCGCAACGTCAGGCGCTCCAGCCGCGTCGAGTAGCGGTTGTAGGCCCACACCGCCGGAATGGCGGCCACCAGGCCCATCGCAGTCGCGACCAGCGCCTCGGAAATGCCCGGCGCCACGGTCGCGATGGTGGCCTGTTTCAATGTGCCCAGGCCCTGGAACGCGATCATGATGCCCCACACGGTGCCGAACAGGCCGACGTAGGTGCTGATCGAGCCAACGTTGGCGAGGTATTCGAGGTTGCGTTCCATCTTCTCGATCTCGCGCGTGCCGGCCACCCGCATCGCGCGTTCGGAGGCCTCCAGCACCGCACGCCGGTCCTCGCCGCCGCGCTGGCGCTGGCGCACGAACTCGCGGAAGCCCGATTCGAACACTGCCGCCAGGCCGCCGGATTCACCACCACGGCTGCTGACTTCGCGGAACAGTGCGGCCAGGTCCACGCCCGACCAGAAGCGTTCCTCGAAGGCGTCGGCATCGCGGGTCGCGGCGTCCAGCATCATCTTCTTGCGGAAGATGATCACCCACGAGGTGAACGAGAACACGATCAGGATCGCCAGCACGAATTTCACCGGCAGGCTGGCGTGGATGACCAGATCGAGGATATTGATGGAGCCGTTCATGCGGGGTTTTGTCCTTGAATCAGATCAGCGATGTTCGGAGGAATCCGTACGGGCGTGAAAGCCTGTGCATCCACGCAGGCAATGCGCACCCTGGCGCGCACCAGCGTAACGCCGTCGGCCACGCGCAACACTTCCTGCGCGAACTCCAAGCTGGCCGAACGCACGCGCGCCACGCTCAGAGTGGCGTCCAATTCGTCGTCGAGCCTGGCCGGCTTGTCGAAGGCAATGTCGATTTCGCGCACCACGAACACCACGCCCTGCGATTCACGCAACGCCTGCTGTCCCATGCCGTGCGCGCGCATCCACTCGGTGCGCGCGCGTTCCAGAAACCTGAGGTAGCCCGCGTGATACACCACACCGCCGGCATCGGTATCTTCCCAATACACCCGTGTCCGCCAACTGAACGCCGGTTGACCGGGATCGGTTGCAGCACCCATCTAGGACCCCTCTTGGCCGAACAGGTTCAGCTCGGAAGCATCGCCGTGCGGCGGTTTCAGCCCGAAATGTCGCCACGCTTTTGAAGTCGCGATGCGGCCGCGCGCGGTGCGCGCCAGCAGGCCCTGCTGGATCAGGTAAGGTTCGAGCACGTCCTCGATGGTGTCGCGATCTTCTGCCAACGCCGCAGCGAGTGATTCCACGCCCACCGGGCCGCCGTCGAACTGTTCGAGGATCAGCCGCAGCAAGCGGCGGTCGAGCTCGTCGTAGCCGCCGGCGTCGACTTTCAGCATTTCCAGCGCGGCCGACGCTGCCGCACGCGTGATGTGCCCGCCGGCGCGCACCTCGGCGTAATCGCGCACCCGGCGCAGCAGGCGATTGGCGATGCGCGGCGTGCCGCGCGAGCGCCGCGCGATCTCCGCCGCACCATCCTCGTCGCAGGCGATGTCGAGGATGCGCGCCGAGCGCGCGACGATCGCCGCGAGTTCACCCGGCGTGTAGAACTCCAGCCGGTGGACGATCCCGAAACGGTCGCGCAAGGGACTGGTCAGCATGCCCGCGCGGGTGGTCGCGCCGACCAGCGTGAACAGCGGCAGGTCGAGCTTGATCGAACGCGCGGCCGGACCCTCGCCCAGCATGATGTCGATCTGGAAATCCTCCAGCGCCGGATACAGCACTTCTTCCACGACCGGCGAGAGGCGGTGGATTTCGTCGATGAACAGCACGTCGCGCGGCTGCAGGTTGGTGAGCAGCGCGGCAAGATCACCGGCGCGCTCCAGCACCGGCCCCGAGGTGCTGCGCAGGTTCACGCCCAACTCGTTGGCGATCACGTGCGAGATCGTGGTCTTGCCGAGCCCCGGCGGTCCGAATACCAGCACATGGTCCAGCGCGTCGCCACGCTTCTTCGCCGCTTCGATGGACAACGCAAGTTGTTCGCGCATCGCCGCCTGGCCGACATACTCGGCCAGCGTGCGCGGCCGCACGCTGGCTTCGACGACTTGTTCGGCAGGGCTTTCGCTGGCGTCGACGACGCGGGATTCGCTCATGCGGCAATTATGCCGGAACCCCGGCGCGGGACGGGCGAGCGGTTCGCTCTGCATGCCGTTCGTCGCAACCAGCTTCCTCCGGTCACCGGGCCTGTTCGATCCGATCAATCCGGCAGCCGGCATTTACACGCATCCGCGACTCCGCTATATACGCCCCACGCGATTGGCGATGAGGGCGCCATGAACGCAATCATCGTTGTCCCGGCGGAGCGCACGCTGTTCGGGCACCCCGTAGGCTTGGCTTACCTCGGTTTCACCGAGGCGTTCGAGCGTTTTTCGTACTACGGCATGCAGGGCCTGCTGGTCCTGTACATGACGGCGCAGCTGCTGCATCCGGAACACGCAGAAGCCGTGCTCGGTCTCGCCGGGCTGCGCGCCGCGGTCGAATCCGTCACCGGGCCGCTGTCCACCCAGGCCTTCGCAGCGGAGATTGCCGGGCTGTATGGCGGTTTCGTGTATGTCACGCCCATGCTGGGCGGCTGGATCGGTGACCGCTTCACCGGCCGCACCGCCGCCGTGACCGCCGGCACCGGGCTGATGGCGGCGGGCCATCTGCTGATGGTGCTCGAGGCCTCTTTCCTGATCGCCCTGGTCCTGCTGGTGACCGGCGCGGGTTTGCTCAAGGGCAACATCAGCGCACAGGTCGGCGCGATGTACGCAGAACACGACCCGCGGCGCGGCGATGCCTTCAGCATCTTCAACGTGTTCATCAGCGCCGGCGGCTTCGTCGGCCCATTGGTGTGCGGCGCGCTGGGCGAGATGGTGGGCTGGCATTACGGTTTCGGCGCGGCGGGGATCATCGTGCTGTTCGCACTCGGCATCTATCTGGCCGGACGGCGCTACCTGCCGCCCGATCCGCCGCGCAGCGCACGCACCTCCACCACCCGCGCGAAGCTCGATGCGCGCGAATGGCTGATCGTCGCCGCGCTGTTGCTGCTGCTGGTCATCCAGCTCCCGCCGGCGATCCTCGACACCCAGCAATACATCATCCTCGTGATTTGGGCGCGGGACCATGTCGAACGCCACCTGTTCGGCTTCGAGATCCCGGTCAACTGGCTGCTCTCGATCGGCCCGCTGGCGATCATGGCGCTCACCCCGGCCGTGATCGCCTTGTGGCGCTGGCAGGGACGGCGCCAATGCGAGCCCAGCGAGATGGGCAAGATGGCGATCTCCGGCGTGATCTATGCCGTTGCCGCGCTGGTCATTGCGTGGGCGCCGATGGAAGCGGGAAAAACACACGTCGCCTGGGCGGTGGCTCATCTGGTTCTCGGCGCAGTGGGCATGCTGTTCGTGTGGCCGCTGGTGCTGGCGCTGATCTCGCGCGCGGCGCCGGCGCGGATTGCGTCGTTGATGATGGGTGTCGCTTTCTTCAGCATCGCCGTCTCAAGCTTTCTCGCCGGCTGGCTGGGTCAATATTACGAACGCGTGGGCAACACGAACTTCTGGCTCATGCATACCGGCCTCGCGATCCTGAGCGCAGTGTTGTTCGCGGTCCTTGCGCGCCCGCTCAACCGGGTGTTCTCCACGGCTACCGCGCCTGTCTGAGCCAAACAGGCTTGACCGCGGCGTCGGGGCAACGACGAGCTGGCCATTCCCCACACGGAACGCTTCAAATCTCCACCTGTGTGCCGAGCTCCACCAGGCGGTTGCCGGGGATGTGGAAGAACGCGGTCGCGGGCAACGCGTTGCGGGCCATGAACGCGAACAATTTGTCGCGCCACGGCGCCATGCCGGGACGCCTGGTGGCCACGACGTTTTCGCGCGACAGCACGAACGTGGTGTCCATGGTGTCGAACGCGAGCCCTTGCTTGGCGCAGTCCGCCAGCGCCGCCGGCACGTCGGGGGTCTCGGCGAAACCGAAGCGCAGCAGTAGCGCGTGGAAGGAATGCCCAAGCTCGTGCGCTTCGATGCGCTCGGCGGCTTCGGCAAACGGCGTTTCCAGCGTTTCGACGCTCAACAGCACGTTGCGCTCGTGCAACACCTTGAAGTGCTTCAGGCTGTGCAACAGCGCATGCGGCACCGCTTGCAGGTTGGCCGTCATGAACACCGCCGTGCCGGGCACGCTTACAGGCGGATGCTCTGCGATGCTGGCGATGAAGGGCTGCAACGCCAGCCCGCCGTGCTTGAGCTCGCGCAACACCAGTTCGCGCCCGCGCCGCCAGGTGGTCATCACGGTGAACACCAGCAAGCCCAGCGCCAGCGGGAACCAGCCCCCGTGCTCGACCTTCAGCAGGTTGGCGCCGAAAAACGCGCAATCGATGATCAGCAGCGGGATGCCCAGCGCGACCACCGCCAGCCAGTGCCAGTGCCACAGGCGCAACGCCACCAGCAGCGCCAGCAGCGTGGTCGCCACCATCGTGCCGGTCACCGCGATGCCGTACGCGGCGCCGAGGTTCGCGGACGACCGGAACCCGATCACCGCCGCCAGCACCAGCACCAGCAGCATGCCGTTGATCCACGGCACGAAGATCTGCCCGGCCATCCGGTTCGAGGTGTGCACCACGCGCATGCGCGGCGAAAACCCGAGCTGCATGGCTTCGCGCGTCATGGAATAGGCGCCGGAAATCACCGCCTGCGAGGCGATCACCGTGGCCGCAGCGGCCAGCACGATCATCGGTACCAGCAACGCGTGCGGCACCAGCAGGTAGAACGGATTGGCCGAGGCAGCCGAATTGCGCAACAGCAGCGCACCCTGCCCGAAGTAGTTCAGCAGCAGCGCCGGGAACACGAAGCCCAGCCAGGCGACGCGGATCGGCTGCTTGCCGAAGTGTCCCATGTCGGCGTACAGCGCTTCGGTGCCGGTCAACGCCAGCACGACGCCGCCCAACGCCACGAACGACGCGATCCCGTGCGATCGGAAAAAGTGGACGGCATGCAAGGGGTTCAACGCCTGCAGGATCTCCGGCGCTTGCAGAATCATGCGCAGGCCCAGCAACGCGATCACCACAAACCACACGCACATCACCGGCGCGAACAATCCGCCCACCCGCGCGGTGCCGAACTTCTGCAGCAGGAACAGGCCCAGCAGGATCACCACGCTGATCGGCACCACCCACGGCGTCAATGCCGGCGCCGCGACTTTCACGCCTTCGACCGCCGACAACACCGAGATGGCCGGCGTGATCACACCGTCGCCATAGAACAGCGCGGCGCCGAAGATCGCGACCAGCGCCACCAGCCAACGCAGCTTCGGCTTGCCGCGCACGCTGCGCTGCGCCAGGGCCATCAGGGCCATGATGCCGCCCTCGCCCTTGTTGTCGGCACGCATCACGAAGATCACGTATTTCAAGCAGACCACGATCACCAGCGCCCAGAACACCAGCGACAACACGCCGAAGATCGTCGCGCGGCTGACGCCGAGGCCATAATCGCTGCTGAAAACCTCCTGCAGGGTGTACAGCGGACTGGTGCCGAGGTCGCCGAACACCACGCCGATGGCACCGAAGGCCAGCGCGCGCAGCGAGGGCGATGGTTGCGAATTTGAATCCGTGGCCTGCATGCCCCTGCCCGCAGTGTCCCGAAGTGGGCGCGAAGTGTAATGCCGCGGGCGTGACGGGAATGCAAGGCTCCCACAATGGCAGACTGCGGTTCAGGTTTGTGCGAGACCGGCAGCGACATCGCGTATTCGGCACACGGACGTGCCGACGTGGAAGACACGCCGTGTCTGACGCGGCAAACGTGGCGCAGCTTCGCCGCGACCGTTTGCTTGCACTGTGTCCGCAGGAGCGGGCACGAATGGCGAAGCCGGTCCGAAGGGCAAGCACCATGGATGACGCGAGTAAACCGCGGCAGAGCCTGCCCCGGACTTGATCCGGGGATGCCCGGTTTTGCAGATCAGTCAGATCTCGACCTGCGCACCCAGCTCGATCAGCCGGTTGCCGGGGATGCTGAAGAACGCGGTGGCCGGCAACGCGTTGCGGGCCAGGAACGCGAACAGCTTGTCGCGCCACAGCGCCATGCCGGGGCGTTTGGTGGCGACGATGGTTTCGCGTGACAGGAAAAACGTGGTGTCCATCATCTGGATGTCGAGGCCGCGTTTGGCGCATTCGTGCAGTGCCACAGGCACGTTGGGATCGTCGGCAAAGCCGAAGCGCAGCACCAGCTTCTGGAAATCATGCCCGAGATCGGCCAGTTCGATGCGCTCATCGGGATCGGCATGCGGCGTTTCCAGAGTATCCACCGTCAGGATCACGTTGCGCCGGTGCAGCACCTTGTTGTGCTTGAGGTTGTGCAGCAGCGCGTGCGGTACGGCATCCGGATCGCTGACCAGGAAAATCGCGGTGCCTTCCACGCGCGTCGGCGGATGCTCGGCAAGGTTCTCGATGAACGGCGCCAGCGCGAGACCGCCGTGTTTCAACGCACGCAACACCAGCTCGCGCCCGCGCCGCCAGGTGGTCAGCACGGTGAACACCGCCAGCCCCAGCACCAGCGGGAACCAGCCACCGTCCTCGACCTTGAGGGTGTTGGCAGCGAAGAACGACAGGTCGATGGTGAGGAAGAACAGGCCTAGCGCGATGATGGCGGCAAGGTTCCACTTCCACATCCGCCACGCGACGATCAGGAACAGCGTGGTGTCGATCGCCATGGTGCCGGTCACCGCGATGCCGTAGGCGCCGGCCAGCGCGTTGGACGAACCGAAGCCGATCACCACCAGCACCACCAGGATCATCAGCAGGCGGTTGACCCACGGCAGGTAGATTTGCCCGACTTCCTCGTTGGAGGTATGCACCACCGGCATGCGCGGCAGGAAGCCGAGCTGGATGGCCTGCCGCATGATCGAGAACGAACCCGCGATCACGGCCTGCGAGGCGATCACCGCCGCCGCGGTCGCCAGCGCGATCATCGGATACAGCGCCCACTCGGGCACGGCGAGATAGAACGGGTTGCTGGAGGCCTCGGGGTTGTGGATCAGCAAGGCGCCCTGCCCCAGGTAATTCAGCATCAGGCCCGGCATCACGAAGCTGTACCACGCAACCCGGATCGGGTTGCGCCCGAAATGGCCCATGTCGGCATACAGCGCTTCCGCGCCGGTCACGCACAGCACCACCGCGCCCAGCACCAGGAAACCGCCGGCACCATGGTGCGCGAAGAAGTGCAAGCCATACCACGGATTGATCGCGCGCAGCACCAGCGGGTGCTGCACGATGTTGTACACGCCAACCAGGCCGATCGCCACGAACCAGACGCACATCACCGGCCCGAATACGCTGCCGACCTTGCCGGTGCCGCGCTTTTGGATCAGGAACAGCGCCACCAGCACGGCCACCGCGATCCACACCACCCAGTGCGCCAGCTGCGGCGCCGCGACCTCCAGGCCTTCCACGGCGGACAGCACCGTGATTGACGGCGTGATCACGCCATCGCCGAAGAACAGCGCTGCGCCGAGCACCGCGGCGAGGATCACCAGCCGGCGCGTGCGCGGATACTGGCGCGTGGCGCGCTGCGCCAAGGCCATCATCGCCATGATGCCGCCTTCGCCCTTGTTGTCCGCGCGCATGATGAAGGTGACGTACTTCAGCGCCACCACGATCAGCAGCGTCCACAGCACCAGCGACAACACGCCCAGCACGTTCGCGGGCGTGACCGGCATGCCGTGCTGGTCGCTGAAGGCCTCGCTGAAGGTGTACAGCGGGCTGGTGCCGAGGTCGCCGAACACCACGCCGATCGCGCCGACCATCAGCACCGGCAGGGTTTTTTTCCCGGCTTCGCCGGACGCCGCGGCGGCGGGCTGGTCGCTCATCGCCCCAGCGCCGCCTTGAGTGCCTTGCGGATGATGGCCTCGGCATCGTCGCCTTCGGACGCCGATGCGGCGGCAAGCCGCGCAGCCTCGGCTGGCTTGTAGCCCAGTTGTTGCAGCGCCGCCTCGGCTTCGCCGCGCGGATCGCGCGGAAGCGCGGAACGCCCGCTTCCGGGCACCGGCGCCACCGCATGGGCAACGCGATCGCGCAGTTCCACCACGATGCGCTCGGCGGTCTTCTTGCCGATGCCGGGGATGCGCGTCAACGCGGCGATGTCACCGGCCTGCACCAGCCGCGCGAATTCGTCCGTCGATACGCCCGACAACACCGCCAACGAAATCCTTGCGCCGATCCCGGAAACCTTCTGCAGGTCGCGGAACAGCACGCGCTCGTCCTCGCGCAGGAAGCCGTACAGCGCGACGGTATCTTCCTTGTGCGCGTAGTGCGTCAGCAGCACCACTTCCTTGCCGATGTCCGGCAGGTCATACAGGGTGGACATCGGCACTTCCAGCTCGTAGCCGACGCCCCCGACTTCCACCAGCACCCACGGTGGGCGCTTGGCGACAAGGATTCCCCGCAGTCGGCCAATCATCGCCGGCGTCCCCACGCCGCCGCGGCAATCCCGGTGCGTGCTTCGCTGGCGCGCAGGTGCGCGTGGGTGATCGCGATGGCCAGCGCATCGGCGGCGTCGGCCTGTACGGGTTCGCGCAGGTTCAACAGGATGCCGATCATGTGCTGCACCTGTTCCTTGCCGGCGTGGCCCTTGCCCACCACCGCCTGCTTGACCGCATTCGGCGCGTACTCCGCCACCGGCAGGCCGCGCCCGACGACCGCGCAGATCGCGGCGCCGCGCGCCTGTCCGAGCTTCAACGCGGAGTCGGCGTTCCTGGCCATGAACACGCGCTCGATCGCGGCTTCGGCCGGCGCGTGCGCGTCAATGATGCCGCCGAGTTCGTCGTAGATGCGTTTCAGGCGCAACGGGAACGTCTCCTCGCCGGCCACCTGCAGCGTCGCACGAAACACGCAACGCAGCTTCCCCCCGGCATCGGCCTCAATGATACCGACGCCGGTGCGCTGGCTGCCGGGATCGATGCCCAGAATGCGCAGCGGTGCGGCGCCGGTCACGTTCAACCCGCCGGCAGGTCCGCGTTGGAATGCACGGCCTGCACGTCGTCGAGTTCCTCCAGCCGCGCCAGCAACCCTTGTACCGCTTCGACCTGGTCGGTGGCCACGGGCACGTCAAGTTCCGCGCGCATGGTCACTTCGGCGTGGCCGGGTTTGAAGCCCGCCTTCTCCATCGCGGCGCGCACCACTTCGAACGATTCCGGTGTGGTCAGCACGTCGATCTGGCCGTCTTCCGGCCACACCTTCACGTCCTCGGCGCCGGCTTCGATCGCGGCATCGGTCACCCGGTCTTCGCCGGCGCTTTTCTCATACGACAACACGCCGATCCGGTGGAACAGGTAGGCCACCGAACCATCGGTGCCAAGGTTGCCGCCGAATTTCTGGAACGCATGGCGCACGTCGGAAATGGTGCGCTGGCGGTTGTCGGTGACGCACTCGACCAGCACCGCGACGCCGCCGGGAGCGTAACCCTCGAAATGCAGTTCTTCATAGACCACGCCTTCGAGTTCGCCGGTAGCTTTCTTGATCGCGCGCTCGATGTTGTCCTTGGGCATCGACACCGCCATGGCCTTGTCGACCGCGGTACGCAAACGGGCATTGCCGTTGACGTCGCCGCCGCCGGCGCGCGCAGCGACCATGATTTCGCGTACCAGCTTGGTGAAGGCCTGGCCGCGCTTGGCATCCTGCGCGTTCTTGCGGCCGGCGATGGAAGGACCTCGTCCCATGGGGAATCCGTGTTCGGTGATGAAGGGGCCAGATTCTACCGGTTCACCCGTCCCCTTTGCGTACCGGGTCCAGCGTGCGAACGTGCAATTCTGCCAGTTGCTTCGCGTCGATCGGACTGGGCGCGTCGGTCATCAGGTCCTGCGCGCTGGTGGTCTTGGGGAAGGCAATCACGTCGCGGATGGCTTCGGTACCGCCGATCAGCATGGCGAGGCGATCGATGCCGAAGGCGATGCCGCCGTGCGGCGGTGCGCCCATCTTCAGCGCATCCAGCAGGAAGCCAAATTTGGCGCGCGCCTCGGCCTCGCCGATACCCAGCAGGCGGAACACCGCGCTCTGCATCTCCGGCGTGTGGATGCGGATCGAGCCGCCGCCGATCTCGGCGCCGTTCAGCACCATGTCGTAGCCGCGGCTGACCGCGTGCGCGGGATCGGCGGCCAGCGCCTGCGCATCATCGACCTTGGGCGCGGTAAAGGGATGGTGCAAGGCGACGTGGCGCCGCTCGGTCTCGTCGTACTCGAACATCGGGAAATCGGTGACCCACAGCGGTTGCCAGCCTTCCACGACCAAGCCGCGATCGCGCGCCACTTTCAATCGCAGCGCACCCATGAAATCGCTGACGGTTTTCCACTTGCCGGCTCCGAACAGCAGCGCGTCGCCGTTCTGTGCGCCGGTTCTTTGCAGGATCGCCGCCAGCGTTGCCTCGTCGAGGAATTTCGCGACCGGTGAATTCACGCCTTGCAGTCCCTTGGCCGCGTCTTCCACCTTGAGCCACGCCAAACCCTTCGCGCCGAATTTCGCTGCGTACGCGGCGTAGTCGTCGAGCTGCTTGCGCGAAAGCTCATGTCCACCCGGGACGCGCAGCGCCGCGACGCGGCCATCGGGATCGTTGGCGGGACCGGCGAACACTTTGAACTCAAGGTGTTTCACGGCGTCGGCAATGTCGACCAATTCCAGCTCGATACGCAGGTCTGGCTTGTCCGAACCGTAGCGCGTCATCGCCTCCAGCCAGGTCATGCGCGGGAACGGATCGGCCAGTTCGATGCCACCGACATCAAAGAACACTTCGCGGAGCATCGACTCGACGCAATCCTGCACGTCGCGTTCCTCGACGAACGCGAACTCCATGTCGAGCTGGGTGAATTCCGGCTGGCGGTCGGCGCGCAGGTCCTCATCGCGGAAGCAGCGTGCGATCTGGTAGTAGCGGTCGAAGCCCGCAATCATCAACAGCTGCTTGAACAACTGTGGCGATTGCGGCAGCGCGTAGAAGTGGCCCGTGTGCACGCGCGAGGGCACCAGGTAATCGCGCGCGCCTTCCGGTGTCGCCTTGGTGAGGATCGGCGTTTCGATGTCCTGGAAACCGCGCGCGTCCAGCCAGCGGCGCAAAGCCTGCACCAGCTTGATGCGGGTGCGCATGACCTTCTGCATCTCCGGGCGGCGCAGGTCGAGGTAGCGGTACTTCAACCGCATTTCCTCATTGGGATTCTCGTGCAACGCGAACGGCAGGTCGCGCGCGGCGTTCAGCAGCTCGATCGACTCGGCGACGACTTCGTAATGACCGGTCGGGATCTTCTCGTTGAGGTTCGAGCGCACGCGCACCGTGCCGCTGACGCGCAGGCAGTCCTCGTAACCGGTCTTCGAGGCGATCTTGAACACCTCGGCGTGGTCGGGATCGGCCACGACCTGCACGATGCCCTCGTGGTCGCGCAGGTCGATGAAGACCACGCCGCCATGGTCGCGGCGCGCGTCCGCCCACCCGCACAGGGTTACCTTCCGGCCGACTTCGTTCGCGCCGATCAGACCGCAATAATGGCTACGCATCACCCGCCGCACTCCCACGCGCCCACCGATGGTGAGCCGAACCGGGAATGCTAAGCGCCGCGTTGCTGCGGCGCAATATCAGCCACGCTCGCGCTGGCGCGAACGCAGCAGCAGCTTGTCCGCGCGGCGCAGGGTGGATTCCAGCGGCTCGTCGGCCTCGCGCACCGCCCAGCCCAGCGAGAACACCGCGGGCATGCCGTCGCGCGAGGATTTGGCGAGGCGTTCGGCCAGCTCGCGCACGGTGTTCTCGGTGGCGTGGGGCATCACCACCGCGAACTCGTCGCCGCCCATGCGCACCACCACGTCGCCCGACCCGGCGGTGTTGCGCAGCAGCTTCGCCACGTCGCGCAACACTTCGTCGCCGCGCGCGCGGCCCTCGCTGGCATTCAACTGGCGGAAGTAGTCGATATCCAGCACCACGCAGCCCCACGTCTGGTCGTGCGCCGTCTGCAAGGCAAACGCATCGAGGAACCGCCGCGTACGGCAGCCGGTCAACGCATCCAGCTGGTTCTGGTCCTGCAGGCGCAGCTCGTAACGGTGGCGCAGGGTCACGTCCTGCGCGGCGCCCAGCACGTACGGCGCGGGCTCGGCATCGGGATAGCACACGAACTGGTATTGCCACACGCGGCGCTCGCCGTTGCGCGCCACGAAATGCAGCACGCCTGCGTCGCGCCGCATGCTGTGGATGCGGTCGAGGTAATCGCGCCATTCCGCGTGCGCCTCGTCGGCCACGAAATCGGCCAGCTGCCGGCCAATCATGGCCTCGCGATCGTGGCCGAGCGCATGCGCCAGCGCATCATTGACCCGCAGCAGGCGGCCCTGCATGTCGTGCATCCAGACCATCGCGAGGCCGGATTCCACCAGGTCGTCGTAGCGTGCCGCGCATTCGTGCAGGGCCTGTTTGGCCGCGCGTTCGCCCGACAGGTCGCGCACCAGCATGATGCGCGCGGGGGGCTCGGCGTGCGGCAGGTTGCCGATGTCGGTGAGCACGTCGAACCGCTCGCCGTTGGCACGGACCTGCCGCCAGGCCACGCTGCCGGGAGGCACGGCGCGGCCGTCGTCGCGCAGGTAGGCGCGCAGGCGATCGGCCTCGTCGGGCGCGAACAATTCGGTGATCCGCATCTGCTGCATGCGCTGGCGGTCATGGCCGTAGCACCGTTCGGCCGCGGCATTGGCCCTGAGGATGCGCTTGTCGCCGCTGGCGAACAGCACCACCGGCAACGGATTCAGGTCGAACCAGGCACGGGTTTCGTCGGCGCGCCGGCGGTTGAGTTTTTGCAGGTCGATCTCGTCGGTGATGTCGCGGGCCACGCCGACCAGCCCCACGACCCGCCCGCGTGCGTCGTGCAGCGGCTTCTTGGAAACCAGGAAGCTGCGCTCGCCGCCGGGCGTCGTCTGGGATTCGCGGAACATGGTCGGCAGGTCGCGATCCAGGCACACGCGGTCGTTCTCCTCGAACGCCAGCGATTCGTCTCCCGGCTGCAGCTCGCTGTCGCGATGGCCGATCACGTCGGCCGGGCGGCGCCCGATCAACGCGGCCGCCGCCTCGTTCACGAACAGGTAGCGATGGTGGGCATCCTTGACGAACACCGGGCCGTCGTTGTGTTCGCACAGCAATTGCGCCAGTTCGTTGAGCCGGCGCAGGCTGCCGAGCATCGCCACCAGTACCCAGCCCGTGGCCGCCAGCACCAGCACGCCGGCCAGCGCCAGCCACGGGCCGACCTTGCCGACCTCGTCGATCACGCCACCGGTTTCGGCCAGCACACCCAGCAACGCCGCAGGAGCCACCAGCAACGCCAAGCCGCACCATCCGAGCCAACGCAGCGACGCGCGTGCGCCGGGTATGGCTCCGAGTATGCCGAATTGTCCCCTGACCTTTGCCACGACGTCTCCAGGACGACCCCTGCGCCGCAAAACCGCGGCATCACGACGTCAAGTGCAAGAGGCGTGCTCGCACTGGCATCGATCGTGCCAGCGTGACAGTTGTTGACCCGACGACCCGTCATTTGTAGACGGAAGTCTCAACCCCCGGGTGCACCGCGACCCGTCAGGCCCGCATCAGGGTGGATTTCCCGAACAGGCTTTCGACGAGGTCCACCACCAGCTCGGCGGTGCGGTTGTGTTCGTCCAGCGCCGGGTTCAGCTCCATGATGTCCAGCGAGGCAACCCGCCCGGTGTCGGCGATCATTTCCATGCACAGCTGCGCCTCGCGGTAGCTCGGCCCGCCCGGCACCGTGGTGCCGACCGCGGGCGCGATCGACGGATCCAGGAAATCGACGTCGAAGCTGACATGCAGGTGGGTGTCGCCATCGAGGTCCTGCAACGCCTGCTCCATCACCCTGCGCATCCCGACCTCGTCGATGTAGCGCATGTCGAAGATTTCGAGGCCGACGTCGTGCACCAGCCGCTTCTCGTTCGGATCGACCGAGCGGATGCCGATCTGGCGCACCTCGTCGGCCTCCAGCGCGGGCACCCTGCCGCCCAGTTCGGTGAGCTCGCGCGGTCCGTGGCCGCACAGGCACGCCACCGGCATCCCGTGGATGTTGCCCGATGGCGTGATTTCGGCCGTGTTGAAATCGGCGTGCGCGTCCAGCCACAGCACCCGCAATTTGCGGCCACGTTCGCGGCAATGCCGTGCGACCGCACTGATCGAGCCAATCGCAAGGCAATGATCGCCGCCGAGCAGGATCGGCAACCGCTCCGCGGCGAGCTCGGCCAGTTCCGCCTCCATCACCGCGCGAGTCCAGGCGATGACTTCCGGGAAATGCCGGTAGCCGTTGCGCGGCGGCTGCCAGGGATTCAATGGACCCGCCAGGTTGCCGCGGTCAATGACATCAATGCCGCGCGCTGCCAATGCCTGTGGGAGTCCGGCCACGCGCATCGCTTCCGGGCCCATCGACGCGCCGCGCGAACCCGCGCCGATGTCGGTGGGTGCGCCGATCAGGGAAACCGACTTTGCTTGGCTGGCCATGACGTCTTCCGTGCTTGCATTGGATCCTGAAGGATAGCCCTCGGCCACGTGCGGGGCCAGCCGCGCTACGACACGGCGATGGTTTGGTCGAGCGCGGCGATCAGCTCCGCGACCGTGGTGGCCACGGCATCACGCTCGCGGCACGGCGTGCGCCCTGACAGCAGCTTGTCGAGCCGACGACCGGCGTCGCCGATCGCGTCCAGTCCATAGCACGGCGCCGAACCCGACAGCTTGTGCGCGACGTCGCGCAGGCGCAACCACGGCGCTTCGTCGCCCCGATCAACGCAATCCACCCAGGCCGCGACCAGTTTCGCGCGGCGCTCTGGGAGTTCCCCCACGAAATGCTGGCGCAGCGCCTCGATCTGCGCCTCGAACTCGGCATCGCGGGGATCCTGCTCAGCGCCCATCGTGCGTGCCTGCCCTCATCGTCGTCCTGGTGCCGGCAGCCTGACTCGAACAGGCGACCTACCGCTTACAAGGCGGTTGCTCTACCAACTGAGCTATGCCGGCAACGGGCGCCATGATGGCACATCAGGCCACCCGGGGCACCGCGGGCAGGCCCCGTCGATCAGCCCGTTTGCGGCAGCTTGCCGCGCACGTTTTTCGCATCGAACGGACCAGGCGCCGCGATGAGCGCACGCGCGGCGTCCACCTGGCCCCAGGTGTTCCACAGCAACACGCCGCGCACCCGCCCGCCCTCGAGGTAATACACCACGCCTTCGCGGAACGGCGTCACCCACTGCTCGACGGTTTCGAGGCGCGCATCCAGGGTGCCGACGGCTTCGTAGCCAAGATCGAACAGGTCAGAGTAGAAGAACGGCAGCTCGATGTACGGTGCATCCTGCCCGGCCATGCACTGGCCCGCATGCGTGCCCATGCTGACGGCGGCGTTTTCGTGTTCGACCCGGATGCGGCGCCCGAGCGCCGGCGCCGGGAACGAGGCCACGTCGCCCGCCGCGTAGATGTCGGGGTCGGAGGTCTGCAGGTGTTCGTTGACCACGATGCCGTTGTCCACCTGCAGGCCGGCGGCTTCGGCGAGTTGCACGTTGGGCGTGATGCCGAGACCGGCAACCACGGCATCGGCCTCCAGCGTGGAGCCGTCCGACAGGGCCAGCGCATGGGCAGCACCCGTGTGCGAACCCTGCTTCACCGTGATGCCGGCGCGCACGTCCACGCCCTTCTCCCGGTAGTACGCCGTCACCGCGCCGGCGAGCGATTTCGGATACGCGCGCGCGCCGATGGCCGCTTCGGGAAACAACATCGTGACCTTGCAACCATTCATCGCCATCGCGGCGGCGATTTCGCTGCCGATGAAGCCGCCGCCGACCACGGCGATGCGTGCACCCGGTTTCACGGCATGCCGCAGGCGCTGGTAATCGTCGAAGCTGCGGTAATAGATGAAACCGTCGCCACCCTGCAACTGGCGCGGCCTGCCACCGGTCGCAATCAGGAGTTTCCCGTACTTCCAGGTGTCGCCCTGGTCATCGTGGACGACCTGCGCGGCGCGTTCGATGCGGGTGGCACGGCGCGCAAGTTGAAGATCGGCGCGAGCCTTGTCGATCGGTCGCCAGATGCTGTCTTCCTTGCCGTCCTTCCACAGCGCCTTGCTGAGCGGCGGGCGGTCGTAGGGCGGATGCGTTTCCGCACCAAGCAATGCGATGGATGCGCCGGCATCGGCGCCGCGCAAGGCTTCGGCCGCTGCCTCGCCGGCCATGCCGGCACCGATGATCAGGTAATCGTGCGCGTGCTGCATGACGCCTCCTCGTTGGCCATCTGCACAAGGCCTTCGAGGATACTCGCTGGCCGCCGGCAATCCCAGTCGCGTGTGTGGGAAGCCGCGTCTACTGGCGCACGTCGCGCAGGTTGGCGGGCGTGCTGATGAAGCCCGGCGTCGCGCGCCACGGGTTGATGTCGATGCCGCCGCGGCGCAGGAAACGCGCGTACACCAGCAGCGCCTGCGGCGCGCATTGCCGGCTGATGTCCACGAACATGCGCTCCACGCAGGCCTCGTGGAAATCCGGGTGCTCGCGGAACGACACCAGGTAGCGCAGCAGCCCGGCGCGGTCCATCGGCATTCCGCAATAGCGGATCTGCACGCTGGCCCAGTCGGGCTGGCCGGTGACCGGGCAACGCGAACGGAACAGGCGGGTGACCAGCGATTCCTCGACGATCCGCGCCTGCTTCTGGGTACGCAGATGACGCGCATCCGGCGCCGCGTAATCCGTGATGTTGAGTACCTGTTCGTCCAGGGATTCACCGGCAAAGTCCGCCCCGCGCAACCGCTCGAACTGCGCGGGTTCCCGCAACACGACCTCGACCTCGGCACCGACGCACGTGGAAACATCACGCGCAACACGCACGCGCACCGCATGCATGTCTTCGAAATGAGTCATCGCATAGCCGCCGAGATACAGCTTCAACGATTTCGACTCGACCAGGTTCGGCGAATCACATGGCACCCGCAATTCCGCCACGGCAATGCAGGGTTTGCCGCGCGCATCCAGCCACGACAGTTCCCACGCATTCCAGATGTCGGCGCCCGCGAACGGCAGCGCCGCGGCGTCAACGCCCAACGACGCGCGCGCCGCGTCACGCGCGACCGGAAACAGCACCGATGGATCGACGGCGATGGGGTACGCGGCTTCGCGGCCGAGCGGATTGGCGTGCCCGGACACCTCAGTCTCCTGCGGCCGCAACGATGTATTGCTCGATCTTGCCATCGGGTAGCAGGTAAGTCGTGATCGCCAGTTTCGTCTTCGCGAACGTGGCCAGATAGCTGCGCATCTGCATGCCACCGCGCTTGCGCGCCGCGCGGATCGTGAACGACACCGGTTTGCCCAGCGGCGCAAGACTCGACTGATAATCATGCAGCGCGGTGGCGTCGAAATAGCTGTTGGCATCGGCGGTGAACAGGTCACGGTCGAGCTTGCCCTTCTGCAGGTTCGCGAAAACGGCCTTGGCCTGCGCCAACGCCTGGTTGGCCGCGGCGTCCCGCACCTCGAACAAGGCCTTGGCGATGCCTTGGCCGATACTGCGGAACGTGGCTACCGCGTCCTGGTTGGTCAGCACCACCACCGCAGCACGGTCATCCGGGAAGATGATGTTGCCGGCTGTGAAGCCCATCACTTCACCGCTATGCGAAATCATCCGGTGGCCGTCCATGCTTCCCACGTACACACCCAGGCCGTAACCCGAGCCCAGCCCATTGTTCAACACGACTTCGGTCTGCATCGCCTGCCACGATGCCGGCGACAGCAGTGTCCGGTCGATCATCGCGATGTCCCACTTGGCGAGGTCACTCGCGGTCATCGCGAGCTCACCCGCGCCGAACATCCAGCCCACGCCTTCCTTCTCGGACGGACGCAGCGGCCCCAGCGCGTTGCGCGAGTAGCCACGCGCATCGGTCGCGGGCAGCGCCTTGAGGTTGGTGTCGTAGGCGTCGGTGATCCCGAGCTGCGGGAACACGTGCTGCTGCAGGAACTCGAACGGCGTCTGGCCGGTGAGCTTCTGCACGATCGCGCCCGCGATCACGTAACCGGTGTTGCTGTATTGCCATTGCGCGCCGGGCGCGAAGTCCAGCGGTTTTTTTGCCCACGTGTCCATGATGGCCGCAGGCGTGGTCGCCAGCTTCATCGGCGGCATCAGGTAATCCTGCGGCCAGTAATCCTGATACCCCGAGGTGTGCGAGAGGATCTGCCGGATCGTGATGTGGTCGGCGTCGGTGAGCCCGGGAAAGAACTTGCCGACCTTGTCGTCGAGGCTGACCTTGCCCTGCTGCTGCAGCAACAGGATCGCCGCGGCAGTGAACTCCTTGCTGATCGAGCCGATGCTGTAGCGCATCGTGGGCGTGGCCGGCGTTTTCGGATCGAGCCGCGCGTCGCCGTAGGCTTTCGCATAGACGAGCTTGCCGCCGCGCACCACCGCGACCGATGCGCTGGGTACGCCGCTTTGCTTCAGCGCGTCGTTGGCGATCTGGTCGATCTTCGCGGACAGATCCGCGGGCAACGCATCCCCCGATCGGGTCGGGGGCAGGCTTTGCGCAAGTGCCGGTGTGCTGGCGAGCGCCAGCAGCGCGACCAGGCACAACAGTCTGCAAAAACGCTCGATCATTCGCATGGAACCACGCCTCCGCAACGGACGCAGACACGCACGATAACACCCCGTGCGGCCGCATATCCGGGCAGGCGCCGCGTCGCTACCAGAAGTACACCTGCAGCGATGGATCCTTGGGCTTGGGCGGGATCGCCTGCAGGAACTCGCGGTGGTCGGGGAAGTTCATGGCGCTGCGTTCCAGCAGCGCATCGACCTCGGCCAGCTTGTACTTCGCCTCCTGCGCCGTCGGCGGACGTTTGTCCGCCGGAAACAGGCCGACGCCCGCGAGCATGCTGTACCAGGACATGATCGGGTAGCCGCGCCCGAAGGTACCCTTGGCGATGCCGCCGGTGATCGGCTTGCTGGCAAGCCAGGTGCGCAGCAACTGCTGCAGCGGCGCCGACAGGTGCGTGTTGGCGGCGTTGGCGCGCCAATAGTCGGTGTCGGTGCGGGTGTTGGTCTTGAAGTGGGTGACGATGTAGTCGCGCGTGCCTTCGACCTGCGCATTCAGCGTCTCATTGAAACGCGTGCGCGCCGCTTCGTCCATGTCGCCCTGCTCGATCGCCGCCACCAGCGCCTGCGCGGTGCGTTGCACGAACAACAGGGTCGTGGCTTCCAGCGGTTCGATGAAGCCCTGGGCCAAACCATTGGCCACGCAGTTGCGGGTCCACGGTTTTTCCACGCGGCCTGGGCGGAACTTCAAATGGCGTGCCGGAATGTCGGCATCCATCGCGCCGAGGTGTTGCCGCACTTCGGTTTCGGCGTCTTCGGGCGAGCAGAAATCCGTGCTGTAAACGTAGCCGTAGCCCATCCGCGTGGTCAGCGGAATCTTCCAGACCCAGCCGTTGCGCAGCGCGGTGGAAATGGTCTGCGGCTGGATCGGCCCCGGGTGCGGTTTGGAAATCGCTACCGCAGCGTTGTTGAACAAATTCTCCTTGAACGACACGAACGGCACGCCGAGCGCCTTGCCCATCAGCAACGAGGCGAAGCCGGTGCAGTCGACGAAGAAATCGCCGGCAAGCGTCGCGTCGTCTTTCAGTCGCAGGGATGCGATGTCGCCGGATTCGCCCAGTTGCACGTCGGTGACGTGGCCAGCCACATGCTGCACGCTTCGTTCGATGGCCTTCTTCTGCAGGAACCGGCCGAGCAGCACCGAGTCGAAATGGAAGCCGTACCACACGTCGAACGGAAAGCTGCGCTGCGGGCGTGGCGCCTTGCACTGCCGTACCAGTCTTGCGGAAATGAAGAAACGGTTGGGGTGCGCGTACACGTCGGCGCCTTCGAGGCGCGCGTGCACGTTGTCGATGAACGGCGCCATCGTCATGTTGTCGAGCATCGAGGCGAACGAATGGAAATACGCCTCGTAGCCGGGCCGCGTGGACCATCCGTCGAAGGTGATGCCGGCCTTGTACGTCGCATGGCATTCCGGCATCCATTCCGCCTCCTCGATGCCGAGGCTCTCGAAGAAACCGCGCAGCCACGGCGTCGAACCTTCTCCCACTCCGATCACGCCGACCTGCGGCGATTCCAGCACCGTGACCTTGAGCCGCCGGCCATACGCGGAATTGGCCAGCAGCAGCGCGGTCATCCAGCCGGCGGTGCCGCCGCCGACCACGACGACGTGCTTGACCGGCGGTTCCGCGCCTGCACGCGTGCCAGGCTGCTGCGCAGCGATGTTGAAATTGAAGACCGTAGCGGTGGCAGCGGACATGGCGGATTCCGATGGATCTTGCAAACCGTCCAACGATAGCACCGTCTGCAGAATGCCTACGCCGCGCGATCAGCGTGCCGGTTCACCGGCGGCAACCGGCGTGGCGCGGAACGCGCGCACGAATGCATCCAGATCGGCCGGCGCGACATCCGACACGGCGACAAAGTACATGCCGGCGTCGTTCCACTGCACGACGTGGTAACCGTCGCGGGTGCGCATACCACCCGGCGCCAGCGCATTCGAAGGCCATTCGAACAGGTTGATCACGTGCAAGTGCCGCCGGTATGCCAGCGCGGCCACGCGGTGGGCCGCGAGCGCATCGAGGCGCCCACCGATCAGGTCGAACCCCTGCGCCGACAGATCCTTGACCACCGGCGAGAAATCCAGCCGTCCGTCGAACCACGGCTTCACCGTGTGCTGGTCGGTGCTGCGCACGTCGAAGAGGTGCCCGGGCTGCAACGCGCGCAGGCTGCCGCTGACGGCCTCCGCCACCAGCGCACCTTGCTCCTGCCGGCGAACCTGCAGCGTCTGCCAACCGGCGAACACGATCGCGGCTACCAGCAGGGCCGCCAGCGCCGCGGCCGCGGGCATCCAGCGCTGGCGCGGACGGCGCGGCGCAACCATCGCGCGGGGCAAGCGTGCGGCAATGCGCCCTTGCAATCCCGCGGGTGCCGCGTGGCGTAGGCCAGCGCCACGCAAGGCGCCGCGCAATTGCTCGTGGTTGCGCAGGCGTTGCGCGCAGGCCGCGCACTCCTGCAGGTGCCGGGCGACGGCCAAGCTGTCCGCCGCGCCCAGTTCGTCGTCGAGCCAGGCGTGCAACAACAGGCGCGCGTCCCGACAGTTCATGCCTGACCTCCCGCGGCCGGCGTGAGCTCGCATTCCAGCCGCGCGCGTGCGCGCGCCAGCCGCGACATCACGGTGCCGATCTTCAGATTCATGATCGAGGCGATTTCCTTGTAGGAACATTCCTCCAACTCGCGCAGCACCAGCACTTCGCGGAACTCGGACGGCAGCCGTTCCAGCGCCGCACGCAGATCCTGCGCATCGACCGCGCGCAGCAGCATCGCCTGCGGGTCGTCGTCGTCCGTGCCTCCATGGACCGCCTCGTCGAACTCATCCACCGCGCCGGCGGCCGGCGTTTGCGCGCGCTGGGTGTAGAACGTGTTGCGCACGATCGTCAGCAGCCAGACCCTGGCGTCGCCGCCGCGGAACCCGCCGAAGAAGCGGAACGCGCGCAACATCGCTTCCTGCACCACGTCCTCGGCATCCGCATCGTTGCGGGTCAGCCAGCGCGCAAGGTTGTACGCGGCATCCAGATGCCGCATCACCTCGCCTTCAAAGGCCGCCGCCGTACCCATTGTTCATCCCGTGCAGGCGCCGCGCGGCGCAGGCCATCTGTCTGTAGACAATGCCACACGTGAATTTATTCCCGATGCCCCGGCGCGGGAATAACCGCTAAGCCGTGGCGGTATGACGTTTCGAAGAGGGCGTGACCTGCGCCCTTGCGAACCCGTATCCAGCGAGAGCACGCACCCATGAATGACGATCACGACGGCATGCACCCCGGACGGCGCCGCTTCCTCGAATGCATGGCCTGGGCCGGCGCCGGCACCCTGTGGCTGATGCGAGGTGGCATCGCCCACGCGGGCATGCTCGCGAAGGGCGCCGCCGCGCCGGATGCCACCTTCAGCTTCGTGCAGATCAGCGACAGCCATATCGGTTTCAACAAGGCGCCCAACCCCGACCCGGTCGCCAGCTTGCGCCAGTCCATCGCCCTGATCAACGCCCAACCGCAACGCCCGGATTTCGTGGTGCACACCGGTGACCTCACCCATCTCTCGAAACCGGAGCAATTCGACACCGTGGCCGAGCTGCTGAAGGAAGCCCAGGCCGGCCACGTGTTCTACATCCCGGGCGAGCACGATGTGATCGGCGATGACGGCAAGGCGTTCTTCGCGCGCTTCGGCGGCGGTGTGGACGGCAACGGCTGGTACAGCTTCGACCACCACGGCGTGCATTGCGTCGCGCTGGTCAACGTGCGCCACCTGCAAGGCGGCGGCCTCGGTTTCCTCGGTGATGAACAGCTCGCGTGGCTGAAACAGGATCTGGCCGGCATCTCCGCCAGCACACCGATCGTGGTGATCGCGCACATGCCGATGTGGTCGCTGTATCCGGCGTGGGGCTGGGGCACGCAGGACAGTGCGCAGGCATTGACGCTGCTGCAACGCTTCGGCTCGGTGACGGTGCTGAACGGCCATATCCACCAGATCCAGCAGAAGATCGAGGGCAACATCACGTTCCACACCGCGCGCTCGACCGCCTACCCACAACCTGCGCCTGGCGCCGCAGCGGCACCCGGCCCGCTGCAGAACCTGCCCGCCGGCAAACTGCACGACTACCTCGGCATCCGCGACCTGCGGCATGTGCGCGGCAGCCACACGCTGGCACTGACCGAGCGCACCCTGGCTTGAAATTTCCCATCCACCTCAGGGAGCCCGTCCATGCGTTGGCGTTCCACCATCGCGGCAGCAACGTTGTTGCCGCTCGCAATTGCTGCACAAACCACCGCTTCGTCGGCCACGTCGGGCAAACCGGCAATGACGTATCAGGTCGACATCAGACAGTTCCATTTCAGGCCCGCGCAACTGGTGGTTCCCGTCGGAGCCAAGGTGACCTGGACCAACCACGACGAGGAACCCCACACCGTGACCAGTGCGGGCGCCCAGTTCAAGGATTCGCCAGCGCTGGACACCGATGACAGTTACAGCGCGGTGTTCACCAAACCGGGGACGTACGCGTATTTCTGTTCGGTGCATCCGTTCATGACGGCCACGATCGTGGTGCATTGAAATGACGAAGGGCAGCGCGCTGCGCTGCCCTTCGCTGACATGCATCATGTGCTGCGACTCAATGCACCTGCGGCTCCGGCGGCGGCAGCGCGTCGATGCCCTCGACTGCTTCGGCGTGTTCGGCCTTGTGCGTCTCGCCGATCACGAGATACACCGCCGGCACCACGAACAGGGTGAACAGCGTGCCGATCGACAGACCGGTGAAGATCACCAGGCCCATGTCGTGGCGGCCGGCCGCGCCGGCGCCGCCCGCGAACACCAGCGGCACCACGCCCAGCACCATCGCCATGGTGGTCATCAGGATCGGGCGCAAGCGCACCGCCGCGGCTTCCTCGATCGCTTCGCGCTTGGACATGCCATGTTCGCGCTGCAACTGGTTGGCGAACTCGACCATCAGGATGCCGTGCTTGCTGATCAGGCCGACCAGCGTGACCAGGCCCACCTGGGTGTAGATGTTGAGCGTGGACAGGCCGAGGTTGATGAACAGCAGCGCGCCGAAGATCGCCATCGGCACCGCGACCAGGATCACCAGCGGATCGCGGAAACTCTCGAACTGCGCCGACAGCGCCAGGAACACGATGATGATCGCGAACAGCAGCGTGAACAGGAAGCCGCCGGATTCCTGCATGAACTGGCGCGACTGGCCCGCGTAATCCGCGGTGTAGCCCGACGGCGCGACCTGTTCCAGCGTGTCCTGCATGAAGGTGAGCGCCTGGCTCAGCGACACGCTGGGCGCGATCACGCCGGAGATCGTCGCCGAATTCAGTTGCTGGAAATGGTTGATCGATTCCGGCACCGTCTGGTACGTCAGGTGCGCCACGGTCGAAGCCTGGATCATGCCGCCCGACGGCGTCCTGATGTAATAGTTGTCGAGCTGCGCCGGATTCAGGCGGTCCACCTGTGCGACCTGGGGAATCACGCGATACGAACGACCCGAGATCGAGAAGTAATTGACGTAGTTGCCGCCCAGCGCCGCCGACAGCGCCGCACCGACGCCCTGCTGGGTCATGCCGAGCGCGGAAACCTTGTCGCGGTCCAGGGTCACGGTCGCCTGCGGCTGGTCGATCTTGAGGTCCGAGTCCACGAAGAAGAACATGCCCGAGGCCTGCGCCTTGGCCAGCACCTGGTGCGCGACGTCGTTGAGGTTCTGCAGCGGCTCGGTGGTCTTGATCACGAACTGTACCGGCAGGCCGAAGGCACCCGGCAGCGACGGGAACTGGAACACCGCCATGCGGGCGCCGGCGATGTTCGACAGTTTCTCCTGCACGTCCTGCTGGATCTGGTCGGCGCTGCGGCTGCGGTCGCCCCACGGCTTCAGCATGATGCCCGTAAACCCGCCGTTGACCGCAGGCATGCCGGTCATCTGGAAGGTGTGGGTGTATTCGGGCAAGGACTTCGCCACGTCGAACACCTGCTTCGTGTACATCTCCATCTGCGTGATGGTGGCGTTGGGCGGGCCCTGCGTCTGCGCCAGCACGATGCCCTGGTCTTCCTGCGGGGCGAGTTCGGACTTGGCGGTCTTGAACAGATACACGTTGCCGGCAAGGATCAGCGCGCCGAACACGATCGCAACCGCCCAGGTGTCCAGCGAGGAATGCAGCATGCGGCGATAGCGGTCGCGCACGTAATTCGAAACCCTGTCGATGCGCTTGACGAGGGGCTTCTCGTGATCGGATTCGCGCAGCACCTTCGAGCACAGCATCGGCGACAAGGTCAACGCGATGATCGCCGAGATCACCACCGCGCCGGCGAGCGTGAACGCGAATTCGGTGAACAATGCGCCGGTCAGGCCACCCTGGAAGCCGACCGGCACGTACACCGCGATCAGCACGATGGTCATCGCGATGATCGGCGTGGCCAGCTCGCGCGCGGCCAGCAGCGCCGCCTTGAGCGGCGAATGCGCGTCCTTCATGTGACGGTCGACGTTCTCGACGATGATGATCGCGTCGTCCACCACCAAGCCGATCGCCAACACCAACGCGAGCAGCGTCAGCAGGTTGATCGAGTAGCCGAGGACCAGCATCACCAGGAACGCGCCGATCAACGACAGCGGCATCGCGAGCAGGGGAATCAGCAGCGAACGCAGGGTACCGAGGAACAGGAAGATGACGACCGCCACGATCACGAGCGTCTCGGCCAGCGTCTGCACCACCTCGCTGATCGAGGCGCGGATGAAGTCGGTGCCATCGTAGGCGATGTGGCCCGAGAGTCCCGCTGGCAATTGCGACTGGATCTGCGGGAACACCTTGCGCACGCGCGCGATCACGTCGAGGATGTTGGCATCGGGTGCCGCCTTGATGCCGATGGCGACGGTCGGCTGGCCGTCGAACGTGAAGGCGGAGTTGTAGTCTTCCGCGCCGAGCTGGACGTCGGCCACGTTCTTCAGGCGCACCACGTTGGCGCCGTCGGCCTTCACCACCAGGTTCTTGAATTCATCGACCGTGTGCAGGTCGGTCGCCGCGGTGAGATTTACGCTGACCATCTGGCCCTTGGTGGTACCGATCGCCGAAAGGTAGTTGTTGGCGGCCAGCGCCTGGTTGACGTCGCTGGCGGTGACGCCATGCGCCGCCATCCTGGTCGGGTCCAGCCACGCACGCAGCGCAAAGGTGCGCCCGCCCATGATCTGCGCGCTCTGCACGCCCTCCACCGCGCTCAACTGCGGCTGCACCACGCGGGTCAGGTAATCGGTGATCTTGTTGGCTGACAGCGTCTTCGAGGAGAAGCCCAGGTACATCGAGGCGACCTGCTCGCCCGTCTGCAAGGTGATCACCGGCTGCTGCGCCGCCTGCGGCAACTGGTTCTTCACCGAGTTGACCAGCGCCGAGATTTCGGTGAGCGCCTTGTTGCCGTCGTAGTTGAGGCGCAGCGTCACGTTGATCATCGACACGCCGGGCGTGCTCGAAGACGTCATGTAGTCGATGCCCTGCGCCTGCGCGATCGCCTGCTCCAGCGGCTGGGTGATGAAACCCGCCATGGTCTGTGCGTCCGCGCCGAAATACACGGTCTGCACCGTGATCGTCGCGCTCTCCGTCTTCGGATACTGGCGGATCGGCAGCGACGTGACCGCGCGCAGGCCCAGCACCAGGATCAGCAGGCTGACCGTGGCGGCGAGGACCGGGCGCTTGATGAAGAGATCGGTGAATTTCATGTCGGCAATCTGCGTAGAGGCGTTGTTCGACTGTGGGGGCCGGAACGCCCGGCCCGATGCCGCTGGTGATCGCGGTTCCGGTCGCGGCTACCGCCGCTCCTACTCTTCCACCGGATGCGGATTCGGATTGAACGCCGGCTCGACCTTGTTGTTGATGGTCACGGGCGTGTCGTTGCGCAGCTTCAACTGGCCGCTGGTGACGACCACGTCGCCCTCTTTGACGCCGGTCAGCACCGCCACCTGGTCGCCACGCGTCGGCCCGACCGTCACCACCACCTGCTGCACATAGTGGTCCGGGGCGTTCTTGTTCTTCGCGGCATCGGCGGAAGCCTCGGCCCGCTTGCCGCCGTCACCCGACGCCGGCGGCTGGCCCTGGTGCACCACGAACACCGTGTCGCCGTACGGCGCGTACGAGATCGCGGTCTGCGGCAGGGTCAGGTAACGCTGCGGTGCGCCCGAATCCACGGCCACCTTGGTGAACATGCCCGGCACCAGCAGCTTGCCGGGATTCGCCACGGTCGCTTCGACACCGACGTTGCGGGTGGCGAGGTCGACTTTCGGATCGCTCGCCGACACCTTGCCCGTGAAGGTCTTGCCCGCGTAGGCGTCGGCCGTGACCGCCACCTTGCAACCCACCTTCAGCTCATCCAGCGAGGACTGCGGTACGGTGAAATCCACGTACACCGGGTCGAGCTGCTGCAGCGTGACGACGGTGGTGCCGACGTTGATGTACTGGCCGGGGTTGGCGGTGATGATGCCAATGCGGCCCGCGAACGGTGCGCGCAGGGTTTTCTTGTCCACTGTCGCCTGCTGTGCCGCGGCATTGGCCTGTGCGCCTTTCAGGTTGGCCATGTCGGTGTCGTACTGCGCCTTGCTGATCGCCTGCACCGCGAGCTGCTGCTTCGAGCGGTCCGCGGTCAGCTTCGCGAGATGCGCCGTCGCCTGCAAAGCGGCCAGCTTGGCGCGATCGTCGGCATCGACCAGCTTGACCAGCACCTGGCCCTTCTGCACGTCGGCGCCGGACTTCACGTCCACGCTTTCGACCAGGCCGGCGACGTCGAACGCGAGGTCCGCGCCGTGCACCGCACGCACGTTGCCCACCGCCTCGACGCGCGGCTGCCAGTCCTGGTATTCGGCAGCCATGGTGCTGACCGTCTGGGCCGGGTTGGCCATGGACTTCATGAACTTGCCTATCATGATGCCCTTGAAGGTGTTGAAGCCGACCAGCAGCGCGAACAGCACCAGCACCGCGACGATCACGATGATCAGGCGCTTGCGCTGTTTGGGCCGTGCGGAGGTTGCGTATGCGTTCATGGGATCAGGGCTTCGCTGCGTTGGCTTCGGATAATTGCGGGGTTTATTTTTGCGATCGTCCCTGATCGCCGTGATCAGGATTGCGAACGGTGGTGGAAAGTGTCTGCTCCGGTGCGGCGCCAGAACGCCCAGAGCCGCCGTCCGTGGCCGAAGGCTCCCTGGGCTGACTTTCCAAGGAAGCTTTCCAGCCACCACCCAAGGCCGCATACAACGCGGCGGTGTCGGCGAGGCGCGAGGTGCGCGCGGCGATTTCGGCGATGCGCGCCTGCTGGTACTGGCGTTCGGCCGACAGCAGGGTCAGGTAATCGACGGCGCCAACCTGGTACTGGGTGCGGGTCAGCGACAGCAACCGGGCGGCGTCGCGTTCGGACGCGCTCTGCGCCTTGAGCGATTGCGCGTCATAGTCGAGCGCCTGCAGGGCGTCGGCGACGTTCTGGAAGGCGGTCAGCACCGCCTGCTGCCAGTTCGCCAGCGCTGCATCCATGCCGGCCTCGGCCGCGCGCTTCTGGTGCAGCAACTGGCCGCCGTGGAAGAGCGGCTGCAACAGGCCGAGCCCGATCGACCAGCCGCCGCTGCCGGCCGCGAACAGGCCGGAAGTGGTGAGGGACTGACTGGTCAGGCTGCCGTTCAAGGTGAGCCTGGGCAGCATGTCGGCGGTGGCGACACCGACCGCGGCGGTGGCCGCGTGCAATTGCGCAGCGGCGGCACGAATGTCGGGACGTTGCGCCACCATCACCGAAGGCAGGCTGACCGGCACGCCGGTCGGCAGGCTGACCTCATCCAGCGTCACCGGCTGCAACTGCAGTTGCGCGGGCGTGACGCCGAGATAGGTCGCCAGCTGGTTCTGGGTTGCCGCAAGCAGTTTCTCCAGCGGCGGCAGCGTGGCCTCGGTCGCGGCCAGTTGCGAACGCACAGCCAGCGTGTCGGACAACGACTTTGCGCCGATCGCCTGCTGCTTTTCGGTGATGTCGAGCACCTGTTTCAGCGAATCGACGATTTCGCGGGTCGCCTTGACCTGTTCACGCAGGGAAGCCTCCTGCAGCGAAGCGGTGACGACATTCGCAGCCAGCGCGAGGTACGTCGCATCGAGCTGTGCGCGGCTGACATCGGCCTGCGCCTGCTGCGCCTCGATGCCACGGCGCACGCCACCGAAGATGTCGAACACGTAGCCAACGCTGACGCCCGCGTTGTACACGGTGTACGGACCGAGCGCCTTGCCGGTGCCGGTCTGGATGCCCGATTCCTTGGCACGCGTGGCGCCGGCGTTCGCGTCCAGCGAAGGGAACAGGCTGCCGCGCGCGGCCCGTGCGGTTTCCTCGGCCTGGCGCAGCGCCGCCTCGGCCGTGGCGATCGACGGGCTGCGCTGGAACGCCTGCCGCACGCGACGATCCAGCTCGGCGTTGCCGAAGGTGGTCCACCACCGCTGCGGAACATTCTCGCCCGCGAGGAAGCGCTGGGCATCGCCGCCCGCGGTACTGGTCGCCAAGGTCGCGTCCGGCAACGGCGCCACCGTGTAGCGATCGACCTTGGGCGCGACCGGCGCGCGGAAATTCGGGCCCGCGGCGCAGCCGGCCAGTGCAAAAATCGCCGCCGATACCGCGGCCCGCCGGACGGCGGACTTCAATTTCATCATGGGGTGCGTCATTCAGGCAGGGAACCGGTCTGAAAGCGGTCGAAGGAACCGAGAATGCGGTTCATATAACTGAACCGCGCGGTATTGTATTTGGGCGCCACAAAATTGTGCAAGCGCAACATCGTTCACGTAAGCGCCAGATGTCACGCAATGCGTGATGACAGCTGTCACCACGCATTGCCATGACGAATGGTGGTCGGAGATTTCGACAATCGCGGCGCCACGTACGCACACTGGGTGAACCCTGTGCCTGCCGGAACCCGGGGCCGAACATCCGCTGCGCGTGCAACTGGGCCGCAAGACTCCCGGACAGGAGCGAAATCCGTTACGCGTGCGTATCCGCGCGATGCGGTTCGGCAAGGTATTCGCGGCTTTGCATCTCGATCAGGCGGCTCTCGGTGCGCGCAAAGTCCTGGCGCAGGCGCTTGCCGTCGTACAACTCCACCACCGGCGCCTGCGCGGTCACCGCGAGCTTCACGCGGCGGTCGTACACCTCGTCGATCAGGTGCACGAAGCGTTGCGCCGCGTCCTCGTTGAACGGCGTGAACTGCGGCAGTCCCGAGATCAGCAGCGCCGGATACGTGCGTGCCAGCTCGATGTAATCGGCCGACCCGAACGGGCCATCGCAAAGCGACGCGAAGTCGAACCACGCCGCCTGCGCGCATACGCGACGCGCATGGAAGGCACGCTCGTTGATCTTCAGTTCGACGTCGTCGCGCACCGGTTCCCGCTGCGCAAGGTCGTTGAACAAACGTGCCAGCGCCGCCTCGGTGCGCACATCATCCGGCGTCAGGTACACCGGGGCGCGGGTCAGCGCGCGCAGCCGCCAATCGTGCGGCGACGCAAGCTCCAGCACCTGGCAATGCTGCTCGATCAGCGCGATCGCGGGCAGGAAGCGCTCGCGCTGCAGGCCATCGCGGTACAACCGTTCCGGTGGCGTGTTGGAGGTCGCGACCAGCACGACGCCGCGCTCGAACAACGCGCGCAACAAGCCATACAGGATCATCGCGTCGCCGATGTCGGTGACCATGAATTCGTCGAGGCACAGCACGCGCGCACGCCGGGCCAGTTCATCGGCCACCCGCGGCAAGGGATCACGCACGTCGCCGAGCCCGCGCAGGCGTGCGTGCACATCCAGCATGAAACGGTGGAAGTGGGATCGCAGCGCGACCCCGTCGGGCAGGGACGCGACGAAACCGTCCATCAGCATGGTCTTGCCGCGTCCCACTTCGCCCCACAGGTACAAGCCGCGCAGCGACACCGCGCGGACGGACAGGCGTGCACGCAGGCGGGCCCACGGGCCCGACGCCGGCGTCAGCAGGGACGCGTGCAGGCGATCGAACACCACCAGCGCCGCACGTTGCGCGGGGTCGTCCTGCCATGCGCCGGAAGCGACCCCGAGCGCATAGCGCGCAGTGGGCGTATCCGGATCGCCGGCACGCGGGTTGTCGAACACGTCCGGATCCAAGGCGCTCAACGCAGCGGCGGCAGCCACGCCCGCACGGCGTTCTTGACTGCACCACGCAGGTCCATCAGGCGCCGATGGAAGAAATGCCCGGTGGCGGGCATGCGGACAACAGTCGGTGGCGGATCGAGCGTGCCGATCCAGTCGAACACGCCCTGCGGATCGACCACTTCGTCTTCCTCGCCCTGCACCACCAGCCACGGGCAAGTAGGCATCGCCAGTTCGCCGAACTCGTAACGGCCAACCGGCGGCGCCACCGTGATCAAGGCATCGGCACCCAGCGAACGGGCACAGCGCAGGGCGATGTAGCTGCCGAACGAGAATCCCGCCAGCCACAGCGCATCGCCGGGACGCGCCTTGCGCACCCACTGCGCAACCGCGACCAGATCGCCGCTTTCACCGTCGCCATGGTCGAATTCGCCAGTCGAGGCGCCTATGCCACGGAAATTGAAGCGCACCGTGGCCAGACCGGATTCGCGCAAGGAGCGCTCCAACATGGTGACCACCTTGTTGCGCAGGGTGCCGCCTTGCTGCGGATTCGGGTGACATATCACCGCCGTGCCGGCGCGGGCCTGACCCGTCTCCGGCACCGCGGTCGCCACTTCCAGCGTGCCGGCGGGACCGGGCAGCGCGAAGGTCGCGGGGGCGTCTGGAAAGCCGGCCGGAACCGGCGGCAAGGCGTCGCTCATGGGGGCATCATAATTGCGATCGTCCCTGATCGCCGCATCACCTGATCTCCATGCAATCTTGAGCTTTCTCGCATCAGAACCACCAGAACGGCCATAAAACCACCATCCATGGCCAAGAACTCCTTGGCCTGATTTCTCACCATCGCAATGAACCACCTTGCCCATGCCCTGCTCGCCGACCCCGGCGGCAACGAATTTGCGCTGGGCAGCGCGCTGGGCGACTTCAGCCACGGTCATCCCGACCCTGCCTGGCCCGCCGCACGCCAGGCCGGCTTGCGTTTCCATCGCGCCATCGACCGCTTCACCGACGCACATCCGGAAGTCGTCGCCGCACGCCGCGGTTTCGCGCCGCCGCTGCGGCGCTACGCAGGCATCATGCTCGACATCTGGTTCGACCACCTGCTGGTGCGTGACTGGAACCGGTACGCCGCGCACGAGCCACTCGCGGACTTTGCGCGGCGCTGGCTGGCCTTGCTGGATGCGCGTACCGGGGAATTGCCGGAATCGCTGCGCGCCTTCCTCACCTGGATGCACGCCCACGGCCTGCCGGTTGCGTATGGCGACGATGCCACGCTCGACGTGGTGTTCCACGCGCTGGCACGCCGCCTGTCACGCCCTTCGCCAGTCGCCGAAGCGTTGCCTGCGCTCCAGGAACACGCTGGCGCATTGCAGGATCACTTCGATGCGTTCTTCCCGGACCTCGTCATCCACGCACGCGAGCTGCGCGAGCGGATGCTGACCTGAGCGTCAGTCGTCCATGCCGCTCATCGCCGTGTCGTGCACGTGCGTGTCGCGATCCAACCCGCGGCTGACCCGCACCGCCTTCCAGCCGAACCAGCCAGCCAGGGCCGCCGCCACCGCGGACAACCCACCGATCAGGCCGAGCGACGCGCCCAGCGCACGCAGGCCATCCAGCCCGCTGGCGATGGTGACGTCGCCGAAACGCCACACCGCGGTTTCCACGAAGTTCTTGCCCTTGTAGCGGATCTCGCGTGGCGTACGTGCGTACAGCGCATCCGAGGCCGGCTTGGTCACGCCGTAGGCAAAGCTGCGGGTCACGACCAGCATCAACGGCACCAGGGCGAACGCAACGCCCGCGACGACGAATTGCGCCGCGCCGAAAAAAGCCACGGCCAGCAGCAGCGCGACGTTCACCACGGCCGGCAACACCAGCCCGGCGACCAGGCCGAAGCGCGGCAGCAGCCAGCGCGTCAATCCGACCTGCAACAGCATCTGCGCGAGATTGACCGCGAGGTCGATGTGCCCATAGAACGCGGTGCGCGCGGCGGCATCGACGAAGTGTGCTTTCGCGTAATCGGCCACCAGTACATAGGCAAGCGTGCCGACTCCGTCCGAGCACAGCATCAACAGCGCCATCAGGCGCAGGAACGGATCGGCAAACGTCGCACGCAATCCCGCCCACCACGAACCGCCGAGCGGCGCGGATGCGCGCTGCACCGCTTCACGCGTGGACACCAGGCGCAGCATCAACCCCAGCGCGATCAGCAGCAACGCTGCCGACGCCGCCAGCAGCGGCGCGACGCCGATGCGGGTCACCAGCAGCGAGGTGAGGATCGGCCCCGCCAGCGCGCCCAGCGCGCCGCCCAGTGCGATCAGTGCAAACACGCGCCGCGCCGCCGTGCGATCGAACAGGTCGGCCATCAGGCTCCAGAACAGCGACACCACGAACAGATTGAACACGCTGACCCAGATGAAGAAACCGACGCCGAGGTTGCGCGCGCCGATCCGCGCCTGTGCGGCAAACAACGGCACGAACGCGATCAGGCAAGCGATGAAGAAACCGTAGCTCCACACGAGCAGCCGGCGCCGCGTGCAACGAGCACTCAACCAGCCAAACACCGGAGCGACCGCGAGGGTGGCAATGAAGGTGCCCGCGAAGAACCACGGCAAGGCCACCGAACCCGTGGCGCCGGCCAACTGGTCGCGCACCGGGCGGATCACGTAATACGCAGCCAGCACACAGAAGAACGCCAGCGCTGCGAGCAGCACGGCCCGATCCTCGCCAGTTCGAAGGAATGCGCGCGATTGCATCGCCGGATGATGCCTTGCCATGCCCGCCGGCGCACGCGCACCGCATGTGGCCATGCGTGCCAAAATGGTGGGCAGCACCCACGGATGGCCATGACCTTCGACCACATCATCATCGGCGCCGGCTCGGCCGGCTGCGTGCTGGCCAACCGCCTGTCGGCCGATCCCGCGCGACGCGTGCTGCTGCTGGAAGCCGGGCCGCGCGACTGGCATCCGCTCATCCACATGCCGGCGGGCATCGCGAAGCTCGCCGGCAACCGGCGCGTCAACTGGAACTACTCGACCGCGCCGGAGCCACAGCTCGGCGGCCGCACGATCTGGTGGCCGCGCGGCAAGGTGCTGGGTGGTTCCAGCTCGATCAACGCGATGTGCTACATCCGCGGCAATCCGGACGACTATGACGGCTGGGCACGGCTCACTGACGACCCGCGCTGGGCCTGGCGCAATGTGTTGCCGTACTTCCTGCGCGCCGAACACAACAGCCGCGGCGCGAGCGCAGTGCACGGCGGCGACGGGCCGCTGGGCGTTTCCGACCTGCGCCACGTCAATCCGCTGACCCGCGTGTTCGTCGAAGCCGGCGCACAGCTGGGCCTCGCGCGCAACGACGATTTCAACGGCGCGACGCAACTCGGCGTCGGGCTGTACCAAGTCACGCAATGGAACGGCGCCCGCTGCTCGGCCGCGGTGGCGTACCTCGACCCGGTGAAGTCACGGCCGAACCTCCACGTGGTCACGAACGCGCTGGCCACCCGTATCACCTTTGATGGCGCTGCGACCCGGCGCACGCGCGCCACCGGCGTGGATTGCAACGTACGCGGCAAGTCCGTCCACTTCGCGTCTGGCGAGGTGATCGTCTGCGGTGGCGCGATCAATTCACCGCAATTGCTGATGCTCTCCGGCATCGGCGACGCTGGCGCGTTGCGCGACCTGGGCATCAAGGTTGCGCAGCACCTGCCGGGCGTCGGCGCCAACCTGCAAGATCATCTGGACGTCTGCACCCTGCAGCATGAAACGCAGCGCGTCAGCTACGACCGCGCGAGCGAATTGAAGGCGGCCTTCGACTGGTTCCTGCGTGGCCATCGCGGCATCGGCACCAGCAACATCGCCGAGGGCGGCGCATTCCTGCGCTCGGCGTTGGCGACGGACGCCCGCGCAGACATCCAGTTGCACTTCATCCCGGCGATGGTCGACGACCACGGCCGACACCGCCTGCCGGGCGACGGCTACACCTTGCACGCCTGCTTCCTGCGTCCGCGCAGCCGCGGCCGCATCACCCTCGTCAGCGCGGACGCCCGCGACAAGCCGCGCATCGAAGCCAACTATCTTGGCGATCCGGAAGGCTTCGACCTCAAGATGCTGGTCGAATGCGCGAAGGCGTCCATCGAGGTGTTCGAGCAGCCGGCGTTCGACCGCTACCGCGGCGCGTGGATTTATCCGGTCCGCAAGCCGGCAAGCCATGCAGAGTGGATCGAATTCGTGCGCGCGCGGGCCGAAACCGTCTACCACCCCGTCGGCACCTGCCGCATGGGCAACGACGCCGGTGCGGTGGTCGATTCCGGGTTGCGGATGCACGGCGTCGACCGCCTGCGCGTGGTGGACGCCTCGGTGATGCCAACGCTGCCGTCCGGCAATACCAACGCACCGACGATCATGCTTGCGGAGCTGGCGGCGGACCTGATCCTGCAGGCAGCGTAGCCGCATCGGACAACAGCGGCGGCAACGGACAGCCGAGCACGGCACAGGCCACGCGCAGCAGTTCGGACTCGGCCACCGTGACCTTGCCGTCCACTGCGATGGCACGGGTCAGCGCCTGCACCGTGAGCTGCTTGCCCTCCGGCGTGAGGCGCGCCAACGTCGCCAGTGCGCGATCCAGCGCCGCCTGCCAATCCTCCGGCAACGCGTACATCACCGTGGCGTTGAGCAATGCAGCCTGCATCGCGGTCTGGAACGCACGCCGCGCTGTATCGTCGTCGTCATTGCCGAAGTGCGCGACCAGCGCGACGAGGTCGCGCAACTCATCCTGTGCGTTGGCAAGCTTCAGCGTACCGGGCTGGAAGCTGGCCGAGGGATCGAGCGCTGCGACCACCTGCGCCTGCACCAGCTTCGCAAGGCAGTATTCATCGAGGTCCACACGGCCATCGACGTGGGTCAAGGCATCCAGGGTCTTCACGAAGCGATCGACTTCCGGACGCGGGCGGCGCTTCAACGCGGGGAACGCAAGCTGTGCCAGCGGCAGGCGCAGCATCGGGTGCAAGTCGGTCATCTGCGCGACGAGGTGGCCGGTCGCGTCGGCCAGCGCGGCGTCGAACCCCTGCGCAACCACGGCCACCTGCTGGGCCTGCAGGACCGGATGGTCGGAAATCGCCAGGGCGAACAGCACCGCCAAGGCGCCACGCGGATCGTGCGCCGCCGCCGCCAGCGCAGGCGGAATCTGCGTGTGCAATTGCGCGGCCGCCTGGTAGTCGTCGGTGCCGGGCGAACCCACCTGGGTCGCGACACCGATCGCCGTGATGGCCAGTTCGGCACCACGCGCCGGCACGATGCCGCCGATCGGCTTCGCCGCACCCGCCGCCGTCTTCGGAAAGCCCGGCAACGGCGCAGCAACATCGCCATCGGCTACCGCGAAGTCCCGCGCGGCCTTTTCCCACGGGTGCAGGTCGGCGTGCAGCTCGATCGTGTTCGGGTCGCCGCCCGCCGCCAGCCATTGCTTGACGTAGGCGTCCAGCTCCTCGGGCTTGAATCCGGGTTCCAGCACCTTGATGCGCTCGATGATGGGCGGGTGCGTCGCAAACCACGAGCTTGCCTCGGCGTCGCCGAACAGCATGTGCCGCACTTCATCGCGGCGCGCCGATTGCAAGGCCGAACCTTCCTCGAACACAGCGATCTTCTTCAGCGCGCCCGCAATGCCCGACGTTTGGCGCGTGAATTGCACCGCCGAAGCGTCGGCCAGCGATTCGCGCGAACGCGACACCGCAGCCTGGATCAGGCGTCCGAAGAACACGCCGATCGAACCGATCACGAGCAGGGCGATGCCGGCCAACGCGACCTGGCCGCTGCCGCCCCGCCGGCGTCCGCTGCTGCTGTCGCCATCGCCGACGCCGAAATAGCCGCCCCACATCAGGAAACGCCCGATCACCCAGATCGCCATGATCCCGAACAGCAGGCCCATCAGGCGGATATTCATGCGCATGTCGCCGTTCAGCACATGGCTGAACTCGTGCGCGATCACGCCTTGCAGTTCATCGCGATTGAGTTTGTCGAGGCAGCCCTGGGTCACGCACACTGCCGCGTCGTTCGGGGTATAGCCAGCCGCGAACGCGTTGATGCCAGCCTCATTCTGCATCACGTAGATTTCCGGCACCGGCACGCCGGAGGCAATCGCGATTTCCTCGATCACGTTGCGCAGGCGCTGCCATTGCGGATTGCTGGTGTTTGCGGGTACTTCCACCGCGTTCATCTCGCGCGCCACCGCGGCGCCGCCCCCGGAAAGACTGGCGATGCGATACGCAGAACACAGCCCGATCACGGCCACCACCGCAACCGCGATGCCCAGCAGCGGCGCGGGGCGCAGGCCGACACCCAGCACGAACGCGCATACCAGGTCCACCGCAACCACGATCGCCAGCACCGCCAACCCGAACAGCCACACCAGCGTGCGGCTGGAACGCCGGACCTTGGCTTGTTGCGCGAAGAAATCCATCGCCGCGTCGGCGGCCCCGTGTCAGGTGAACGAAACCTTGGGCGCTTCCCGCTTGGCCGGATCGTCAATCGCCAACTGTTCAGCCGCCGTGAAACCGAACGGCCCCGCGATCAACGTGGACGGAAACACCTGCACCTTGTTGTTGTAGTTCATCACCGAGTCGTTGTAGGACTGGCGCGCGAACGCAACACGATTCTCGGTTGAAGTGAGCTCCTCCGACAACTGCATCATGTTCTGGTTGGCCTTGAGGTCGGGATACGCCTCGCTGACCGCGAACAGGCGACCCAGAGCCTGGGTCAACTGGTTCTCGCTGCCCGACAGTTGCTGCATCGCGTTCGGATCGCCGGGATTGGCCTTGGCGGCGGCCAGGCCGTTGACCGCGGCGGTGCGCGCCTGGGTCACGGCCTCCAGCGTTTCGCGTTCGTGCGCGAGATAACCTTTGGCGGTTTCGACCAGGTTCGGAATCAGGTCGTGGCGGCGGGTCAGTTGCACGTCGATCTGCGCGAACGCATTCTTGTACGCGTTGCGCGACGTGACCAGGCCGTTGTAGATCGCGACCAAGTAAATCACAATGATGGCGATGATGATCAGGATGATGATCAGACCCGTCATTGTCTTCTCCTTTGGGCAACCATCGGACCACACCGGCCCGAGGGACGTTTTGAGCATAGCATGCGTGCATCTGTTTTCTGCGCAGGACTGACCTGCACCCTCCTTTCCGTCAGCGCACTGGCCGCACCGCGCGCCCAGACCCACGGCAACCCCGTTCCAACCGAACCCGTTGTGGTGCACACCGGGCATCGGGCCAGCCTGCCTGCGGCACGCGTGGATGCAGCGATCAAGGATTACGACCACTGGCTCGACCAGATCGCCGCGGACAACCGCACCGCGGGGCTCGCCACCGCCGTGGTGATCGACGACAAGGTGCGTTACGAACGCACCCTTGGTTACGCCGACGCCAACAGCGGCGAGAAAGTCAGGCCCGACACGGTGTTCCGCCTCGCATCCCTGTCCAAGGCCTTTGCCACCGCACTGACCGGCCTGCTGGTGCAACAGGGCGTGCTCAACTGGGATACCCGGCTCGCGACGGTGCTGCCGTTCTTCAAGCTGCGCGATGCCAACGCGTCGCAGGAAGCCACGGTGCGCGACATCCTGAGCCAGAGCATCGGGCTGCCGCACAACGCCTACGACAATCTGCTTTCCAGCGGCGTGCCGTACCAGGAACTGGAGCGCAAGCTGGATACGGTCGACATGACCTGCGATCCGGGCAGTTGCTATGGCTACCAGAACGTCGCGTTCTCGCTGATCAGCGACGTGATCCATGCCAAGACCGGGCAGTTCTTCATCCAGATGGTGGACCGCTACCTGTTCCTGCCACTCGGCATGACCACCGCAAGCTACGGGCGCGACGGCCTGGAAGGCAGCCGCAGCTGGGCACGCCCGCACTACCTCCGCGGCAAGCAATGGGTCGCCTTCGAGCCCAACGACAACTTCTACATCCCGCCGGCGGCCGGCGTGAACGCCAGCATCCGCGACATGGAGCAGTGGCTGATTGCACAGATGGGTGGGCGGCCGATGGTACTGCCGGATTCGCTGCTGGAAGTGCTGCACGCACCAGTGGTCGACACGCCCGGTGAACGGATGTTCTCCAACTGGCGACGCGCACGCGTCAAGCAGGCATCGTACGCGCTTGGCTGGCGTGTCTACGACTACGATGGACACACGCTGATCTTCCACGCCGGTGCGGTGAAGGGCTATCGCTCGATGATCGGCTTCTTCCCCGAATACCACGCCGGCGTGGTGGTGCTGTGGAACTGCGAGAGCAACACACCAGCCGGGCTGATGCCGATGCTGTTCGACGCCTTGCTGGGACTGCCGCACCAGGATTGGGCGGAACTCGATCGTCCGGAACGCCCCACACGTCCGGCGCGCAAGCCGAAACGGCGTGCACACCACAAGCGTTGACGCGACAGAGGATGTGGTCGGCTTCGCGCGAACAAATCAGCGCAAGCAACCATCCCTGGTGTGCACTCTCCGACGCGTCGTTCTCCTCGCGCCTGAAACGTCGCCGCCTTGGCGGCGACGTTTCACCCCCCGAATTTGAAATCGATGCGACGACGCAGGACGCTGGAGACCGGCTCGCCGTCCCTGAGCGCGGGTTCGAACTTGGATCGCTTGACCGCCTCGATGGCGGCGGTGTCGAACACCCGCCGTGGCGATGAATCGACGATGTGCGGGTCCTCGACTGCGCCGCTTGCGGCGAGGGTGAACTCGACCACGGCGTAGCCGGAAGTCTGGTTGCGCGCAGCCTGCAGCGGATACTGCGGCGCGGCAGGCGCAACCACGACCGCGGCACGGGTTTCGCCGGACGGCTTCGCCGATGACGCTGGCGCCGCAGCGGGTTTCGACGCCGCCGCGACTTTTGCCGCAGCCGCCTGTTGCGCGGCGAGCTTGTCTGCAGCCTCCTTGGCTGCCTCGGCTTTCGCGGCAGCCGCCTGCTGGGCCGCGGCCTGTTGCGCGGCAGCGACAAGTTCGGCCGTTTTTTGCGCCTTCAACTGCTGTTCCTGCTGCTGGCGCGCCTGCAGCTTCTTCTGCGCGTCCAGCTTGGAACGCAACAGCGTCAGGGTGTAATTGGTCGGGTCGGCTTTCGCAAGCAAGTCGATTTCCCGGCCTGCCTCATCGAAGTTGTTGCCCGAAATGGCCTTCTCGACATCCGGAACGCCGAACGGGAACGTTTCCCGCAGTGCATCCTTTGCTACCTGGTTGCCGGGATCCTTCGCGAGTACCGCTTCGTAATACTCCATGGCGTTGTCGCCCGCAGGCGTCACCAGGCGATGCTGGGCATAGGCATCACGCGCCGCGGCGAGCAGGTCGGACACGCTCATGCTCTGCAGCTTGGTCCTGGCGGCGGCGACGGCCTGTTGCTGCGCCTGCGCAGCACTGGCAGCGACCACGGGCGCCACGACCGCAGGCGCCGACGCCCTCGGCGACGCGGCAACGGGTTTGCCAGGGGGTGCGGCTGAACTCGCCGGTGCGTTGCTGGTGCTGTGTCCGCAGCCAGCCAACAGCAATGCCATGCCGGAAACGGCCAGCGCGCCGCGCAACCCCGCAGCGAGTCCGAGTTGTTCCCGGTCCAGACGCCCGGATACGTGAGTCTTCATGCGACACCTGTGGTCAGAGGGAGGGCTGCAACCCAAGTGCGTATGCATGAACCGTTCCAGTAGCCGCACGGCTGCGTGGGTTCGATCCGAACGCTGGAATGCAATCGAACGAAGTGTGACCCGCTCGACAGTTCGTGCCGGAGTCACGGATGCGCGCGGCCGCCGACCCGCCGCCGCAAGCCGCACGGTTCGGTATCCCACAAATGGAAAGCCCCGGCAGAGCCGGGGCCACGATACCTGTAACGTTTGCCCGCGACCTCCCTGCGCTGGGCGCCGCAGGGAGAGCAGGCTTGTTGTTATGAATGTCGCGATGCAACGTGCAACCGTGCAACCGGTTGCTTACTTCTTGCCTTTCTTCATGCCCTTGGACTTGCTGGCACGCGCGGTCTTCGCTCCGACCGCCTTCTTGGTCGCACGCTTGCGGGCCGACTTCTTGGCCGCAGTCTTGCGTGCCGGTTTCTTTGCCGTCTTCTTGGCCGCCTTGCGGACGGTCTTGCGCGCAGTCTTGCGTGCGGTTGCGGTTTTGGCTTTCGCCGATTTGCGGGCCGCCTTCTTGGCGGGTTTTTTCGCAGCTTTCTTGGTTGCCATGGTTCGTCTCAGCTCCTCATCAGTTGGCAGTGGTTGCCCAGTAAACGCATGCAGAAACGCCTCGCACAACAAATCACTGTTCGTGGCGTGCCGCAGGTTGGACACTTGACGACGTGTGCGCTCGTCGGAAAGCAGCCGGAGTACATGCATCGGTATCGAGACGGTGATCTTCCGGACTCTCTCGGATTTCTGACCGTGCTCGATGTACGGCTTGATGTACTTGGCAGTCGGCATGCTTCCGTCTTGCTACATGTCGTCGGGCGGAAAGCTAGCCCCAAGCAATCGTGGTGTCAATCAATTTTTTGCGGCGAATGAAGCCCTTGCAGCTGCCGCCCGCACGCCCCGCAACGTGGCGCAGCGCACTCCACAACGCGCACAGTCAATCATCACAGACGTATAGACGTCCAAACAAGAACGTTGGCAACGCTGGAGCCATCCGCTGGAACCCGCATGGCAGCTGGCCTTGCTGCACCAGCAGCACATGCACGGAAGGCATGCGAGCCCAGGCACGCCGGCGCGCGCACAAGACCTCGCAAGCACGCATGCAGCGAGCACGCGGCATCGCATGTCCCGCAAACGGGCGAGCAAAAAATTTTTGCCGGGACCCCCGATGCAGGCGTCAAATCCGCCGCAACGATCGGCTCATCCGCTGCAACGGCAGTGCGGTTGCCGTCGCACGGGCAAACTCAGTGCTCTTCGTTCTCGATCAACTCGGCATAGTCGTCGGGACCCAGCAACGCATCGAGTTCGTCAGCGTTGTCGCCCTTCACCACGAACAGCCAGCCGTCGCCGTAGGCATCTTCGTTGATCGTCTCGGGCTTGTCGGCGAGCGACTCATTGATCGCCACGACCTCGCCGCTGACCGGTGCGTAGATATCGGATGCCGCCTTCACCGATTCGACCACCGCGCAGGCGGTTCCGGCCTCGATGCGGTCGCCGACCTTGGGCAACTCGACGTAAACGAGGTCCCCAAGCAGCTCCTGCGCATGGTCGGAAATGCCGACGCGCACCTGGCCCGCGTCCTCGACGCGCGCCCACTCGTGGGACTTCTGGAACTTCAGGTCGCCGGGTATATCGCTCATGGCAGGGGTCCTAGGCTGCTCGGTGAATAGGGGATTCTAGCTACAACATCGGCTGGGTGTAGGAGCGACCGTGCCGCGATGGTGTTGCGCTGCGCTGCCGTTCCCATGGCGGACAACCTGCGATCGCCTGCACGCAGGCTCCTATACGCCGTCGCAGGGCTTGCCGTCCCTGACGAACGGATACTTCACCACGCGCAGCGGCAATTCGCGTCCGCGGATGTCCACGCGCAAATCCTCGTGCGCACCCGCCGGCACCCGTGCGAACGCGATTGCCTTGCCGAGCGTCGGCGAGAAGATGCCGGACAGGATTTCACCATCGCCCGCAGGCGTGATCACCCGCTGGCCGTGGCGCAGCACGCCCTTGTCGTCCAGCACCACGCCGATCAATTCGCGTGGCACGCCGGCCGCCTTCTGCTGTTCCAGCGCGGCACGTCCAATGAAATCACGGCCACGGAGCTCCTGGCCATGGACGGCGCTTTCCAGCGACACCGTCCACGCCAATCCGGCTTCCCACGGCGTGATGTCTTCGGTCATGTCCTGGCCGTACAGGTTCATGCCGGCTTCGAGACGCAGCGTGTCGCGCGCGCCCAATCCGGCCGGATGCACTCCGGCTGCCGCCAGCGCATTCCACAGCGCCACCGCATGCTGTTCTGGAACGATGATCTCGAAGCCATCCTCGCCGGTGTAGCCGGTACGTGCGACGAACAACGGCATGCCGCCGGGACCACGCGCCTCGCACGCGACGAACTTGCCGAGCTTGTCGGCCTTCTCGCGATCCACCGGATCAAGTAGGCCGAGCACCTTCGCGCGCGCATGCGGCCCCTGCACCGCGATCATCGCCAGTTCGGCGCGTTCGGTCACCGTGACGCCGAAGGCGGCCGCCTGTTTCCCGATCCACGCAAGATCCTTGTCGTGGGTCGCGGCGTTCACCACCACGCGGAAAAAATCCTCGGCGAGGAAATACGTGATCAAGTCGTCGATCACGCCGCCGTGCTCGTTCAGCATGCACGAATACAGCGCCTTGCCGGGCTTCTTCAGCTTGCCGATGTCGTTGGCCAGCAGGTGCCGGAGGAATTCTCGGCAGCGGGCGCCATGCAGGTCCACCACGGTCATGTGCGAGACGTCGAACATGCCGGCGTCACGGCGCACCGCGTGGTGCTCCTCGATCTGCGAGCCGTAGTGCAGCGGCATGTCCCAACCACCGAAGTCGACCATCTTCGCGCCCGCGGCGCGGTGGGTGGCATTGAGGACGGTCTGCTTGGTCATGGAAATGCCCCACGGTGGAAATTCCGCATTATCGCCGCTTCAGCATGCAAATCTCCAGATCGCGCGCTGTTGTGAAAAGTCAGGCCACGGAGCTCTTGGCCACGGATGGTGGCTCTCAAGGTCGTCCTGGCGTCAATGATCATGAATCACATCAGTCGAGGCTGGCTCAAACGACGCGGCGATCAGGGATGATCGCACAGGCAGACGCTGCTAGATTGCGCGGATGAAACGGCCAGCGACCGCGCCCGGAATCGTGGAATGGATCAAGCCGGACGCTGGCGAGGGCACCCTGCGGTTCACCGGCGACTGGACGCTGCCGCATTTCTCCGCGCTCGAAGCCCAGCTGGACGCCTTGAAACAGCGGCTCCCCGACACGCCTGACGTGGACTTCAACGACGTCGGCCGGGTGGATACCGCAGGCGCAGGACTGATCGCGGTGGCGCTGGGCCCGAAGGCCCTGCACTGGCTGGCGGACCACGACCGCGACGTGCCGCGCGAACTGCGCGCCCTGCTGGGCACCGTCAGCGACGCGGTCGCGGAAATCTACGCGCATCGCCCGCCGCCACCGCGCAACTTCGGCTTCGCCGACCTGCTGGCCGACATCGGCGGCAACGTCATCCACATCGGGCAACTGGGCGCGCGGCTGCTGGCCTTCATCGGCATGACCCTGGAAACCTTCGCCCGCATCGTGTGGCGGCCGAAGCACTGGCGCACCACCTCGCTGGTCGCGCACATGGAACAGACCGGCCTGCACGCGGTGCCGATCGTGGCACTGCTGTCGTTCCTGATCGGCGCGGTGATTGCTTTCCTCGGCGCGACCGCGCTGAAGCGCTACGGCGCGACCGTGTTCACGGTGGACCTGGTGAGTTACGCGTTCCTGCGCGAACTCGGAGTGCTGCTGACCGCGATCATCCTGGCCGGGCGCACCGCCAGCGCGTTCACCGCGCAAATCGGCTCGATGAAGGTCGGCGAGGAAATAGACGCCATGCGCACCATGGGGTTGGACCCGATGGAAATGCTGGTGCTGCCGCGGGTATCAGCGCTGATGATCGTGACGCCGCTGCTGACCTTCCTCGCGATGCTCGCGGGCTGCGTCGGCGGCGCGCTGGTGTGCTGGTTCGCGCTCGACATCACGCCCTCGATGTTCATTTCGGTGTTCCAGACGGACACCCCGTTGCGCTACCTGTGGCTCGGCCTCGCCAAGGCGCCGATCTTCGCGTTCCTGATCGCCGTGATCGGCTGCCTCGAAGGCTTCAAGGTGCGAGGCAGCGCGCAATCGGTCGGCGAGCGCACGACTTCCAGCGTGGTGCAATCGATCTTCCTCGTGATCGTGGTGGATGCGCTCGCCGCGTTGTTCTTCATGGAGATGAACTGGTGAACGCCGTGGCCGCCCAACCCGCGCGCGAGGCGCTGGTGGAAGTGCGCGGCCTGCGCAGCCAGTTCGGCACGCAGGTGGTGCACGAGAACCTCGACCTCGACGTCTATCGCGGCGAAATCCTCGGCGTGGTCGGCGGATCGGGTTCCGGCAAGTCGGTGCTGCTGCGCACGATCCTGGGCCTGCGCCGGCCCGACGCCGGCAGCGTGACGCTGTTCGGCGAAAGCCTGCACGACCTGCCGGAAGACCAGCGCGCCGCGGTCGAGAGCCGCTGCGGCGTCCTGTTCCAGAACGGCGCGCTGTTTTCCTCGCTGACCGTGAGCGAAAACGTGCGCGTGCCGTTGCTGGAGCATACCCAGCTCTCGTTGCGCGACGCCCTGCGTGTCGCGGCGCTGAAGATAGCGCTGGCCGACCTGTCCCCCGAGGTCCGCCACAAGTACCCGTCGGAACTCTCGGGCGGCATGCGCAAGCGCGCGGCGCTGGCGCGCGCGCTGGCGCTCGACCCGGACATCGTGTTCCTCGACGAGCCGACTTCGGGCCTCGACCCGATCGCCGCTGCATCGTTCGATGAACTGATCCGCACCCTGCGCGATGCGCTGGGGTTGACCGTATTCATGATCACCCACGATCTCGATTCACTGCACGCGATCTGCGATCGCGTCGCGGTGCTGGCGCACAAGCGCGTGATCGTGGCCGATTCGCTGGACAAGGTGACGCGCTTCGACGATCCCTGGATCCGTGAATACTTCCAGGGACCGCGCGGGCGTGCCGCGCAATCCATCCATGCACTGACATGAGGTGACCGCATGGAAACCAAGGCTCATCACGTATTGATCGGCGCATTCACCCTGGCGGTGGTGGTACTGGTGCTGCTGTTCGCGCTGTGGCTCGGCAAGACCAGCCTCAACAAGCAGTACAACCATTACGACATCGTGTTCACCGAGGCCGTGACCGGCCTGTCCAAGGGCAGCCCGGTGCAATACAACGGCATCCAGATCGGCGAAGTCAGCCAGTTGAAGCTGGATCCGAAGGACCCGCGCAAGGTGCTCGCGCGCATCCAGGTCGCCGCCGACACGCCGATCAAGACCGACACCCGCGCCAAGCTCGGCCTGCTCGGCCTCACCGGCGTGGCGTTCGTGCAGCTGACCGGCGGCGCACCCAACAGCGCGCCGTTGATGCCTACTCCGGCCAATCCCGTTCCCGTGATCCACTCCGAGAGTTCGGCGCTGACCAAGCTGCTGGAATCCGGCGGCGACGTGGTGACCTCGCTCAATGGCATCCTCGACCGCCTGGGCCGGATCGTGTCGGACCAGAACGTCGAGCGCATCAACACGACGCTCGACAACATCGCCCAGACCACCAGCGCACTCGCCGCCGAACGCGACGACCTCAAGACCCTGATCGCGCAGGCCGCAGCGGCGTCGAAACAGCTCAACGAAACGCTGGCCGGTGCCAATCAGCTGGTCAACGGCCCCGGCCACGAGACCTTGGATCGCGCCGCCAGCGCGATGGCGGCGCTGCAACAAACCACGCAGACCCTGAACAAACTGCTGGCAGACAACCAGGGGTCACTGCAATCGGGCCTGCGCGGCATGGACCAGATCGGCCCGACCCTGCGCGAACTGCGCTCGACCGTACGCGACATCCACCACATCACCAGCCAGTTGCAAGCCAATCCGGCCGGCTACCTGCTCGGCCGCGAGCATGCGACCGAGTTCACGCCGAAACAATGAGGACGTGACCATGCACACGCCAACCTTTCTTCGCGCCACACGCACGTCGTGCGTCGCACTGTGCGTATCAGCACTGCTTGCTGCCTGTTCGGTGTTGCCGAAACGCGAGCCCGTGCAGATCTGGCAACCCCCCGAAGGCGCGGCCGCTGCCGCGACGACGCAGTCGGCAGACTTCAGCCTGCGCGTGGATGCGCCCAACACGTCCGGCCTGCTCGATTCCACCGGCATCGTGGTGCTGCCCGGGCCCGGCCAGATCAGCACCTACCGGGGCGCGCGCTGGAGCATGCCGCCGGCGCTGCTGGTGCGCGAGCGGCTGGTCGATGCCTTCATGGCGGCGAAACTGCCCACGGTCACCACTGACGAAGACCATCTGGCTTCCGACTACACCTTGGGCGGCAACCTGCGCGCATACCAGTCCGAATACCGCGCCGGCGCGCCGGTGGTGGTGGTGCGCTTCGATGCGCAGCTGCGCCCCGGCGGCTCGCGCAGCGTGCTGGCCGCGCGCAGTTTCGAAATCACCCAGCAACCCGGCGGCACGCAGGTGCCGCAAATCGTTGCCGCGTTCGGCAATGCCGACGACCAGCTCGCCGCCCAGGTGGTGCCATGGGTGATTGAAATCGCCCGTCGCGACCACGCCGCAGCTGCAGCTGGCAGTGCCACGACGCACTGACGGTCACGCACCAACGAAGCGTCGCGGCGACGGCACACACCTGGTATCGCGACAGCACCAGGTCAAGAGCGGTAGTACACTGCCGCGCCCCTTGCGGGGTGCTTGCGCGGCGCCTCACCACGCTCCGCCATGGCGAACCACGGTCCGAGGGCCGGCCGGGTTCGGGTTGTCTGCTGCACGAAAATCCGGGGATCACCAATCGATTCGGTCTGTTTGCCAAGGAGATTCGTGGTCATGCACAAGTTGAAACTGAAACCCCTGCCGCTGGCCCTTGCTTGCCTGCTGGCGCCGCTGCCTGTCTGCCAGGCCATCGCGCAGTCAGCGTCTGCGCCGGTGGAGATCCCGCTGGACGTGATCCAGGAATCGGGAGGCGGCATCAGCGCGGATCGCCTTGGCATCATGATCGGCGTCAATGGCGCCACGCCCGAGGAATACATCTTCGACACCGGCTCCACGGCCTTCAATATCGACGTGGGCTCGGGAACCACGGGCCAGCCATGGTTCCCGATGATCCCGGGCGTCGCGGTGAATCCCACCTTCCCGGCCTTCACGCTCTACGGCGACGGCACCTACGGCAACCTCGGCGCCAACACCACGGTCGGCAGCATCCAGTTCTACAGCTCCACGAACAATTCCATCGCCGCCAGTTTCACCAACAACCAGGGCTTGCCGGTCCTCATCAACCAGGGCAACGTGGCCACGGCGGCCAGCCTGAACGGCGACCAGCAGGGCGCGCAGGTGGGCTGGTTCCTGCCGGCCTACGGATACGCCTTCACCAACGCCGAGATCGCGGCGTTCAACCTGAACACGACGGGTGAGGTGCCGGTGTACCTGGATGCCACCTGGCAGCAGAACCTGAACGCCGGCATCGGCCCGGAGGATGGCGGCGGCTACAACCTGTTCGGCATTTTCGGGGCCGGTGAATTCGGCAGCGACAGCGTCCTCGGCAACCTGACGACTTCAGGCTACATCGTCGCCGCCAACAACCAGCGCGGCAATCCGCAGTCCTGCAGCGGCTGTGCGCACGTGATCCTGAACCTGACGCCAGCCTTGCGTGCGCAGTTCATCAGCCTGGTGCCATGGAATGGTGGAGCCGCAGGAACCTTCCCGCTCTCGGGCGCGCCGGTGTCGGCCAACCAGTTCGACCTGGACTTCGTCTACACGCTCAACGGCGGCAAGTACTCGACCACCCTGCAAACCCTGCTCGACTCGGGCACCCCCACGATCTATCTCAACGACCAAGGCTTGCTCACCGAAGAAACCAACGCCGGGCACGTCGACGCCTACGGCAACGAAATACCGGGCATCACCCTGACCATGACGGGCGCGGCACCGGGCACCCAGCCGACGTCCATCCTCACGGGCAACGACAGCACGGGCGACCAGAGCAACGTGGTGACTCCGGGCCCGAACGGCTTCACCAACCAGGGCCAGGCGCTGTACGGCATTTCCTTCTTCTTCAACAACTCGGTGATGTACGACCTGCAGAACCAGTTGACGGGCTACTCGCCGTTCTTCGTCTCGATCGATCCGATCTCGACCTCGGGACAGGGCTACGTGGTGACCAACAGCGTGGCGCCTCAAGGCATCGCCGGCGTCATTTCCGGCAGCGGGCCGTTCATCGTGAATGCCGGTGGAGCCGCCCAGCTCACCGGTACCAACACCTATACCGGGCTCACCCAGATCGACCAGGGCGGCTGGCTCGGGCTTGCGGGACCCGGAACCATCACCGCCACCTCGGGCGTGCAGGCCAACGGCACCTTCGACATCTCGCGCACCTGGCAGCAGACCAACATCCCGTCGCTCTCCGGCAACGGCAGCGTCCTCTTGGGCAACACCACCCTCAGCTTGTTCAACGCCAGCGGCACTTTCAGCGGACAGATCGCCGACGGCGGCCTGGGTGGCGGCACGGGCGGCAAATTGCTGATCGCGGGCGGGCAGGAAACGCTGTCGGGCAACAACACCTTCACGGGCGCCACCGGCATCGGTGCTCCGGCGATGCTGAACCTGACCGGTTCGCTGGCGGGCGGCGTGGCCAATCTCGGCACGCTGGTGGATGACGGACAAATTGGCGGCACGGTGCTGGACGCCGGCTTGCTGACCGGCAATGGCAACATCGGCGGCGACCTCGCGGTGAGCGGCACGATCGCGCCGGGCAACGCCGCCGGCACGTACCAGACCTTGAACATCGCCGGCAACTACGAGCAGCAGAACGGAGCGGTCTACCTCGCGCAGATCGATCCGCAGCAACCGGGCACCGCCAGCCTGATCAACGTGGGCGGCCGTGCGACGCTAGATCCCGGCGCCGGCATCGGCCTTGCGGCCGTGCAGCGCGGCATCTACCACGTCGGTGCCAGCTACACGGTGCTCGCTGCCGCGCAAGGACTGAGCGGCACGTTCACGCTGTCCGGCAACAGCATGCTGAGCGCGGTGCTGGGCGTCACGCCGAGCTTCGATGCGAATCATTTCTATCTCGATGTCGCGCAGGAACAATCGCTCACCTCGATCGCAGGATCCGCCAACCAGATGGCCACGCTGGCCGGCGTGCAAAGCCTGCCTACCAGCAGCAACGTGTTCGCGGCGGTCACCAGCCTGCCCAGCGACGCGGCATTGCAAGCCGCCGGCGACCAGCTTTCTGGCGAAGTGCATGCGAGCACGCAAGGCGTGCTGCTGCAGGACAGCCGCTACCTGCGCAACGCGATGTCCGATCGCCTGCGGCAAGCCGGCGAAGGCGCGGCCACCGGCGTGGGCGGGCCCGCCATGCAAGTCGGCGACGGCAGCGTGACGTGGTGGGGCCAGTTCGTGGGCGCATGGGGCAACTCGGACGCCAACGGCAACGCCGCCCAGTTGGACTACACCACCAACGGCGTGCTGCTGGGCGCCGATCGCGGAGTGGGCGGGAACGCCCACGTCGGCGTGGTCGGCGGCTACACGCAGACCGGCGTCGACATTGGCGCACGCGCATCTTCTGCCTCCAGCCGCAACCTCGACCTCGGCGTTTATGCCGGCCTGCAACTCAACGCCTGGGGCCTGCACGCCGGAGTCGCCAACACCTGGCACCGGATCGCCAGCAACCGCTACCTCACCGTGCCGGGACTCGTCGGGCACGCGCAGGCCGATTACGACGCGAACACCACGCAGGCTTTCGGCGAGGCCAGTTATCGCGCCGACCTCGCCAACAACATGTTCGTGGAACCGTTCCTGCGCGCGGCCTGGGTGCGGTTGCATGCCGACAGCTTCCAGGAGTACGGCGACGATGCGGGCCTGCTCGGCGCAAGCAGCCACCAGTCCGCCGAATTCAGCACATTGGGCGCGCGCCTGGCGAAGTCCATCGCGCTGCACGGTGACGCTTCGGTGACCTTGCACGGGATGCTCGGCTGGCGCCATGCGTTCGACCAGATCGACACGCACGTGTCCGAGGCCTTCGCCGGTGGCACGTCATTCGACGTAGCCGGCCTGCCGATCGCGGAAGACGCGTTGGCAGCCGACGCGGGCGTGACCTTCCACGTCGCGCAGGACGCATCCTTCGATCTCTCGTGGCAGGGCCAGATCGCACGGCACTCGATCGGCAACGACGTCAACGGCCGTTTCGACTGGCGGTTCTGAATACTTTTCCAGGCGGTAACACAAAAAGCCCGGGCTCACGCCCGGGCTTTTGCATGCTCAGGCCAGCGGGTTCAGAGTTCGCGCAACGCCGTCGTCACCGGCAGCCGCGCGGCGCGCACGGCCGGGAACAGGCCGCCGATGAAGCCGATCGCCAGCGCCCACTTGATGCCGGTCCACAAGAGTTCCGGCGTCACCCGGAACTGGAACACGACCTGGCTGAAGTTGCCGCCCACCGTGGACGCGGTGTAGCCGTTGAAGACCAGCCACACGATCACGGCGCCGACGATGCCGCCGAGCAGCGCCAGCAGCATGGTTTCCAGCAGCACCGACACCACCACCGGAGTGCCGCGGAATCCGATCGCGCGCAGCGTGGCGATTTCGCGGGCGCGCGTGGCGACCGCCGCGTACATGGTGTTGAGTGCGCCGAAAATCGCGCCGATCGCCATGATCACGCCGATCGTGATGCCGACGATGCGGATCACCTTGCTGAGGCCCTCGGATTGCTTGTTGAAGTAGTCGCGCGTGGTGCTGACATCCACCTTGACGCGCGGGTCGCCCATCAAGGACGCCTTGAACTGGTCGAAGGCCTTGGGCGAGGTCAGCCGCGCCGTCACCGATTCCGCGCTGCTGCCGCGGCGATACGCCGAGGCCACCGATTTTGAATCGCCCCAAAGCTCCGAACCATGAGCGTCGCCCGACGCGAACACGCCGACGATGGTCCAGTCCTGGCCCGCGAGGCGCAGCGTCTTGCCCACTTCCAGTCCGGCGAACTGGCGCTCCGCGCCCTCGCCCACGTCGAGCTCGCGCATGCCGGGCGTGAACTTGCGGCCCTTGATGATCTTGACATTCGGCCACACCGTCCACGCCTCGTCGCCGACGCCGCGGATCGCGACGTTGGCATCGGTCGTGGGATCGCTCTTCTTCGGCACGTTCGCGACCACCACCAGCTCCGCCGACGCGATCGGCTTGCCCTGCGCGTCGCGCGCGATGCCGGGCGCCTGCTCGATCACGTCGATGTCGTCGCGCGTCAGCACCGAGTTGCTCTCCGCGCCCGAGCCGCCGCGCAACACGATCGCGGTGTCGTTGCTGCCGGTCTGCTGCAGGGTCGCGGTCAAGCCATCGCCCATCGCCAGCAGCGCGACCAGCACGCCGACCACGCCGGCGATGCCGACCACGATCACCGCGGTGGAACCGAGCCGCTGGCTGAGCGTGCTCAAGCCCACGCGCGTGACCGAAAGCGTGCGCCGGCCGGTGCGCGCGGCCAGCAGCCACAGCGCCAACAGGATCGCCAGTGCCAGCACCACGAACCACGGCAGCGCCGTCCACACGACCAGCCACACGATCACGATCGCCGCGAGGCCAAGACCGAACAGGAACTTCTTCATGAGGTGCCTTCCTTATCTTCCCGCGAGCGCATCGACGATCTTCAGCCGCATGCCGCGCAACGCAGGCAACACGCCGACCACGATGCCGATCACGACCATCAACACCACGCCCTCGATCCAGATCACCCCGCCGATCGGCGGCAGCTGGATCATCCCGCCGCTGCCCTTGGCGAGCGCCGGCGCCAGCACGCTGGCGATCGCCATGCCGACCACGCCGCCGATCACCAGCAGCAGGATCGCCTCGGCCAGCACCAGCGCGAGCACGCTGCGGTTGGAGAACCCGATCGTCTTCAGCACCGCGAGTTCGGGTATGCGCTCGCGCACCGCCTGCGCCATGGTGTTGCCGGTCAGGAGGATCAGGGTGAAGAACACCGCCGCCATGATCGCCTCGACGATCAGGCCGATGTTGCCAATCTGCTTGGCGAAGGATGCGTTGAAGGCGTTGGCGGTCTGGGTCTTGGTTTCATGGTCGGAATTGGCCGACAGCGCGTCGATCGCCTGCGCCACCTTGTCGGCGTCCTTCGGACTGTTCAGCTTGACGACGTACCAGCCCACCGTGTGCTGGCTGTACAGGTTGGCCTCGTCGAAATACTTCCAGTGCAGGAAGAACATCTGGTCGGAACCGTTGGGCGCATCCTTGGCCACCTTGTAGATCCCGACGATGGTGAACGGCCAGGTCTTGTCGCCGTTCTTGCGCGGGAAGATCGTGGACTGCAACGGGATCTGCTGGCCCACTTTCCAGTGGTAGCGTGCAGCCAACGCCTCGCCCACCAGCGCGCCATCCTGAGTCTGGGCAAACCTCTGGCGTTGCTCGGGCGTCAGCAGGATGTCGGGATTCGTGGCCAGGTAATCCTCGTCCACCGCGAAACTGAAGACGAAGTTCTTCGGATCCTGGTAGACACCGCCAAACCAGTTCTCGTGGCCCACGCCCTCCACGCCCGGGATGGCCGCGATGCGCGCCTTCAGGCTTTCCGGCAAGCCGGTCATGATCGAGAACCGCGAGGCCACGACCAGCCGCTCGTTGCCGGCGAGGCTGTCGCTGCCGCTGGTGAACGCCACCCGCACCGCATTCAGCAGGCCGAAAAGCAGGAACGCCGCGATGATCGAGATCAGCGTGAAGACGGTCCGCGTCTTGCGCCGGAACAGCGCGCCCCAGACCAGATGGAAGTATTTCATGGCGTGGCTCCCGCTCAGGCCGTGCGCTGCTGCTCGACGAGCGTGCCCTTGTCGAGGTGCAGGGTGTGCGAGGCGTACTCGGCGGCCTTGGGATCGTGCGTCACCATCACGATGGTCTTGCCGTGCTCGCGGTTGAGGCGTTGCAGCAAGGTCAGCACTTCTTCCGCCGATTGGCGATCGAGGTCGCCGGTCGGTTCATCGCAGACCAGCAGGGTCGGGTCGGACACGATCGCGCGCGCGATCGCCACGCGCTGCTGCTGTCCGCCCGACAGTTCACTCGGCTTGTGCGTGGCGCGGTCGGCAAGGCCCACCAGTTGCAGGGCGATGCCCGCGTTCTTCCTGCGTTGCGCAGCCGACAGCTTGGTCAGCAGCAGCGGCAATTCCACGTTCTTCTGTGCGGTCAGCGCCGGCATCAGGTTGTAGAACTGGAACACGAAGCCGACGTTGCCCGCGCGCCAGCGCGCAAGCTGGCCCTCGCCCATCTTGTCGATGCGCTTGCCATCCACGTCGAGCGAGCCCTGGGTCGGCGAATCGAGCCCGCCGATCAGGTTCAAGAGCGTGGTCTTGCCGGAACCCGACGGCCCCATCAGCGCGAAGAAATCCCCGCGCGCGATATCGAGGTCGATGTGGTGCAGCACCTCGAGCTTCTGCTTGCCGCGCGTGTAGGTCTTGGACAGGCCCCGGATCTGCACCAGCGGTTGTTTGTCGCCTTGCGTCCGGCTGTCTTCCTGCGCTTCCACAACTGCTGCGTTCATTGTTGCCTCCATCTGCGCTGTTTCCTTCTCCCGCCGGGAGAAGGTGGCCCGAAGGGCCGGATGAGGGTTCGGATTTTCGCTGCGCGAAATCCATACCCTCACCCCTGCCCCTATCCCGAGGGGAGAGGGGTCCAATCAATTGCCCGCGGCTTTCACCTGCACCTTCTCGCCATCCTTCAAATCCGCGGACGGCGTGGTCACCACTTCGGCACCCGCGCTCAAACCCTGCGTGACCTGCTTCATGTCGGAAAAATCGCCACCGGTCGTGACCGTGGTCTGTCGCGCACGGCCATCGGTGACAACGAACACCACGTCCTTGCCGCCGCGCTGCACCACCGCCGATTTTGGCACCAGTACGCCCGGCAAGGGCTTGCGGTTCGCGTCCTTCTTTTCGAGAAATGAAACGCGCACGCCCATCTGCGGAATGATGCGCGGATCCTTCTGGTCCAGCGCGATGCGCACCTTCACCGTGGCCTTGCTCTTGTCGGCGCTCGGGATGATCGCGATCACGTGCGCGGGGATCTTCCAGTCGGGATACGCATCCAGCACCGCCTGCACCGGCATGTTCGGCACGACCCGGCTGATGTAGGCCTCGTTGACGTCCACGTCCACTTCCAGTGAATTCATGTCCACGATGGTGGCGAGACCACCCGCGATGCCGCCACCGCCCGCGGTGTACGGCGACACGATTTCGCCCACGTCGGCATCCTTGGCAGTGATCACGCCTGCAAACGGCGCGCGGATAATGGTGAATCCCAGGTTGACCCTAGCGGCCTGCACCTGCGCGGCGGCCGCCGCCACCTGCTTGATCGCGACATCGAGTGCGGCCGCATCGGCGGCGACCTGGGTATTGGCCTGCTGCGCGGCCTGCGCGGAAATGTAGCCCTGCTTCAGGATCGCGTTGTTGCGCGCGGCATCGGCGCGCGCCTGCATCAGCGTTGCGCGCGCCTGGGCGACTTGCGCCTGCGCCGCAGCGTGCTGCGCCTGCACCGCATCCAGTTGCGCCTGATATGCAGTGGGGTCGAGCCGCGCCAGCACCTGGCCCTCCTTGACCGTCTCGCCCTCCTCGACCGACACCTGGGTCAGGGTGCCGATGATCTGCGCCGAGACCGTGGCCATGCGCCGCGCCACCACGTAGCCGGTCGCCTGCAACACTGCGGCATCGCTGCCGGAAGCTGCCGCCACCGCGGTCGAGGTCTGCACCGTCATCGCCTGCCCGCGCAACGTGAACGCGGCGATGCCGCCCGCGATGACCACGATCGCAACAATGACGGCCACGATCCACGGCCAGCGCCGCGGCGACTCATCGTCATCGCGCTGCGCGCGATCGATGCGCAACTGGTGCAGTAAATCGTCGTTGGACCGGTTGTCGTTCACTCGTCGTCCCCGTGCGCGCCATCCGCGGCCGCGCAAGTCTGGCATATCGTGGCGTGCCGCCGCACCACCCGCCAGCGGCGGGCATCAAGCATCGCGGCTGACAGCTGTCATATCGTTCAGCCGCTGCGTACTTTTCGCGTTGCGTAGGGGCCTGCCCCTACAATCACGCCAGTCCCAACCGCCGGAACGCGCCGATGACGTTCGTGTTCGCCCCTCCTTCTGTTCCAAGCCTGCCCATTGCCGGCAGCGACGCTCGCTTCCCCGTGCACCGCATCTACTGCATCGGCCGCAACTACGCCGAGCATGCGAAAGAGATGGGCGCACAAACCGTCAGCCGCGCCAACCCGGTGTTCTTCACGAAGCCCGCGGACGCGCTCGTCGCTGGCGGCGGCGATGTTCCATACCCGCCCGCGACACACGAGTTGCACCACGAGGTGGAAATGGTAGTGGCGCTGCAAGACGGCGGACGCGACATCGATCCGGCACGCGCACTGGATTGTGTATTCGGCTACGGCGTGGGCCTCGACCTGACCCGCCGCGACCTGCAGGCCGCGATGAAGGCCCAGGGCATGCCCTGGGATGTCGCCAAGGGCTTCGATGCGTCCGCACCGGTTTCCGCGCTGCACGCTGCTGCAGCAATCGGCCATCCGACGCACGCGCGGTTGTCGCTCGACGTGAATGGAGCGAACCGCCAGGACAGCGACATCGCCGACATGATC
>JAFEDX010000197.1 GCA_018241365.1 Pseudomonadota bacterium
TGGTCGAGCGTGTGCAGGAAGTAGGTCTGGTCCTTGGCGGCGTCGCGTGCGCGCAGCAACTTCCAACGTCCATCCGCGTACAGCACGCGCGCGTAGTGTCCGGTGGCGAGTTTTTCGGCGCCTTCGGCGTGCGCCGCGGCGAGGAAGCACCCGAACTTGATTTCGCGGTTGCACAGCACGTCGGGGTTCGGCGTGCGCCCGGCGCGGTATTCTTCGAGGAAATGCGCGAACACGCGTTGGCGGTATTCGGCGGCGAAGTTGACGCTGCGGAAGGGAATGCCGAGCCGGGCGCAGACCGCCAGCGCGTCTTTGCGGTCTTCATCGGCGTGGCACCCGGAAGTACCTTTTTGACCGGGATCCTCGTCTTCCCAGTTCAGCATGAACACGCCGGACACGTCATGGCCGACGCGTTGCAGCAGCAGCGCTGCCACCGAGGAATCGACCCCGCCGGACATGCCGACCGTGACGCGCACGCTCACGCCTCCATCGGCAGCAGCGCGCGCACGATGGTGAGCGGCAGGCGCTGCCCGGCCAGCCAGTCATCCAGCGTGGCCAATACCAGCGGGCTGCGCAGGCTATCGCCAGAGGCGGCGATTTCCTCGTAGGACATCCACAGCGCGCGCACGATCCCGGCGTCCAATGGGCGTTCGGGGTGGTGCCGCAACGCGTGGCCGGCGAAGGCGAAGCGCACGATCTGGTGGTCGTGCACAGGGCTGTGCCACTGATGCACGCCGATGAAGTGGTCCAGCGCGACGTCCCATCCGGTTTCCTCCAGCGTCTCGCGCAGGGCGGCCTGGGCCAGCGTTTCGCCGGGCTCCAGATGGCCCGCCGGCTGGTTGAGCTGGCGGATCCCGCGGACCTCTTCCTCGACCATCAGAAAGCGGTCGCCGTCGGCGATGACGCAGGCCACGGTAACGTGGGGGCACCAGACGGTGGCGCGATCCGGCGCGGTTGAAATTTCGTCCATACGAGCGGGCACTGGAAATTCCATCATTTTGCCATCATCTGGTGTGACGTATTGCCATCGCTTGCCCGCGATCGCGGGCATATACTCAAGCCAAAAGGCTCTTGGCCGATGACACCCGGAAAGACCCCCGACAACGAAAGTGAACGCGAACAGGGTGTGATGGTGGAGCCCAGCCGTCCGGAGACGGCACGTCCGCCGCAGTACCAGGTGGTGCTGCTGAACGACGACTACACGCCGATGGAATTCGTGGTGGAGGTGCTGGAGACGTTTTTCAACATGGCGCGTGAGCGTGCAACCCAGGTGATGTTGCACGTCCACACCCGCGGCAAGGGTGTCTGCGGCGTGTTCAGCCGCGAAGTTGCAGAAAGCAAGGTGGCGCAGGTCAACGAGTTTTCCCGCGTCCACCAGCATCCGCTGCTTTGCACGATGGAAAAGTTGTAACCGCCCCCATATCGGGGGAAAGAGATTCGGAGACCCCTACTCATGTTCAGCAAGGACCTCGAATACACCATTGGCCAGTGCTACAAGGAGGCCCGCGAACAGCGTCATGAATTCATGACGGTCGAGCACCTGCTGCTTGCACTGCTGGCCAATCCGACCGCGGCGGCGGTGCTGCGCGGCTGCGGCGCGGACCTCGACAAGCTCGCCAAGGACCTGCGCTCGATCATCACCGAGACCGTGCCGGTGCTGCCATCCGGCGACGAGCGCGACACCCAGCCGACGCTGGGCTTCCAGCGCGTGCTGCAGCGCGCGGTCTATCACGTGCAATCGTCCGGCCGGAAGGAAGTGACCGGCGCCAACGTGCTGGTCGCGATCTTCGGCGAGAAGGATTCGCACGCCGTGTACTTCCTGCACCAGCAGGAAGTCGAACGGCTGGACGTGGTCAACTACGTGTCGCACGGCATCGCCAAGATCGGCCACGAGTCCGAATCCGCGCCCGCGCCGGGCGAGGCCGGCACCGAAGCCGAGCAGGAAGGCAAGGACAAGGACAACGCGCTGGTCGAATACGCGACCAACCTCAACGAACGCGCCGAGCAGGGCAAGATCGACCCGCTGATCGGCCGCGAGGAAGAAATCGAGCGCACCATCCAGGTGCTGTGCCGCCGGCGCAAGAACAATCCGCTGTACGTGGGCGAATCCGGGGTCGGCAAGACCGCGCTGGCCGAAGGCCTTGCCCGCCGCATCGTCGAGGGCAAGGTTCCGGCCGTGTTGGAAGACGCCACGGTCTGGGCGCTCGATCTCGGCGCGCTGGTCGCGGGCACCAAGTACCGCGGCGATTTCGAGAAGCGCCTGAAGGCCGTGATCGCGCAGCTGAAGAAGGATCCGAACGCGATCCTGTTCGTGGACGAAATCCACACCATCATCGGCGCGGGTTCGGCCTCCGGCGGCACCATGGATGCGTCCAACCTGATCAAGCCGGTGCTGGCCTCGGGCGAACTGCGCTGCATCGGTTCGACCACCTTCCAGGAATTCCGCGGCGTGTTCGAGAAGGACCGCGCGCTGGCGCGGCGTTTCCAGAAGATCGACATCGTCGAACCTACGGCGGCCGAAAGCGTGGAAATCCTGAAAGGCCTGAAGTCGCGCTTCGAGGAACACCACAACGTCACCTACAGCGACGACGCGCTGAAGGCCGCGGTCGAACTGTCGGTCAAGCACATCCCCGACCGGCTGCTGCCCGACAAGGCCATCGACGTGATCGACGAGGCTGGCGCGCACCAGCGCCTGCTGCCCGAGGACAAGCGCACCGGCAAGGTCGATGTCCCGGAAGTCGAGTACATCGTGGCGCGTATGGCGCGCATCCCGCAAAAACAGGTGTCGGCGTCCGACCGCGACGTGCTGAGGAACCTCGACCGCAACCTGAAGATGGTGATCTTCGGGCAGGACGAAGCGATCGACACCTTGGCATCGGCGATCAAGATGGCGCGCTCGGGCCTCGGCGATCCCAACAAGCCGATCGGCAACTTCCTGTTTGCCGGTCCGACCGGCGTCGGCAAGACCGAGGTCACGCGGCAACTGGCGCTGCAGCTCGGCATCGAGCTGGTGCGTTTCGACATGTCCGAATACATGGAGCCGCATTCGGTGTCGCGCCTGATTGGCGCACCGCCGGGCTACGTCGGTTTCGACCAGGGCGGCCTTCTCACCGAACAGGTGGTCAAGCATCCGCATTGCGTGCTGCTGCTGGACGAAATCGAAAAGGCGCATCCGGACCTGTACAACATCCTGTTGCAGATCATGGACCACGGCGTGCTCACCGACACCAACGGCCGCGAGGCGAATTTCCGCAACGTGATCCTGGTGATGACCACCAATGCGGGCGCGCGCCAGGCGTCGCGCCGCAGCATCGGTTTCCTCGAACAGGACCACGCCACGGATGCGATGGAAGTGATCCGCCGCACCTTCACGCCTGAATTCCGCAACCGCCTGGATGCGGTGGTGCAGTTCAAGCCGCTGGAAATGGAGCACATCCTGCGCGTGGTGGACAAGTTCCTGATCGAGCTGGAAGCGCAGTTGCTGGAAAAGCGCGTGTCGCTGAACGTGGACGCCGACGCAAGGCGCTGGCTGGCCGAGCACGGCTTCGATCCGCAGATGGGTGCGCGGCCGATGGCGCGGCTGATCCAGGACAAGGTCAAGCGTGCGATCGCCGACGAACTGTTGTTCGGCAAGCTGGTCGACGGCGGCAAGGTCAACCTTGGCGTGCGCGACGGCGAGCTCACCGTAGGAACCGAGGCCGCCGAGAAGCTGCCGGCGGTCGTCGAATGACCGCCATGGACAAGGCCTGCGCGGTTTGAACGAAACGGCGACCTTGGGTCGCCGTTTCGTTTCCCCCTTGCATAATGCGCCTCGCGTCTCCCGACGAGGTGTCACGCGCGGCCGTGCAGGATACGCAGCGGCAGCGGCACGCCACCGCGCTCGCCGACAAGGCCGGACATCACCAGCCGCCGGAACGGTCCGAAACGCGCGCCGCTGCGCAGCGCCAGTTTGCGCAGCACCCGTACCGGACCACGGTCGTCGGTATACAGGCCGGCCAGCATCTGCGTGGCCAGGTACAGCGGCCGCGTGGCGAGGCGGTGCCGGCGCGCGTAGCGCCGCAGCGGCGCGTCGCCCCAGCAGGGCTGGTCGCCCCGTAATGCGGCGCGCAATTCCCGGGCCAGCGTGTCTTGGCCGAGCAGGCCGAAGTTGAAGCCGTGCGCGGTTACCGGATGCATGCCGACCGCGGCATCGCCGATCAACGCAAACCGTTCGGCCGTGAACCGCCGCGCATACACGCCCACCAGTGGATAGGCGCAGCGGGGGCCTGCCACGCGCATCGCGCACAGCCGCTGCTGGAATCGTTCGGCCATCGCAATGCCCAGCGCCGCGTCGTCGAGCGCCAGCAGTTCGCGCATCCGCGCCGGGTGCAGGGTCAACACCACCGAGGACGTGTGCGGATCGTGCAGCGGCAGCAGCGCCAGGGTCTGGCCGGTGCCGAACCACTCCCACGCGGTTTGCGCGTGCGGGGCGTCGTGCTGCATGCGCAACACCAGCATGGTCTTGCCGAAGTCGTGCATGTCCGCGGTGATGCCCATGGCCCGGCGCGCTTCGGAGAAGCGACTGTCCGCTGCGATTACCAGCCCGGCGTGCAGTACGTTGCCGTTGTCCAGGTGCACCGCGGCGCCATCGGCATCGGTGTGCAGGGCCGCAACCCCGGTCCCGGTCATCAGTTCGATGTCGGCCTGCGTCGAAGCTTCGGCGTACGCGGCGCTGCGAATCGCGTGGTTGCTGACCAGCCAGCCGAGCTGGTTGGTGCCGGCCTCGTCGTGGTGGAACAGCAGCCCGTCGTGGTCGTTGCCGTCGATGACCTTGGCGTCGCGCAAGGTACCGATGTCTTCCGCACGCAGCCGTGTCCACAGCCCGAGTTCGCGCAGCAGGCGCTGCGAGTGGTGGGTGATGGCAATCTCGCGGCCATCGTCCGCGGGCTCGGCCAGCGTGGGCGCAGCCTGGCGTTCAAGGATGCCGATGCGCAGGCCGCAGCCTGACATGGATCGAGCGAAACACAGGCCGGCCGGGCCGGCGCCGATGATCAGGATGTCGAAGGGCACGGGAACGCTCCTGCGGGAAGTGGAAAGCGGTAGGCAACGCGCACGCCGCGCGCCTCAGGTGCTGCAACCTCCGCAACAAAACGACGGCACCTCCAGTACCTGCGCCGGCTTGACCGGGCAGCCGCTGCGGTGCAGCAGTTCCGCAAGGGCAGCCGTGCTGGTTGCCGCCGCGACGCGCAAGGATCCATCGCGGTCAACATCCACCATGGCTGCCGGATCAATGTCGAACAACAGGGTTTGCAACGCGTCTTGATCGACGTGCATGCCTGCCAGCTGGACACGGAATTCCAAGGGGTTGCTCCTCCGGGTGAGCGAAGTGTGTTGCAGTGAACCCCGCCATGATTCGCCGTCACGCGGCCAGCGTCTTGACGCGGGTCAAGCGCAGCGCAACACGTGCGGATCACGCACACCAGATGGCAGGGAAAAGCCGCCAGCTTGACGGACATCAAGGAGGGCCGGCGTGGCCCTGACAGACTCGCCGGCATGGTTGCCAGCCTGCAAACCCCGGAGTTCGATGCCGCGTTGATCTCGCGTTACGACGTGCCGGGTCCGCGCTACACGAGTTACCCGACCGCGCCGCAGTTCCGCCCCGATTTCGGCGAGCCGGAGTTGCGTCGCGCCGCGCGCGCTTCCAACGAGGAGCCGATCCCGCGCTCGCTGTCGCTGTACGTGCACGTGCCGTTCTGCATGAGCCCGTGTTTCTACTGCGGCTGCAACCGCGTGATCACGCGCGACGTGACGCAGGCCGACCGTTACCTCGAACGGCTGTACCGCGAGATCGAGCTGGTTTCGCCGCTGTTCGACCGCGACCGTCCGGTGCGGCAGCTGCATTTCGGCGGCGGCACGCCGAACTTCCTCGACGCCGCGCGCATGGACGAACTGCTGCAGTCGCTGTCGCGACACTTCGCTTTCAGCCGCGAGGAGGATCGCGAATTCGGCATCGAGATCGACCCGCGCTTTGCCGATGCCGAATACGTGCGCGAACTCGGTCGATTGGGCTTCAACCGCATCTCGGTCGGGATCCAGGATTTCGATCCGAAGGTGCAGCAGGCGGTGAACCGCATCCAGACCTTCGAACAGACCCGGGCGGTGATCGACGCGGCGCGTGCGGCGGCGTTCCGTTCGGTCAGCGTGGACCTGATCTACGGGCTGCCGCTGCAGACGCTGGATGGCTTCAGCCATACCCTGAGCCAGGTGCTGGCGCTGGAACCTGACCGTGTCGCGGTGTATGGCTACGCGCACCTGCCGGAGCAGTTCAAGGCGCAGCGCCAGATCAAGGCTGCCGAGCTGCCCGACGCCGCCACCCGACTCGCGCTGTTCGGCTGCGCGCTGGAACGGCTCACGGCCGCGGGGTTCACCTACATCGGCATGGATCACTTCGCCCGCAGCAGCGACGAACTGGCACAGGCGCAGCGCAACGGCACGCTGCAGCGCAATTTCCAGGGCTATTCGACGCATGGCGACTGCGACATCATCGGCCTCGGCGTCAGCGCCATCGGCCGCATCGGCGACAGTTACACGCAGAACGCGCGCGACCTCGTCGGTTACTACGCGGCGCTGGATGCCGGGCGGCTGCCGGTGATGCGTGGTTTGCTGCTGGACAAGGACGACCGCATCCGTCGCGAGGTGATCAACGAGCTGATGTGCCACGGCCAGGTCGACATGCAGCAGTGCGGCCTGCAGCACGGGTTCGCGTTCGCGGATTACTTCGTGCAGGAATTGGCGCACCTGCGCGACCTCGCGCGCGACGGCTTGGTGACGCTGGACGAACGGATGCTGCGGGTGACCCCGCGCGGGCGCCTGCTGCTGCGCAATGTGGCCATGTGTTTCGATGCCTATCTCGGCAAGGATGCCGCACCGGCGCGGTTCTCGCGCGCGATTTGAGGAGGAAGCAGTGAGCCAGCGCGCCGTGGTAGCACGCAACCTCCGGCCGTTCGAACGCTGGCGCGACAGGCCCGATGCCGCCGGCGGGATCGATGCGGCCACGGATTTCTGCAGGACCTGCGCGCTGTACCACGCCTGCGCGATGGTCGGCTTCGGCAAGCCCGAATTGTCGCCGTTGCACGGATTGATGGAACATCTGGGTCCATGCCGTGCGGACGACGTGGTTTTCCATCAGGGCGATCCGTTCGAAGCGGTATTCGCGGTACGCGCGGGCACGGTGAAGACGCGGCAGATCGACCCCGAGGGCCGTGAACACGTCCTCGGGTTCCACCTTCCGGGCGAGGTGATCGGCCTGAATGCGATCTACCCCGGGCATTTCCCGTGCGATGCGGTGGCGCTGGAGGACACCTTCCTGTGCCGCTTCTCGTTCCCGGCCATGAGCACGCTCGCCGCGAACCGGCCGGCGGTGCAACAGCACCTGTTCCGCCTGCTCAGCAAGGAACTGGGCGCTGCCAGCCTGCTGGTGGGCGATCATCCCGCCGATGTGCGCGTCGCCGCATTCCTGGTCGATCTCGGCGAGCGCTACACCGCGCGCGGCGCGTCGGGAACCGAGTTCCGGCTCAGCATGTCGCGTGGCGACATCGCCAATTACCTGCGCCTCGCGGCCGAAACCGTGAGCCGCGTGCTCGCGCGTTTCCGCACGCAGCGGCTGATTGCGCTCGATGGCCGCGACCTGCGGCTGCTCGATCCAGTGCGTTTGCGCGAACTCGGCCGCGGCCTGCTCGGCAACTGACCGCCTCCGGCGGCCATCCGTCGCGCGTGGCGTGCACAGCGCTTCGGGCGCGGCCGTGCGCGCGGTGCGCAGCCGCATCGCGCAGACTGATGTCGAACTTGTTGCTGCCGATACCGCGTGATGAAATGCGGTTTGGTTGATGCGTGTCAATGGCCGCATCGAGGCTCCGTCTAGGCTGCGCGCGGTCCCTAGGGAAAACCTCATGCAACGTGTGGTTGCCGTCGCCTGCCTGTTGTCGCTGATCGCGGTGCCGGTGGCGCGCGCCGATACCGGCCAGGCATCGCCGCAGGATGCGCCGCTGCAACTGGAATGGAACCTGCGCCTGCGCCACGAGCAGGTGGACAATGCCGCCTTCGCGCGTGACGCGCGTGCCGACACCGCGCGATTGCGCCTCGGCCTGCGGGCAAACTTCGGCGCGGGTTGGAGCGGACTGCTGGAAGGCAACGGCGTCGCCAGCGCCGGCAACGACTACAACAGCGGCGCGAACGGGCGCACGGCTTGGCCGGCGATCACCGATCCGCGCGGTGCCGAAATCAGCCAGGCCTGGATCGGTTGGCAGGGTGGGAGTTTCGGCGCGATTGCGGGTCGCCAGCGCATCGTGCTGGACAACAATCGCTGGATCGGCGACGGCGGCTGGCGCCAACACCCGCAGACCTTCGATGCCGTGTCCATGCAATGGCAGCCGGCAGTGGGTTGGACCTTGCGTTATGCGTGGCTGGACCATGTGTACCGTTCGGCCGGGCGCGACGCGCTGGATCCGCTGGCGCGTGAGCGCGATCTCGATACCCATCTCGTCAACCTGCAGTTCCAGCACGGCCCCCAGCAGTGGGTCGGCTATGCCTACCTGCACGAGGATCGCGACGTCGCCACCGCCTCCAGCGCCACCGTGGGCGCGCGCTGGACCGGCAAGCCGGCGGGCAACGGTTTCGGCTGGGCGCTGGAAGCGGCGCACCAGACCGATTACGCCAACAATCCGCAACACTTCTCGCACAAGTACTGGCTGGTAGAACCCGCATGGACCTGGTCCGGCCTCACCGGCAAGCTTGGCTGGGAACATCTGGGTGGTGACGGCCGCACGGCGCTGCAGACGCCACTCGCCACGCTGCATTCATTCAACGGCTGGGACGACCGTTTCACCGTAACGCCCGTGGGTGGCTTGAATGACCGCTACGCCGCGTTGAATGGTGCGCTGGGTCGTACAGGTATGGCCGCGCGCATGGCGTGGATCGTGGCCTGGCACGACTTCCGCGCGAACAACGGGCGCCGCTACGGCAGCGAATGGGACGCCTCGCTGGGTTATCCCTTGCTGCCGGGCCTGACCGGCTTGGTCAAGCTGGCGCGTTATCGCGCCGACGGTTTCAGCGCCGACGACACCAAGCTGTGGCTGCAGCTGGAGTGGAGCGGCACGCGCGCGTTGCGGTGACCGCGTCGCTGTCATGTGTGAAAGCTGCATGACCTGACTCCGGTCAAGGCGCTACACGCGCCGTGCCCGGCATGCTCGATCATCTGAATCGCCGGCAGGGTCCTGGCGCCCACCGCGTTGGCTCGCGGCATGAACAGGTAACCATGTCGATGCGCGCGGCACGTTGGCCGCACTTAGAATACCGGGTTGGTTCGCTCGCCTGACTGCCATGCACAACCTCGCCGAATTGCCCGCGCCGGTGTGGCGCGACGACCTCGCCGACGAATACGCGGCGCTGGCTGCGCGTCTGGAACCGCTGGTGCCGTGCCTCGAAATCCCGCTGCACCTGCCGTGGATCGATGCGATCAACAAGCTCAAGAAGCAGCGCGGCGCGGTGATCATGGCGCACAGCTACCAGACGCCGGAAATCTTCCATGGCGTGGCCGATGTCACCGGCGATTCGCTGGGTCTCGCCAAGGCCGCGGCCGGGTGCGACGCCGACCTGATCGTGGTGTGCGGCGTGCACTTCATGGCCGAGAGCGCCAAGATCCTCGCGCCGGAAAAGACCGTGCTGATCCCCGATCTCGAAGCGGGCTGCTCGCTGGCGTCCTCGATCACGGCCGCGGACGTGCGTGCGCTGAAGGCGCAACATCCGGGCGTGCCGGTGGTCAGTTACGCCAACACTTCCGCGGCGGTGAAGGCCGAGTCCGATGCGATCTGCACCTCGGCCAACGCGGTACAAGTGGTCGAGGCGATGGATTCGCCCAGGGTGATCTTCCTGCCCGACGAATTCCTCGGCCGTTACATCGCCAGGCAGACCGACGTCGAGATCATCCTGTGGCATGGTCGCTGCGAAGTGCATGAGAAGTTCACCGCGCGCGAAGTGCGGCACGTGCGTGAGCAATTCGGCAGCAAGGTCGTCGCGCATCCCGAGTGCTCGCCGGAAGTGCTGGCCGAAGCCGATTTCGTGGGCTCCACCACCGCGATGGGCAAGTGGCTGGCGCGCGAGAAGCCGGCGCGGGTGGCGATGGTCACCGAGTGCTCGATGGCCGACAATCTGAAATCGCAGTTCCCGCAGACCGAGTTCATCAAGCCCTGCAACCTGTGCCCGCACATGCAGCGGATCACGCTGCAGAACATCTACGCGGCGCTGCGTGACCTCAAGCACGCGATCGAGATTCCGGCCGACGTGATCGCCGGCGCGCGCCGCGCGCTGGATCGCATGCTGGCGGTGGGCCGGCGCGAAACCGTGTGACGCAGGCGCGCCTGCCCATCGTGGTGATCGGCAGCGGCGTGGCCGGGATGGCTACGGCGTTGGCAGCCGCGCCCGCGCCGGTGCGGCTGCTGTGCCGCGCCTCCGAGGGCAGCGCCAGCGCGATGGCGCAAGGCGGCATTGCCGCGGCGGTGGGTGAGGGCGACAGTCCGGCGGCGCACGCCGAGGACACCCTGGTCGCAGGTGCGCATCACAACGACGCAGCCGCGGTGCGCTGGTTGTGCGACGTGGCGCCGGCCACGGTGGCGTGGCTGGCGGAACAGGGCGTGGTGTTCGATCGTGCTTCCGGTGGACATCTGCAGCTTGGTCGCGAAGGCGGGCACGGCATGCACCGCATCGTGCACGCGGGCGGCGATGCCACGGGCGCGATGCTGGTACAGGCGTTGCAAGCGCGGGTGGAACAGGCGAGCCACGTACAGTGGCGTGGCGACGCCGACGTGGATGCCTTGCTGCTGCGCGGCGACCGCGTGGCTGGCGTGCGCATCCGCGATGCACAGCGGCGCCACGAGGAAATCGAAGCCGCGCTGGTGGTGGTGGCCACCGGCGGCATAGGTGCGCTGTACGCGCATACCAGCAATCCGCCGGGCGCGGACGGTTCCGGCCTCGCGCTGGCGCTGGCGGCCGGCGCCGAGCCGCGCGACCTCGAATTCGTGCAATTCCATCCGACCGCATTGGCAGTGGAAGGCCACAGCCTGCCGCTGCTCACCGAGGCCCTGCGCGGCGCCGGCGCGCACCTGTACGACGGCGAGGGCCGGCCGTTGATGGCGGACCTGCACCCGCTGGGCGATCTGGCACCGCGCGACGTGGTGGCGCGGCGGGTCTGGGCGGTGCGCCAGCAAGGCGGCAGCACCTGGCTGGACGCCACGCCGATCGAGGGCGAATGGGAACGCCGTTTCCCGACGGTGCTGGCGGCGTGCCTGGCGCATGGGCTCGACCCGCGCAGGGAGCGCCTGCCGATCTCGCCGGTCGCGCATTTCCACATGGGCGGCGTCGCCACCGATCTGGATGGCCATACGTCCATCCCCGGGTTGTACGCGGCTGGCGAGGTGGCCTGCAACGGCGTGCATGGCGCCAACCGGCTGGCCAGCAATTCGTTGCTGGAAGCGGTGGCCTGCGGGCGCCGGCTGGGCGCGGCATTGGCCAAGGTGCCCGTGCTGCAGGCGGGCGGCACACACCGCTGGATCGAACGCGGCGCCTCGCTGCCAGCGGAAGGCCTGCCGGCCCTGCGCGAGCTGCTGTGGCGCGCCGCGGGCCCGGTGCGCGAGGCCGGTGAACTGCGCGATGCCTGGCAAGTCTGCACGGCGGCTGCCGATGGCGCCTGGCAGATGCGTCTCGCGCAGGCGCTGCTGCGAGCGATGCGACTGCGTAGCCGCAGCCTGGGCGCACACTGGCGCGAGGATCATGGCTGCCCGGCTTGAAGCAGTTCGTGGTGTTTTGCAGCACGCGCCACGGTATATTCCACGGATGCATGACGCGGATCAGATGGCCGGGCAGCGGCCTCTCGCAGACTGCGCAATCCTGTCACGCGGGTGATCGATGGTGCGTCCTTCTTCGTTCGACTACGAGCAACTGCTGGCCTGCGGCCGCGGCGAACTGTTCGGCCCCGGCAACGCGCGCCTGCCGGCGCCGCCGATGCTGATGTTCGACCGCATCACCCACATCTCCGAAGAGGGCGGCGCCTACGGCAAGGGATTGATCAAGGCCGAGCTCGACATCCACCCGCACATGTGGTTTTTCAACTGCCATTTCATGGGCGATTCGGTGATGCCGGGCTGCCTGGGCCTCGATGCGATGTGGCAGTTGTCGGGGTTCTTCCTGCCGTGGCTGGGTGAGCCCGGACGTGGCCGCGCGCTGGGCGTCGGCGAGGTGAAGTTCACCGGACAGGTGCTGCCGCACGCGAAGCTGGTGCGCTATGAAATCGACATCCATCGGGTGAAACGCGGCAAGCTCGCGCTGGTGATCGCCGATGGCAAGACCTTCATCGACGATCGCCTGATCTACACTGCCAGCGACATGCGCGTTGGCCTGTTCCAGTCCACCGAGGGTTTTTGACGTGCGCCGCGTGGTGGTGACCGGGATGGGCGTCGTGTCCTGCCTCGGCAATGCGCTCGATGCCGTGTCGCAGGCATTGCGTGATTTGCGCAGCGGCATCATCGCCCGACCCGAATACGCGGCCGTGGGCTTGCGCAGCCAGGTCGCCGGGGTCCCGCAGATCGACCTCGATGCGACCATCGACCGCAAGCTGCGCCGTTTCATGGGTGATGCGGCGGCCTATGCGTACGTCGCGATGCGCGATGCGATCGCCGATGCCGGGCTCACGCTGGAACAGATCCGGCATCCGCGTGTCGGGGTGATTGCCGGCTCCGGCGGCGGCTCGCCGCGCTGGCAGATCGAGGCCGCCGACCTGTTGCGTGCCAAGGGTGTGCGCAAGGTCGGTCCGTTCATGGTGCCGCGCACGATGTGTTCGACCGTGTCGGCGAACCTCGCGACCGCGTTCGGCATCCTGGGGCCAAGCTATTCGATCTCCGCCGCCTGCGCGACGTCGGCGCATTGCATCGGCGCCGCAGCAGATTTGATCCGGCATGGCGTGCAGGACGTGGTGTTCGCCGGCGGCGGCGAGGAAGAACACTGGGGCATGGCCGTGCAGTTCGATGCGATGGGTGCGCTCTCCACTGGCAGCAACCACGACCCCCAGCAGGCTTCGCGTCCCTATGACGTGGGCCGCGACGGTTTCGTGATCGCGGGCGGCGGTGGGATGCTGGTGCTGGAGGATTACGAGCACGCCAAGGCACGCGGTGCACGCATCCATGCCGAACTGGTCGGTTACGGCGTCACGTCGGATGGCGCCGACATGGTGGCGCCCTCGGGCGAAGGCGCGGCGCGCTGCATGCGGATGGCGCTGGCCAACGTCAACGGCCACGTCGATTACCTGAACACCCACGGCACCGCCACGCCGCTGGGCGACATCGTGGAATTGAACGCCGTGCGCGAGGCCTTCGGCAGCGACGTGCCACCCTTGTCCTCCACCAAGGCCCTCACCGGCCACTCGCTAGGCGCGGCCAGCGTGCACGAGGCGATCTACAGCCTGCTGATGATGCGCGACGGTTTCATGGCCGGCTCGGCGCACATCGAGGCGCTGGACGAACGTGCGCAGGGATTCCCCATCCTGCGTGAAAGCCGTCAGGCCAAAGTCGCTACCGTGATGTCCAACAGCTTCGGCTTCGGCGGCACCAACGGCAGCCTGGTGTTCGCCAGAGCCTGAGTCTTGGCTTGCGCTGGGTCAACTGCATCTGGCAGTACATCGACTGGTGTCCGGAGCGTTGCGGCATCCGCCGCCCGGGAGTTGATCGCTGCGCGCCGCGAGCCTGTCTCTTGTGTTGCCCGTCGCCACGGTGGCGCTGCGGCCGCCGACTCTTTGCCAAGTGCAAGCTCGCGCCGGAAACGGATGCGGTGCTGCACGGCAGGCTGGTGCCGCCGTTCACGGCCGCGCAGAAATTCAAGGCCGACGCGAAGGACATGCGGCAGCTGCAGGCGGTGCGTACAGCGGTCCCGGTGTACCCGCGCTATTTTGATGCGCCGGACTGGACGACGGAAGTTGTACGGAAGCGCTGACCGGGCGCGTCGCCTTCGACAGAGCCCGATCCGGTTTCGCATGCGGACGGAATGCGGAGCGTGTCGCCGGCCTTGAGACGGCGGTGGATCGTGTCCAGATGCTCCAGCAATTTTGCGCGCGCGGCTTCTGCGTACGGGTTCTCGTGCTGGATCGCCGTGAACAGGTGGCCAGCGTCGCCGCGCACCGCGGCCAGCATGTTGGCGAGGCCGAGGAAGGAAGGCGGCGCCATCGCAAGGTCATCGCCCACGCCCATCTCCGCCAGCGCGCGGGCGATGAAGAACGCGAGCGCGTGGGTGCGTGCCATGGCCTGGTCGTGCGCCGCCGGGTCCTGTTCGATCACTGTGCAATGCAACGACTCGAACAGCGCGCGCGTGCGCCGCGCGGCATCGGGGTGGCGGGTGCTGGCGCACAGCACGACGCGCAAGGGTTCACCGCGGGCAAGGCTCAAGGGGCCGAACAACGGGTGGGTGCCGGCGTGCGGGATCGCGTCGCCCAGATACTGGTCGAGCAACGCGCACGGGCGTTCCTTCACGCTGCCGACGTCGAGCACGGTCTGTCCGGATTGCAGCAGGGGACGCAGTTCGCGCAACGCCTTGTGCAGCAGCGGCACCGGCATCGCCAGTACCACCCATCCGGCGTCCGCAATCGCATCTCCCGGTGAGGCGCTGGCCAGCGCGGCGGGCACCTCGGCGTGCGGGTCGAACACGCGGACGTCGTGGCCGGCTTGCCGCAGCAGGTCGGCGAAGGCCCGGCCGAAACGGCCGTAGCCGAACAAGGCGAAGATCATGTCAGGTTCCGATGGCGTGGATGAGTAGCGGGAGCGTGGCAGCGAAGCGACGCGTTATTCCCAAGGCGTGCCTCGTGTTGTGGTCATTCAATCCTGTGGCGGCGTGTTCGGCTGCGCGGCCAGCAATGCACGCACGCGGCGTGCGAGGAAATCAAAATAACGGTCGATGTAGCTGATGTCGTTTTCGCGGTCGATCAGGTACGGGTTCATCAGGGTATGGCGCAGGATCAGCAGGCGGTCATCACCGTCTTCGCTACGGGTTTCGTTCAGCCCGAGCGCACCGTAGATGCGGGCGGTTTCGCCTTTGCCGAGCAGCTCCCGGCGCAGGCTGGTCATCGAGCCGAAGAATTCCTTGAACTGCAACGGGTGCTGTGGATCGCTGCGCAGTTCGTCGTGCAACGCGCGCACGAACGCATTGGCGCGTGCCGGCGACGCGTTGCCGTGCGGGTTGAGCGCCAGGCAGACGAGGTTGCTGTCGGGCGCGAACGGCACCAGCACCTCGGCCGTGCCGGCCAGCTCCAGCGCGAAACGCTGGGCGCGGGCGTGGAAGGCTTCGGCCGCGCGCACGGTGGCGCGCGGCAGGCGTCCGAAATGCGCGTGGTCGAGCGGCAGCACCTTGTGGGTGACGTACACCGCGGCGGCCGCCGCGCCGGCCTTGGAGCCTTCCGGGATGAACTGGCCGAAGTTGCGGTAACGGGCAAGGTAATCGGTGGCGGCATCGGCAGGGAACACGTAATCGGCACGCTCCGACAGGAGTGTCATGGCGCGGTGGTCGCGGCAGACGAAGGCTCCGCTGCCGTACGGCAGGTAGCCGAGTTTGTGCGGATCGACCGTCGCTGAATCGGTATCGCCGAGGGCGGCGAACGCGGCGTGCACGGCCGGCGTCGGGAAGTCGACGAAATCGGCGGCGACTTCATCGCGGCCGCGCAGCGAGCCATCTCCGTTGCGGAACAGCGTGGCGATATAGCCGCCCCAGGCGGCATCCACGTGCACGCTGAAACCGAGCCCCGCACGCTGCGCGTCCGCGCGTGCGGCCAGCACCGCGTCGATTGGATCGATGGTGCCGTATTCGGTGCCGCCCAGCACCGCCACGCACAGCAACACCGGCTGGTGTTCGCGCGCGCAGCGCGCCAGCGTGTCGCGCAGGGCCGCTGCGTCGAGGCGCGTGCCGACGGTCGGCAGCAATTCGAGCTGGTCGCGGCCGAGGCCCAGCAGCTTCAGGCCCTTGCTCCACGAGTAATGCGCGGTCACCGGCGCGAGCACGCGTGGCACGCCGGCTTGCGGGTGGGCGGCGAAGAAGCCGGCGAGGCCGCGTTGCTCGACGCGTTCGCGCTCGACCCGCTCGAACCAGCGCAGGCGTTCGCCCGGAGCTTGTGCGGCCAGCCAACGCTGCCACGCATCCAGCAGCACGATGCCGTCGGCGGGCGGCAGATTGAACGCATGCCAGTCATCTTCGGGCAATTCCAGGTCCGGCACGCCGGCGGCGCTGAGCGCCAGCGGGAATGCCTTCAATGCCAGCGCGAGCCGCAGGGCCTGGTAGTTGGCGAGGGTGCCGCCCGAAGTGAGGTGTCCGAATGCGCAGGCGGAATGCGCCGGATCGTGCGGATAGCCCAGCATGCGGGCCAGTTGCAGCCCGACCTGCACTTCCATGTCCACCGTGACCGGCGCGGCATCCTCGCTGACGTTGTTGGGGTTGTAGGGCATCGTCAGCATCTGCGCCGCGAGGCCCGGCAGCAGCAGGTCGGAGGCCATGTGCCCGATGTAGCGGGGACTGTGGAACGGCACTGACTTCTTCAACGCGGCGGAAAGCAGGTGCAGCTCGCGGCGGATGCGCGATTCGAAGGCGAGGTAATCGGGGTGGTAAGCCGTGGTCGTCGCGATCGCCGGCGGATCTTCCGGATGGAAGTTGCGCCGCCAGTAAACATGGTCCCGCAGGAACTCCACCAGCAGCTTTTCCAGCAGCGCGCCGTTTTCGCCGTAGGGGCCGAGGAAGCAGGCGTCCAGCGCATGGTCGCGCGGTTCCCGGGCAGGAAATGGAGTAGCGGCACTCATCGCTGCGCTGCCATGTGCAAATTGCGGGAAGGGTCACCCATGTCGGTTGGTGCTGTTTGGTAGCGCACCAAGGGTCGCCGCGGCGTCGCCGCGCCATCTTGACGGGGGTCATGTGGCTGATGAACGACTTGGTCTTGTTCCGGGTGCGGGGCCAAGGCAGCCGCGCATGGGCACGGCCGGACCAGAACCCGGCCGGCTTCCCGTACAATAGCCGGTTCGTTCGTCCAGAAAGCCACGGCGGTACCCATGCTGCAGTCCATCCGCAACCTGTTCAAGAGCTGGATCGCCATCACGATTTTCGGCGTGCTGGTGGTGGTCGCCTTCCTGTTCTTCGGCATCGAGGGCTATTTCAGCCAAAGCAATGCGACCTGGGTCGCCAAGGTCGACGGGCATGAAATCTCGCAGCAGGATTTCACCAACGCGCTCAACAACTATCGCCAGCAGCAGCTGAACACGCCGGGCAACACCATGGAGCCGGCGGACTTCGAAAAACCCGAAGTGAAGCAGATGGTGCTGAAGCAGGTGATCAACCGGCAGTTGCTGCTGAACCTCGGCGACAAACTGGGCATCAAGGTGCCGGATGCGGTGGTGCGCGAACAGATCGCCTCGTATCCCGTGTTCCAGGTCAACGGCAAGTTCGATTCATCGGTCTATCTCGCCTGGCTTGCCCAGCAGGGCAAGAGCGCGGAGCAGTTCCAGGGCGAGATCCGTTCCGACCTCGCCACCCAGCAGTTGCCGCAGGCCGTCGTCAGCACCGCCTTCGGCACCCAGGCGGAGGCGGATGCTTTCCTGCGCCTGCAGCTGCAGACGCGCGATTTCAGCTACGTCGAGTTGCCGCCGCCCGCGCCGACCGCGGCCGAGAATGCGGTGACCGATGCCGAGGTTGCCGATTACTACAAGCAGCACCAGAAAGACTTCATGACGCCGGAACAGGTGTCGGTGAATTACATTGACCTCGACGCCGCGACCATGAATGCCGAGCCCGACCTGAGCGACAAGGCCCTGCAGGCGCGCTACGACAAGGAGAAGGCGCGTTTCGTCAGTCCGCCGCAGTGGCAGGTGTCGCACATCCTCATCAAGCTGCCGGCCAAGCCGACCGATGCCGAGAAGCAGGCGGCGCTGGCCAAGGCCGACAAGATCGATGCGCTGGCCAAGGCGCCGGGCGCCGATTTCGCGAAGTTGGCCGAGGAATATTCGGACGACCTGGGTTCCAAGCGCCAGGGCGGCGACCTCGGCTGGTTGCAGAAGGGTGATGCCGGCCCCGAGTTCCAGGCGGCGCTGGACAAGATGCAAAAGGGCGAGATCTCGGCCCCGGTGCTGACGTCCGACGGCTACCACATCATCGACCTGCGCGACCTGCGCACGGGTGCGACCCAGACCTTTGCCGAAGTGCGCCCGCAGCTGGTGGAAGAAGCCACCAAGGATGCGCGCCAGGACCACTACCGCGACATCGGCGGCAAGCTCACCGACATGATCTACAACGATCCGACTTCGTTGAAGCCGCCCGCGCAGAAGCTGGGGCTGACCATCGAAACCACGCCGCTGTTCGGGCGCGAGGGCGCCAAGACCGGCATTGCCGCCAACCCGAAAGTCGTGAAGGCCGCGTTTTCCGACATCGTGCTGCAGCAGGGCAACACCTCCGATCCGATCGATCTTGGTACCGACCACATGGTGGTGATCCATGTCGACAAGCACGTGCCCGCGGCGCCCAAGCCGCTGGCCGAGGTGAGCGACCAGATCAAGCAGGATATCGTCCAGCAGCGCGTGGACGCCGATGCGAAGAAGGCGGCCGACGCCGTGTTCGCCAAGCTGCAGGGTGGTGAGAAGCTGGATGCGCTGGCCAGCGCCGCCGGCCAGCAGGTGCAGCAGAAGACCGACGCGACGCGCAACGAAACGGCGCTCGATCCAGCCTTGCTGGAAGCGGTGTTCAAGCTGGCGCACCCTGCCAAGGACGGGGTCACGCCTGCGCTGGTGCCGCTGGCCAAGGGCCACTACGCGCTGGTGGTGTTGAGTGCCGTCAAGCCGGGCGATGCCTCCAAGGTGCCGGAACAGGCGCAGGGTTTCCTGCGCGAACAGATGGCACGTGCCTTTGGCGCGGCGGACCTCGACGGGTTGCTCGAAGCGCTGCGCAAGGGCGCGAAGATCGAGACGGCGCCGGAGCGGATGTAGCCGCTGCACCAAGCTGCGACCATGCCTTCGCGCAGCCATCCGTGGCCTAGAGTTCCGTGGCCTGCCGGCCCTCCTGCAAGAGCTCCTGTAGGAGCGGCGGAAGCCGCGACTGCGTCCTACAGCAAGGCTCCGTAGGAGCGGCGGAAGCCGCGACTGCGTCCTGAAGACGCGCAAAGGAGCGTTGCGCGCGGTTCGACCTGTGTCGCGCCCCGTGTCGGCGATACACTGCGCGCGACTGGAAGCCGGCCGTCCGCCGGCGGGGAACCGCGCAGCGTGGCCACCGGAAAGCCCGGCTTCTTGGCGGAACTGAAACGCCGCAACGTGTGGCGCGCCGCGGCGTTGTACGTGGGCGCGGTGTGGGCGTTGGCACAGGGCGTCTCGCAACTGACACCAGCGCTGGGGCTGCCGGATCTCGCGGCGCGTTGGTTCGTGATCGCTGCGGCGATCGGCTTCCCGTTGTGGATTGCCTTTGCGTGGCTCTACGAGTTCACGCCGCACGGTTTCCGGCGTGACGCCGAGATCGCCGCGGATGCGCCGATCCGCCACTCCAACGCGCGCAAGCTGGATTTCGCGATCATCGCCGTGATGGCGATCGCGATCGTGCTGCTGGCGTCGGGCTATTTCATCCACCGCAAGGCGCCCGCAGTAGCCATTACGGCCAAGTCGATCGCGGTGTTGCCGTTCGAGAACCTGTCCAGCGACAAGCAGAACGATTACTTCGTGTCCGGGATGCAGGACCTGATCCTCACCAAGCTGGCCGATGTCGGCAGCCTCAAGGTCATCTCGCGCACCTCGACGATGCAATACAAGAGCCGTCCAGAGAACCTGAAACAGGTCGGCGAGCAACTCGGAGTCGCGACGATCCTGGAAGGCAGCGTGCAGAAGGCTGGCAACGAGGTGCTGATCAATGTGCAGTTGATCGACACCCGCACCGACAGTCACATCTGGGCGGAGTCGTACACGCGCACGCTGGACAACATCTTTGGCGTCGAGGGCGAGGTCGCAGGCAAGATCGCCACGGCGCTGAACGCCAAGCTTTCGCCCGCGCAAAGCGCCGCGTTGGCGGCGATCCCCACCACCAACCGCGCCGCCTACGATGCCTTCCTGCGCGGCGAGTACCAATTCAACAAGGGCTTCATCGACAACGACATGGCGGTCTGGAAAGCCGCGCTGCCGCTGTACCGGCAGGCGATGGCGGCGGATCCGAAATTCGCGTTGGCGCTTGCGCAGCTGTCGATCACGGAAAGCATTCTTTTCTACCGCAATCTTGGCAGCGAAGACGCTGTCCATTTGAGTGCGCAGTCACGCGCAGATGCCGAACGGGCGCTTGCGCTGCAACCCGACCTTCCCGAAGCGCAGCTCGCACTCGGGTATTACGATTACTACGGGCGTCATGATTACGCGGGCGCCCTCACGGCCTTCGCAGCCGCGCTGAAGCTCAAACCCAACGACGCCGACGCGTTGTCGGCGCAGGGTTACGTCCAACGCAGAATGGGCCAGTTTGATGCCGCGATCGCATCGCTGACCCGGGCGGTGGCGCTCGATCCGCGCAACTTTGTCGTGACGCGTGAGTTGGGCATGACCTACATGATGGTGGGCCGCTATCGCGAGGCGGAGCCATGGCTCGCGCGCGCCCTGGCGCTCCAGCCGGACAGCACTGCCGCTAAGGATCAGTACGCCACCGCCATCTTCGGCGGTGCGGGCGACATCCCGCGCGCGTTGTCGGCGGTGCAGGGTGATGATCCGGAGATGAAAAGCATGCGTGCCTGGCTGCTGAGCTTGCAGCGCAAGTTCCCCGAGGCGATCGCGTTGATCCGAAGCATCCCCGACACGCCCGACAATTTCGATCCGGGCGCATCGAAGGCCGGCACGCTGGCGCAGTATTTCTGGGTCGCGGGCGACACGGCGCGCGCTCGCGAGCTGTACGCCGAGGCGTTGCCGCTGGACCGTGCCGCACTCCCGCACCTGCACGGGCCGGGACTTGCCGGGGCCTGGATCAATGTGGGAATGGATCTGGTCGGCACCGGACAAACCGCGGAAGGACTGGCTGCGATCGCCAAAGCACAGGTGATCGTCGCGACGTTGCCGGACGTAATCATGAGAACGCCGATCGAGGCGTCCACAGCGCAGGCCTATGCCATGGCCGCGCGCGCCGACCTTGCCGTGCCTCTGCTGGCCAAGCTGCTGGCCACGCGCGGTACCGGCCTCGACTTCGCGCCGGTGGCCTTGTGGCTTTTGCCGGGGCTGGATCCGATCCGCAACGATCCTGGCTTCAAGGCGTTGCAGCAGCAGTATGCGAAATACAAGCCCGCCGTCACGTACGACAACCCGCCTGCATCCTCGTCGGGCGCAATGTCGTCGAGCAACCCATCCCCACCCAAACCCTCCCCTTGAAGGGGAGGGTGACAAACACCGCAGGATGGAGCCCGTGCAGCGGTTTCCGCCGATTCCGCCTACATCTCCAGCCCGGCCATCCCCAGCGTGTTGTAGCCGGCATCGACGTAGGTGATTTCGCCGGTCACGCCCGAGGCGAGGTCCGAGCACAGGAACGCAGCGACGTTGCCGACTTCCTCGATGGTGACGTTGCGGCGCAACGGCGATACCGCCGCGACGTGGTCGAGCATCCTGCGCAGGCCGGCGACGCCGGAGGCGGCCAGGGTCTTGATGGGGCCGGCCGAGATCGCATTGACGCGGGTGCCTTCGCGGCCGAGGTTGTAGGCAAGGTAGCGCACGTTGGCTTCGAGGCTGGCCTTGGCCAGGCCCATCACGTTGTACGACGCCAGCGCGCGGTCGGCGCCGAGGTAGGTGAGGGTGAGGATCGCGCCGTTGCGGCCGTGCATCAGCGGACGCGCGGCCTTGGCCATGGCGGCGAGGCTGTAGCTGGAAATGTCGTGGGCGATCCGGAAGTTCTCGCGCGTGAGGTTGTCGAGGAATTCACCGGCCAGCGCCTCGCGCGGTGCGAAGCCGATCGAGTGGATCAAAATGTCGAGCCCGTCCCAGCGCTTGCCGAGGGATTCGAACAGGGTTTCGATGTCACTGTCACGGCTGACGTCGCACGGCAGCACGATGTCGGAACCGAGCTGGCTCGCGGCTTCGTCGACCCGCGGGCGGAGCTTGTCATCGACGTAGGTGAACGCAAGCTTGGCGCCTTCGCGGTGCAGCGCCTGCGCGATGCCCCACGCGATCGAACGGTTGCTCAGGATGCCGGTGACGAGTGCGCGCTTGCCTTCGAGGAAACCCATGTCCGCCATGCTCCGTGTCGGGAGAAATAGATGGACCCTGAGCAAATCCATCCTGGATTTGCCAGAGTACGCCGGGTCCGGCGCGTGTCCGGACCCGGCTTCGCGAATCAGGCACGGCAGCCAACGCGTGTCTGATTCGCGTGCGGCACGTCCCTGTGCCGCGCGGCAACCCTGATGGATCAGGGTTGCCTGAAACCGGGCATTGTACGCGAGGGACGCCGCTTCAGCCGGGGATGCGCAGCATCTCACCCGGGTGCACGGTGTCGTCGTGCAGCTGGTTCCAGCGTTTGAGCTGGGCGACGCTGGTGTGGTAGCGCCGCGCGATCGACCACAGGTCTTCGCCCTTGCGCACGCGATGGCGTTGCGTATGCGCCGGCGCGGAGGGCGTGGTGACCGCATCGCTTTGCGGCAGCGTCGGTTCGGCCGGCAAGGGCAGGTTGCCGTTGGGGCCGAAGCCACCTTGCGGGGTGTTCACCTGGGCGAGCGATTCCGAGGCATCGACAGTCAGCGCGGCCGCCAGCGAGTCCACGGCACCGGCGGGAAGCAGCAGGGTGCGCGGACTGCTGGCCGGAATGGTCGCGCCGCGGTAGCCGGGGTTGAGCGCGCGCAGTTTCGCTTCCGGGATTTCGGCCATCTCCGCGGCGGCGGCCAGCCGCGTGCCGGCGGGCACCTTGATGGTGGCCAGTTGATCGTCGGCGGACGGCTGCGGCAACTCGACCCGGAAGCGCTGCGGTTCGCGCAGGATGCAGGACAGCGCCATCAGCTTGGCGAGGTGGTTGCGGGTGGTGGCGCTGACCGGGATGTCGGGGATGACGTCGTCGCCCACGTCCGTGCGTCCGCGCAAGGCACGGGTGATCGCACCCGGTCCGGCGTTGTAGGCCATGTCGACCAGCCGCCAGTCGCCAAACTGCTTGTCGAGTGCGGTCAGCATCCGGATCGCGGCGCGGGTCGAGGCGACCGGATCGAGGCGGCCGTCGTACTCGCGGTCCACCACGATTCCGTGCAGGGTTGCGGTACGTGGCATGAATTGCCACATCCCGGCGGCGTCGCGGCGGCGGCTGGGCTCGTGCGGGGAATAAGAACTCTCCAGCAGCGGCAACATGGTGAATTCGCCCGGTATTCCAGCGAGTTGCAACTGCTTGTGCACGTACATCATCAACGGAAGTGACTGCTTCAGCAGCTGCTCGAAGTGGGCGGGGGAGCGGGTGAACATCGCTTCCCGGGTGCGCACCAGCGCCGAGTCACCGCAGTCGTCCATGGTGAAACTGGCGGTGATGCTGGTCCACGACGCGGCCTCGGGCTGCACCGGGGCGATCGGTTCCAGCGTGTTCGGCGGGGTTTCGGGGTGCGCAATGACCGTGGCCGGTTGCGGCAGCGGCTTGGCGGGTTGGCTGGCACAGGCGGCGAGGAACGCGCTGGCGGCGAGCGTCATCAGGATGCGGGCGCCGGCGCGTCGCGGACTCATGCCTGGAAGTGATCCTTGGCCTGTCGCAGCGCCGCAAAGCGGTCGACTCGCCGGTGCGAGGGGGTGCCGGCTTGCGGCCACGGGATGCGGTTGTCGGCGATCGCCTCGACCCGCAGGAACGGATTGGCCGCGCGCTCGTCGTCGAGGCGGGCCGGAAGCGTGGGTTCGCCATGCGCGCGCAGGCTGCGCGCGGTTTCGGTACGTGCGTGCAGCGCGCGGTTTTCGGGGTCCACCGTGAGCGCGAACGCTGCATTGGCCAGCGTATATTCGTGCCCACAGCAGACCATGGTGTTGCCCGGCAGGCTGGCGAGGCGGTCGAGCGAAGCCAGCATTTCCGCGGGCGTGCCTTCGAACATCCGGCCACAGCCGAGGCTGAACAGGGTGTCTCCGCAGAACAGCATGCCTTCGCCGTAATAGGCGATGTGGCTGCGGGTGTGGCCGTGCACTTCCAGCACTTCGAAGCGCGCCGCGGGTGCGGGGATTTCGACCCTGTCGCCGTGGCCCACGCGGCGAGCATCCAGCGCGATGCGATGGTCATGCGGCGCGAGTATCGCGGCGTCGGGAAATCGTTCGGCGAGCTCGGAGGCGCCGCCGATGTGATCGGCGTGGTGGTGGGTCAGCAGGATCGCCGTCAGCGCCAAGCCATCCTGCTCCAGGGCGCGCAGCACCGGCCGCGCTTCGCCCGGGTCGACCACCAGCGCGCCACCGGATGCGGCGTCGGCCAGCATCCAGATGTAGTTGTCGCGCAAGGCGGGCAGGGCACGCAAGGACTGCATCGGCAGGCAAATGTGGCCAAAAGATGGCGACCTTAGCAGCCGTTTGGCCCGTGCTCGTTAGCATCGCGTTAAACCCCGTCCTCCGCTTATCGTTTACTCATGATTCCGTCACAATATTGGCTTGTCCGCGATGGGTCACCGGAAGACTGGACCACAAACCACGATGCCGACACGCAAATTCGATGTGCGTGATCCCGCGCTGGCGGCGTTGGGCGCCGATGCGTCGGCGGCCTGTGGTGCGCGGCTGGCACGCGTGGCGGGCACCCACGCCCTGTTGCTGGACGGCATGTCGATGCCGATTCCGGTGGTGGCGGGCGTGGCGCGTTGGACCCGGCTGATGCCGGACCCGGACGAGGCTGGTTGGGTGGGGCCGCTGCGTGCGGACGCCGACATGCTGCCGTTCGGTGACGAATCGTTTTGCGCGGTGCTGGTGAGGTTTCTGGCACGCGCTGACGTCGCGATCGAACCCCTCGCAGCGGAACTTGCACGTACGCTGGCTCCGCATGGCGTCCTGCTGGTCACCGATTTGCATCCGCGCTCGCTGTGGCGCGCCGGTACCTCGCCCGGGCGTTGGGAACGCGCGTTGCGCAGGGCCGGCCTCGATGTCGTGCCGGCTTCGCGTTGCGGAGCGCCGTGGCCGCGTGCGCACGGTGTGGCCGGCGTGCCGCATTGGCTGGTGCATGGCATGGGTGGCGCCTGGGTGATCGAGGCGCACCGGCGCGCATCGGCGGCGATTCCGTTGCGCAGTGCAGCCACCGGCAGGCGCGCGGTCGAGCAAACGGGCACGCTGGTGCCGGGCGCACGCCGGCAGTGCGCATGAGCGGGGATGGCATCGTCGAAATCTTCACCGATGGTGCCTGTCTCGGCAATCCGGGACCGGGCGGGTGGGCCGCGTTGCTGCGCTGGCGCGGCAGCGAGAAATTGCTCGCGGGCGGCGAAGCGGCCACCACCAACAACCGGATGGAGTTGCTGGCCGCCATCATGGCGCTGGAATCGCTGAAGCGCGGGTGCGAGGTGCGCTTGACCACCGATTCGCAATACGTCCGGCAGGGCATCGAACTGTGGGTCGCGAAGTGGCGCGCCAACGGCTGGCGCACCTCCGACAAGCAACCGGTCAAGAACCAGGATCTGTGGCAGCGACTGAGCGCCGCAGCCGCACGCCACCGGATACGGTGGGCGTGGGTGCGCGGACACTCGGGCCATCCCGAAAACGAGAGAGTGGACCAGGCCGCGCGCGCCGAGGCGGAACGCATCAGGGAGAAGCCATGACTCGCCAGATCGTCCTCGATACCGAAACGACCGGGCTCGAGGTGGAGCGCGGCCACCGGGTGATCGAGATCGGCTGCGTGGAACTGGTGGATCGCCGTCCCAGTGGCGGCAAGTTCCACCGTTACCTCAACCCGGAACGTGCCATCGATGCCGGCGCGGTGGCGGTGCATGGCATCACCGACGAGTTCCTCCGCGACAAACCGAAGTTCGCCGACATCGCGGCGGAGTTCGTGGCTTTCATTGAAGGCGCGGAGCTGCTGATCCACAACGCCGACTTCGACACCGCGTTCCTGGATGCAGAGCTGCAGCGCACCGGCGCCGGCCATGGGCGTATCGCCGACCATGCCACGGTGGTGGATACCCTGGCGCTGGCGCGGCGGAAATATCCCGGTCAGAAGAACACGCTGGATGCGCTGTGCAAGCGGCTCGGCGTCGACAATAGCCAGCGCGGGGTGCACGGTGCCTTGCTCGATGCGTCCCTGCTGGCCGACGTGTGGGTGGCTATGACCGCCGGGCAGGGTGCGCTGGCACTGGGCGGCGATGCACCCGCGGCAGCCAGGGTCGCCACGCATGCCACGACTGCGGCGATTACCGCGCGTCCGCGCGTGCAACGTGCGAACGAAGCCGAAGGCGCCGCGCATGAAGCGCGGCTCGCCGTTCTCGACAAGGCCAGCGGCGGCAGCCTGTGGCGCAAGTACGAAGGCGCCGGCTGAAGTCCTGCGTTCAGGTGGCTCAGGCCACCCGTACCAGCAGCGCCGTGACGTTGTCGCGGCCGCCGGCATCCAGCGCGGCCAGCAACAGGTGTTCGACGCACTCCTGCGCAGCCAGGTCGGTGCGTGCCAGCATGGCGGCGATGCGTGGTTCGTCCACGGCTTCGGCAAGCCCGTCCGTGCACAGCAGGAACTGCATGCCGCGTTCCAGCGGTGCGCGCACCGGCGTGGCATCGAGTTGTGCAGACGGGGTAATGCCGAGCGCCTGGGTGTCACGCTTGCGCGAAGTGGGCGCAGCGGTGGGCGCTTCCGCGTGGCCTGTTTCCGCATCCGTGGGTGCTGATGGCGGACCCTGGCACAGCGCCGTCAGGGCACCGTGTTGCCACAGCCAGGCGCGTGCGTCGCCGATGCGTGTCACCTGGAATTCGCCATGATCGACCTGCAGCAACGCCAGGGTGGCGCCGGTCGGGCCGTGGTGCGCATGGACGGAGGACAGGGTGGCGATGGTGGTCCCGGCGTCGTGGATGACAGGCTCCAGCCCGCGACCGCTGCGTGCGGCATCCACCAGAGCATCGCGTGCGATCGCGGCCGCGATTTCCCCGCGCCCGGGTCCGCCGATACCGTCCACGACCACGAACAACCCGAGTTCGCTGTCGGCCCAGTAGGAATCTTCGTTGCATCCGCGCCGCAGCCCGGTGTGGCTGGCGTGGCCGACCTCGATCATGGTGCGTGCGGGTCCGCTGGCAGGCTGGTGACGCTGCGCGGCACCGGCGTCAAGGTTGCGATCAAGCGCTGCGCCCGCCCGTTTCCAGGCGCGACGAGAACACCTTGAGTTCGCGCATGATGCGCAGCACCTGACGGTGCAATTCCACGCTCTCGGTGGCCGTGGCGTCGTGTGTCTCGTGATAGACCAGCGCGAGCCAGAGTGCGAGGCCGCGTATCCGCACCTGCACGTTGTCCGACTTGGCGCGGTCGAACCCGACGTCGAGCCCGCTGGTGGTGATGCCGGCTTCGGTTTGCATGCCGTACTGGGATGGATCCTCGCTTTGCGCGATGCCGTCGCATTCGCGGCCGATCAATTCGGCCAGCTGTTCGCGGTAGGAACGCGGCAACTCCAGGCTGCGGCGCTCGATGTCCGCAAGCTGGCGCCGCAGGCGCGCGGTGCGATTCATGGCCGTGACGCGCGTGACGAGGCGCCGGAGATAGTTGTCCCCAGGTTTCCGATGCTCCGACATCGATGTCAGGTTCCTCACAGTTCCGCGCCTGCCCCCGTGTCCCGCGATTGTGCCTTGAACGCGGCCTGGCTACAAATCCCCAAGTCGCTGACCGACCGTGACCGGAGTCTCGGCGCCGAGGTGTGGGTCGGGACTGCCCGTGGGCAGCAGCAGGATCACGGTGGAGCCCATCTCGAAACGCGCCATCTCGGCAAACCGTGCCAACCGGATGCCTTGCCCGCGCCAGTCGCGCCGTACGATGCCGCGTGCATACGGTGGTACGGCCGGGCCGTCCCAGACGGTGGTGATGCCGGACACCAGCATCGCGCCGACCATCACGACCACGAAGGGGCCGGCCGCGCCATCGAAATGGCAGACCAGCCGCTCGTTGCGCGCAAACAGGTTGGGGATTTCGGCGACCGGTCCGGGGGCGACGCTGAACAGGCGCCCCGGCACGTGCACGGTTGCGACCAGTTCGCCGTCCAGCGGCATGTGCACGCGGTGGTAATCGCGTGGCGACAGGTAGATGGTCGCGAACATGCCGTCGCGCCAAGTGCCGGCGGCATCCGCATCGGCCAGCAATTCGGCGACCGAATACGTGCGGCCCTTGGCTTGCAGGATTTGTCCGCCCTCGATGCGCCCGAGCTGGCTGATGCGGCCGTCGGCGGGACAGGCGATGACTGTGGCGCCGCCTTCCGCGCTGCGCGCTCCCTCGCGCAGCGCGCGGGTAAAGAACGCATTGAAGCTGGGATAGGCGCGTGGGTCGGGTTGCGCGGCTTCGGTCATGTCCACGCGGTACGCGCTCACTACGCGGCCGATCAGGAAATCCTTCCACGGCCGCCAGGTCCAGCGCGTGGCCGCGCGCACGATGCGGCTCAGGGTTTTCTGGGGAACAAGATATCGGAGCAGGGTGGCTGCATGCATCGCGGCAGTGTAGCCGCGACCCGGCCTTATACTGCGCGTTTCCGGACGCGCCCGAATGACCGCCGAACTCGCCACGATCATCGACCTGATCCGCTACGCGGCCAGCCGCTTCAACGCTGCCGGCTTGACCTTCGGGCACAGCCACGACAACGCGGTCGACGAGGCCACGCATCTGGTGTTGTCGAGCCTGCACCTCCCGCCGGACCTGCCGCCGGCTTACGGCAATGCGCGCGTCACCGCCGATGAGAAGGTGAAAATCCTGGCGCTGGTCGAACGTCGCATCGAAACCCGCGAACCGGTCGCGTATCTGGTCGGCGAGGCGTGGTTCGCCGGCATGCGGTTCAAATCCGACCCGCGCGCGCTGGTGCCGCGTTCGCCGATCGCGGAATTGATCGAGGATGGGTTCTCGCCTTGGCTGGATGGGCGCGAGGTCGAGCGTGCGCTGGATCTGTGCACCGGTTCCGGTTGCATCGGCATCGCGATGGCCGCGCATAACCCACACTGGCAGGTGGACATCACCGACATCAACGACGATGCGCTGGCGCTCGCAGGCGAGAACATCGCGCTGCACCAGCTTGGCGGGCAGATACGTGCGCTGAAATCGGACCTGTTCATCGGCTTGTCAGGCGAACACTACAATTTGATTGTTTCCAATCCGCCGTATGTCACCGATGCCGAATATGCGGCGTTGCCGGGTGAATATGCGCACGAGCCCAGGCTCGGCCTGAGCGCGGGCGCGGATGGCCTCGATCTCGCGCTGCGCATCCTGCGCGACGCGCCGGAGCATCTGTCCGAGGACGGCTTGTTGATCGTCGAGGTCGGTGAATCCGAGCGCGCGTTGAATGCATTGCTGCCAGAAGTGCCGTTCACGTGGATCGAGTTCAAGGTCGGGCCGATGGGCGTGTTCGCGCTGGAACGGCGTGATCTCGTCGAACACGCGGCGGCGATCCGTGCCGCGGCTGCGCGGGCGGGCTGACAGGTGGAAATCGTCACCGCGCGCCTGCGGCTGGATGACCTGCGGCGCGAGGACGCCGAGGCGCTGTTCACGTACCGGTCCGATCCCGAAGTCGCCCGCTGGCAGGGCTGGCAACCGGCATCTATTGCCGAGGCGGCGGGCTTCATTGAAACGCAACGCCCCGTCGTGCCCGACACGCATGGGACATGGTGGCAACGCGCGATCCGGCTGCGCGATGATGGTGAGTTGATCGGTGACCTGGGCCTGCATTTCCTCGACGATGCCACCGTCGAATTGGGCATCAGCCTTGCGCCCGCGCAGCAACGCCGCGGCCATGCGCGCGAAGCCGTGGAAGTCATGCTCGATTTCGTGTTCGGCGGATTGCACAAGCAGCGCGTCATCGCCGCGACGGACCCGGGCAACGTCGCCTGCCGGCGCTTGCTGGAAGGCCTGGGCATGCGGCGCATCGCGCCATCGCCCGGCGAGGCGCGCGATGGGGACGTGGTGTATGCGTTGCAGGCTGGCGACTGGCTTGCTCCGGCAGACGCGGACGACCACCGCTAAGCTTGCGCGGTTCACGACTTCCGGTCGCACGCCGTGTCCTCCAATACCTTCGGCAAGCTCCTCAGCGTCACCACCTTCGGCGAATCGCACGGGCCGGCGATCGGCTGCGTCATCGACGGCTGTCCGCCCGGCATCGCGATCGCGCCGGAGGATTTCGTGCACGACCTGGCGCGCCGCGCCACCGGCAAGTCGCGCTACACCTCGCAGCGGCACGAAGCTGATGACGTGGAAATACTTTCGGGTGTGTACGAGGGCCGAACCACCGGCACGCCCATCGCGCTGTTGATCCGCAACACCGATGTGCGTTCGAAGGATTACTCGGAGATCGCGCGCACGTTTCGTCCCGGTCATGCCGATTACACCTATTGGCACAAGTACGGCATCCGCGATCCGCGTGGCGGCGGGCGCGCGTCGGCGCGCGAAACCACCATGCGGGTTGCCGCGGCGGTGCTGGCGAAGAAATGGTTGAGGGAGCGCCACGGCGTCGAGGTGCATGGGTGGATGGCGCAAATGGGCGACATCGTGCCCGCCATGCCGACGGGTGCGGCGATCGATTTCGGGGTGGTCGAATCCAATCCTTTTTTCTGGCCGGTCGCCGCGCAGGTGCCGGAACTGGAAGCACGCATCAATGCGCTGCGCAAGGCCGGCGATTCCTGCGGCGCACGCGTCAACGTGGTCGCGACCGGCGTGCCACCGGGCTGGGGCGAGCCGGTCTACGGCAAGCTCGACGGCGAACTGGCGGCTGCGCTGATGTCGATCAACGCGGTCAAGGGCGTCGAGGTCGGCGCCGGCTTTGCCAGCGTCGCGCAAAAAGGCACGCAGCACCGCGATGAAATGCGTTTGGACGGCTTTACGTCCAACCATGCGGGCGGTATCCTCGGCGGCATTTCCAGCGGCCAGGACGTCCTCGTCTCGATCGCGCTGAAGCCGACGTCCAGCCTGCCGACGCCGGGACGCAGCGTGAACCTCGACGGCGAGGAAGTGGAAATGCGCACCACCGGACGCCACGATCCCTGCGTGGGGGTGCGGGCGACGCCGATCGCGGAGGCGATGGTGGCGTTGGTGCTGATGGACCAGGCGCTGCGTCATCGTGCGCAATGCGGCGATGTCGGTGCCATGGCGCCGCGCATCGCGTGATCGTGCGATCTGATGCGGGCGGCTGGTGTTCGCGGCGCAAGCAAGAGCTTTTGGACACGGATTTACGCGGATGAACGCGGATAGAGCGGCAGGGGTCGTGGTTGCTGGGTGGCGTGAATGTCACGCGGCGACCATGTGTGTTGATTGCTCGGATTGATCGGCTCTTGTCCGCGTTTATCCGTGTCAAAAAAATCTTTTTTTGGAAAATCGAAGCATATGAGCAGCAAAGAGCGTTACAACGTCGCGATGGTCGGCGCCACCGGTGCAGTAGGTGAAACCCTGCTGTCGATCCTCGAGGAACGCGACTTCCCGGTCGCCGAACTGGTGCCACTGGCCAGCGAACGCTCGGCCGGCAGCAAGGTCAGGTTCCGCGGCAAGGAAGTCACGGTGCGTGAGCTCGCGAAATTCGATTTCGCCGGCATCGACATCGCGTTCTTTTCCGCCGGGGGATCGGTCAGCCGCGAGCATGCGCCGCGCGCAGCGGCGGCCGGCGCGGTGGTGATCGACAACACCTCGGAGTTCCGTTACGTGGACGACGTGCCGCTGGTGATCAGCGACGTCAATCCGCACGCGATCGCCGAGTACACCAACCGCAACATCATCGCCAACCCGAACTGCTCGACCATGCAGATGCTGCCTGCGCTGGCGCCGATCCATCGCGCGGTGGGCATCGAACGCATCAACGTGGCCACGTACCAGTCGGTGTCCGGCGCGGGCCGCTCGGGCATGGAGGAACTCGGCCACCAGACCGCCGAGCTGCTCAACTTCCACGAGATCAAGCCGGAGAAGTTCCCGGCACAGATCGCCTTCAACGTGATCCCGCAGATCGACGTATTCCAGGACAACGGCTACACCAGGGAAGAGATGAAGATGGTGTGGGAAACCCGCAAGATCCTCGAGGACGAATCGATCCAGGTGAACCCGACCTGCGTGCGGGTCCCGGTGTTTTACGGCCACTCCGAGGCCGTGCACATCGAAACCCGCGAAAAGATCAGCGCCGAAGCCGCGCGCGGGCTGCTGGAACAGGCGCCGGGCGTGGTGGTGGTGGACGAGCGCAAGCCCGGCGGCTATCCGACCCCGGTGGGCCATGCCGCGGGCAAGGACGAGGTGTTCGTGGGCCGCATCCGCGAGGACATCTCGCACCCGAACGGCCTCGACCTCTGGGTGGTGTCCGACAATATCCGCAAGGGCGCGGCATTGAATGCCGTGCAGGTCGCGGAGATACTGATCCGGGAGTACCTTTGAGAAACCCCGGTGCGGAGGAATCGCCGATGACGTTGCGGAACACATTGCGGATGGGCTTGTCGGGCGGCGTGCTGCTGGTGGCCTCGCTGGCCGTCGTGGCGGCGCCGCCGGCGGCGCCCGGGTCGGCCAGCGCCACGGCCAGGCTGCAGGCGCAGCAAAAAGATGTCGATGCGAAGCTTGTCGCCGCGCGCGCGCGCCACGACGCCCTGCAGGCCGAGATGACGCAGCTGGAGCAGCACAACGCGCTGCAGAAGAAGCAGTTGCAGCAACGCGACTCCGACATCGCGTCGTTGCAGCAACAGTTGCGGGCGGCCGGCGCGCCGGCGTCCGCGCTGTCGTCGGCCCCGGCAAGCCACTGATGGCGGAAGGATCGACGGCACCCGGTGCGCACATGCCGCGCTTGGTGATTGGCGTTTTCTGCAATACCCTTGCGCTGCGCGTGGGGGCGCTGCCGGGCGAAATCGGAACGCGCGCACCCGGTTGCCAGCAGGAATCGTGTCCATGAAGCTCAAACCCCGCATCGTCTGTGCTGCGTTGCTTGCAGCGATCGCCGCGCCGTCCTGGGCGCTGCAACTGGGCCAGATCGAGGTCAAGTCGGCGTTGAACCAGCCGCTGGTCGCCGCGATCCCGCTGCACCCGGAGAATCTCACCGAACTCGATGGACTGAACGTAGGCCTGGCGTCGGCCGCGGATTTCGCGCAGGCGGGCCTGCAGGTCACACCGACCGACCAGACGCTGCGCTTCCACGTCACCACGGACAACAACGGCCAGAAACTGATCCTCGTCACGAGCACCCAGCCGATCACCGATCCGTACCTGGATTTCCTGGTACAGGTCAGCACACGCCAGGGCAAGCAGGTACGCGAGTTCGTGGTGCTGCTGAATCCGGTGATCGCCGCTCCGGCGCCCGAGGTGCAAGCCGCACCGGTGGCGGGTACCCCGGCCGCGCCTGCCCAGGCACCCGCGGAATTGCCCGCGGCCTCGGCGTTCCCGCAGCCTGCGCCGCAAGCCGCGCAGCCTGAAGCGAAGGCGACGCAGCCCGTGGCACGACCGGCACCCCCACCCGCCAAACCCGAGCTCGCAACTCCGCCGCCAGCTCCAGTGGCGAAACCGCAACCCCAGGCCGCGCAGCCCCAGGCCGGCGGTACCGTCCGGGTCGAGCGTGGCGACACGCTGTATGTCATCGCCAAACAGCAGGTGGAAGGCAATCGCGGCGTCATCAACCAGATGATGCTGGCGCTGAAGTCGGCGAACCCCGACGCCTTCTTCAAGGACAACATCAACGATCTCAAGACCGGCGCGATCCTGCGCATCCCCACGCGCGACGAGATCGACCAGACCAGCGTTGCCGAAGCCAACGCCGAAGTGCACCGCCAGTACGAGGCGTGGCGGGCCGCGCGGCCGCAGGCCGCGACGGTCGTCGCCGGTACCGCGGTGGAGGCGGCAGCGAACGCGGCGCCCAAACCCGGCAAGACAGGCCCGGCGTCGGATCACCTCACCCTGACGCCGCCGACCGGCGAGGCTGGCGGTGCCGAAAATCGCCCCGGCGTTGCGGGCGGTACGGGCAAGGAAACCGTGGCCGGCCTGCGGCAGCAGTTGCAGAACGATCGCGGTGCGCTGGTCAGCCTTGAGCAGGCGAATGCCGATCTCGAGTCGCGCACCCGCAGCCTCAAGGACATCGCCACAAAATCGGACAAGCTGTTGAGCCTGAAGGATGCAACCGTTGCCGAATTGCAGCACAAGCTTGCCGAAGTGCAATCCGGCAAGACCGCCGCCGCGGGTTCTGCAGCAGCACTGGCCAGTGCGGGTCGGGCGGGTTCTCCACCGGCTGCCCCGGCGGCGTCGGCCGCCGCCGGGCCCAAGCCCGTACACCAGCCGGTGCCGGCGCCGGAAGCGCCTGAAGCCAGCTGGTTCAACCGCCCGTTGACCTGGATCGTCGCCGGGCTGGTGTTGCTGGCCCTGATCCTGATCGGCGTGCTGCGCAAACGGCGCGGGCGTGGCGAAGCGCCCATCGCCAATGGGCCGCTGCCCGATCCGGCCGACGTTGCCCCGCCGCAATCCGATGAGTCGAAGTACGAGTCCTCGCTTCGCGCAGGGCTCGAGGAGGATCCCGGGAACCTTGCCACGCACTTGAAGCTGTGCCGGCTCTACAACTCGCGTGGTGATGAGCACGGATTCATCGAGGTGGCCAAGGCCATGCGCGAGCACGTCACCGACCTGCATGGTCCGGAATGGACCGAGGTGGCCGCGATGGGCGAGGAATTGGCGCCGCACCTGCCGCTGTTCGAGATACCGCCGCAGGCACCGCCTGAACCGTATGCGGGTATGGCGCTGCAGTTGCCATCCCCCCGGAGCGAAACGGTTGCAGCAGAGTCGATGACCTACGCATTCGCGCACGAGCCCGCCCGCGACGATCGGCATGTGGCTGCGCCGGCGCCGGAGATGGCGGATCAGCAACCCGAACCCGCGGTGACGGATCACGTGGATGCCGAGCCCGAGTTCGCCGACAATCCGGTCGACACCAAGCTCGATCTCGCGCGTGCCTATCTCGACATGGGCGATCCGGTCGGCGCACGTGCGATGCTGGAAGAGGTCATCGAGGAAGGTTCGCAGACGCAGAAGGACGAGGCCCAGCGCCTGCTGGCCGACGTCGCTGGCTGATGCGCCGCGATGCGCCTCGCGCTGGGCATCGAATACGACGGCACTGATTTCCTCGGCTGGCAACGGCTCGCCCACGGACCAAGCGTGCAGGCCGAAGTCGAGGCCGCGCTGGCGTTCGTCGCCGATCATCCGGTCGCAGTGACCTGTGCGGGACGTACCGATTCGGGCGTCCATGCGCGTTGCCAGGTCGTGCACTTCGACACGCCCGCGGAACGTACCGATCGTGCGTGGGCGCTGGGTGCGACCACGCGGTTGCCGCGCGCGATCGCGGTGTTGTGGGCGCGGCGGGTCCCGGATGATTTCCATGCGCGGTTTGCCGCGCGGGCACGGCGTTATCGCTATGTCATCCTGAACCGCGCGATCCGCCCGGCGCTGGACGCACGCTTCGTCGCGTGGGAACGCGTGCCGCTGGATGCGGACGCGATGCATGCGGCGGCGCAGGCCTTGCTCGGCGAGCAGGATTTCTCGTCGTTCCGCGCGGTGTCCTGCCAGGCCGCGCACGCGCGCCGTTGCGTGACTGCGATCAGCGTGCATCGCGATGGCGAGCGCGTGATCCTCGAGATCGAAGCGAATGCCTTCCTGCACCACATGGTGCGCAACATCGCGGGTTCGTTGCTGGAAGTCGGGCGCGGCGAGCGGCCGGTTGCATGGATCGCCGAACTGCTGGCGGCGCGCGACCGCAACCTCGCGGGCGTCACCGCGATGCCGCAGGGATTGACCTTCGTGGGGCCGCGGTATCCGGCACAATGGCAACTTCCCTCAGACGTCACCTTGTAGGAGCGACCGTGGTCGCGACTGGATTGCAAAGATGATGCGTACCCGCGTGAAAATCTGTGGCGTCACCCGCGTCGAGGATGCGCTGCTTGCCTGCGAACTGGGCGCCGATGCCATCGGCATGGTGATGACACCAACCAGTCCACGTTGCGTGTCGATCGAACAGGCGCGTGCGATCCGCACCGCCTTGCCAGCGTTCGTGGACGCCGTCGTGCTGACCCATGGCCTGCCGCCAGAGCGCGTGCGCGAAATCATCGACGGCGTACAACCCGATCTCGTGCAGTTCCACGGCCTGGAAGACGCCACGTTCTGCGAGTCTTTCGGCGTCCGTTATCTCAAGGCGCTTGGCATGGCCGGCGATCTCGACGTGCGCGCGGTCGTGGCCGGACACCCGCATGCAGCCGGCTTCGTGCTGGATGGCCACCCGCCCGGGCAGCAGGGTGGGCAGGGCAGGACCTTCGACTGGTCGCGCATCCCGCGTGATCTTGGCCAGCCGATCCTGCTTGCGGGTGGCTTGAATCCCGGCAACGTGGGCGACGCGATCAGGGTGGTGAGGCCGTGGGCGGTCGATCTTGCCAGCGGCGTCGAGTCGGCGCCCGGTATCAAGGACGCCGTGAAACTGCGCGCGTTTTTCGCGGCCGTGAGCGCGGCCGATGCGAAAGCGGATCCATGAGCGCGGTCACCGCGGCCATCGTGAAATCCGCACCGCTTGAGGAGTACCGCGGCGATCCGAGCAAGTTCGACCTCGCCGCAGCGGTGGTACGCGGCAAGCCGCTGGTGATCCGCAAACTCGTGCGCGACTGGCCGCTCGTGAAGCTGGCGCTGCAATCGGACACCGCTTTCGCCAAACGGCTGGCGCAACTCGACAATGGTACCGACATCACCACCTTGATGATCGCGCCGGGAGCCGAAGGGATCATCGGTTACACGCCGGATTTCAGCGACTTCAACTACCAGCATTTCAAGGTGCCGTTGACGCAGGGCCTGCAGCGACTGGCCAGCTACAGCCAGCGCGAACACGCGCCCGGGCTGGTGATCCAGAGCGTGCCGGTGCGTGATTGCATACCGGGCCTGCTCGCCGACCACCACCTGCCGTTCCTCGATCCCGCGATCGAGCCGCGCATGTGGATCGGCAACCGCGCCGTCACCCCGACGCACTTCGATTCGCAGCAGAACATCGCCTGCGTCGTGTGCGGCACGCGTCGCTTCACGCTGTTTCCGCCGGAGCAGTTGCCCAACCTCTACGTCGGTCCGCTCGACAGGGCGCCGACCGGCGCTGCGATCAGCCTGGCGCGCCTCGATCGGCCTGACGATCCGCGCTACCCGCGCCTGAAGCAGGCGCTCACGACCGCGCAGGCCGCCGATCTCGATGAAGGCGACGCCATCTACATCCCGCCGCTGTGGTGGCACCACGTCGAATCGCTGGAACAGTTGAACGCACTGGTGAACTACTGGTGGAACCCGGTGGACGTGCCGGGCTATGTGAGCGGCCACGGCCGCGCCGCGCTGTTCCATTGCCTGCTCGCCTTTCGCGCGCTGTCCGCCGACCAGCGCGCTGCGTGGCGGAATATTCTTGATTACTACGTGTTCGGCAGCGAGGATCCCGTTGCGCACGTTCCGGAACATCGTCGCGGCGTGCTGGGCCCGCTCACCGCCGAAACCCTGGAACAATTGAAGCAATTGGCGCGCAACAACCTCTGAGCTTCCTGACCGGTGATGCGGCTGACCGTGCAGGTTGGATCGCTGCGGCCAGGTCTTAAGGTGCGCATAAGCCGCCGGTCTTTCAATGCGGGTCGAGGGCACTCCGCCCCGCATTGGAGACACGAACATGAAAATCCTTCCCACCCTTGTCCTGGCCGGCGCCGCTGCGCTGGTATCCGTCGGCGCCATCGCTGCACCCAAGTGCACGAGCGCGCCGCGCAACCAGTGGATGCCCGAGCAGCAGATGAAGGACAACCTGCTCAAGCAGGGCTACAGCATCGACCGCTTCCTGGTTTCCGGCACCTGCTACGAGATCTACGGCAAGGACAAGGCCGGCAACAAGGTCGAGATCTACTTCGACCCGACCGACGGCCACATCGTCAAACGCCGCAGCCAGGGCAACTGAAGGAGGGCGGCATGAACGCCATCTTCCGCAACGCGGCCGGCAAGGAGGCCGGCCGCGCGGGGCGTACGGTGAAGGTCTGGGACCCGCTGGTCAGGCTCTTCCACTGGTCGCTGGCCGCGTGCATCTTCGGCGCATTCCTGGTCGAGGAGGGCGACGCCGCGCATCGCTACCTTGGTTATACCGCGCTTGGCCTCGTCGCGTTCCGCCTGCTGTGGGGAATGATCGGAAGCCGACATGCGCGCTTTGCCGATTTCGTGCGCGGGCCGCGCGCGGTGATCGCCTATCTGCGCGAGCGCCGTGCCGGGACTTCACAACGTAGGCTTGGCCACAACCCGGCTGCGGCGGCGATGATCCTGTCGTTGCTGGGTGGCGTCGTCGCGGTCGGCATCACCGGCTGGATGCTGACCCTGGATGCGTTCTGGGGCGCCGAGTGGCTGGAGACGCTGCACGGCGCGCTGGCGTGGACCCTGCTCGGGTTGATCGCGGTGCACGTGCTGGCGGCGATCGTCGAAAGCGTGCATTACCGCGAGAACCTCATCGCGTCCATGCTGCATGGTCGCAAGCGGGCGCCCGACGGTGACGGTAAACCGTGAGCAGCGGCCCGCCGCATGTTCGGAGCGTGGCCGTGGAGCGTGCCCGTGCCGTTGTGGGATTGCGCCAAATCAAGTTGTCAGGGGCTGACTCCGGCCACCCTTGCAGCATGAGGCTGTTGCTCGCCGAGGACGATCATGCACTGGGTCTGGCCCTTGCCGATGGCCTGCGCCACCTCGGCCACGCGGTGGACTGGATCGAGGACGGCCGCCACGCGGCGCAGGCGCTGGAAGACACGCGCTACGCGGCGGCAGTGCTTGATTGGAACCTGCCGCGCATGAGTGGCGTGGAGGTGGTGCGCGGCATGCGCCGGCGCGGCGACCGCACGCCGGTGCTGTTGCTGACCGCGCGCGATGCGCTGGACGACCGCGTGCTCGGCCTCGACAGCGGCGCCGATGATTACGTGGTGAAGCCGGTGCACCTGGACGAGCTGGCCGCGCGGGTGCGCGCATTGCTGCGCCGCGCCGAAGGCAATCCCGCGCCGCTGCAACGCATCGGCGCCCTCGAACTCGACCCCGGCGCGCGCAGCGCCCGGCTGGATGGCAGCCCGCTGGATCTTTCGGCGCGCGAGTACGCGCTGCTGGAAGCGCTGGCCGCGCGGCCCGGACACGCGCTGTCGCGCGAACAATTGGAGGAAGCGTTGTACGGCTGGGGCGAGGAAGTCGCCAGCAATGCCATCGAGGTGCATGTCCACCACCTGCGCCGCAAGCTCGGCGCCGACTGGATCCGCACCCTGCGCGGAATCGGCTATGCGCTGTACCCGCCCACCGGCAAGTCTGATGAGGCACCGGCATGAGACATCCGTCGCTGCGTCGCCGGTTGCTGTGGCTGGTGGGCTTGCCGGTGGTCGTCCTGTGGCTGGCCGCGGGCGCGTGGCTGGCGCAGCGCACCGCGCACGAGACCGCCGAAATGTTCGATCGCGAACTGCAACGCACCGCGGCCAGCGTATTGGCGATGGTGGCGGTGCTGCCCGACAGGGCGTCGAAGATCGAAACGGTCAAGACCCATCGCCAGCAGGAAGACCAGCGTCCGGAAATCGTCGTGCGCGATCGTGCGGGGCGCCTGTTGCTGGATGCCTCCACGCTGCCGGCCGCGCCGGTGGCCGGCGATGCGCCACGCTTCCTCAGCGTGCGCGAGGCCGGCCAAAGCTGGCGCGTGTACCAGCGCTGGGATGCCGGACACCGCTACTGGATCCAGGTCGCCGCGCCGTTGCACGATCGCGAACAATTGCTGGCGGCGCACGTGAGCGCGCTGCTGGTACCACTGGCCGGGCTGCTGCTGTTGCTGCCGCTCGCCATCTGGATCGGCCTGCGCAGCGGACTGGCACCGCTGCGCAAGGTGTCGCAGGCCATCGCCGCGGAGCCCGCGAAGACGCCCACGCTCACACGCGACGATGTGCCGGACGAATTGCTGCAGCTGACGCGCGCGTTGGACGAGCTGGTCGCCAATCTCGATCGTGCGCTGCGACGTGAGCGGCGCTTCACCGCCGATGCCGCGCACGAGCTGCGCCACCCGCTGGCGGTGTTGCAGCTGGAGCTCGACCTTGCCGGTGTCGCGCCGGACGACGCGGCGCGCCAGCAACACCTGCAACGCGCACGCGATGGACTCACGCGCATGCAGCGCATGGTTGCGCAATTGCTGACCCTGTCCCGGGTCGAATCGCTGGAGCAGCTGGCCGATGCGAAGCCCGTGGATCTTGCCGCGCTTGCACGCGAGGTGGTGGCGGAAGCCGGCGAACGTGCAGCGCCCCGCGGGGTCACCCTCGCGCTGTATGCCGATCCGGCGATCAGCGTACGGGGCAGCGCGGGCCTGCTGGAAATCGCGCTGCGCAACCTGGTGGACAACGCGATCGCGCACGGGAAGGCGGATGGCGAGGTCAATGTCACGCTCACCCGCGCAGGCGGAGCGGTCGAACTCGCGGTGGAAGACGATGGCCCCGGCATTCCCGGGGATCAGGCGGCACGCGTGGGTGAGCGCTTCGTGCGCGGCAGCCGCAGCAGCGGCAGTGGGCTGGGCCTGTCGATCGTCGAAGCGATTGCCGCGCTGCACGGCGGCGAGGTCGTGATCGGACGCGCCGGGGGCGGTGGCGCGCGGGTCGCGCTGCGCCTGTCCGGCATTGCAAGGTCACCGCCCGCGCTTTGACGCCGGAGCGCGGGATTCATGGGTTCGCGGTGGTCTGGTGGTGCGCGAGCAACCGTGCCAGCGCACACGACACCACGCGCGCACGGATGCCATCCGAGCGACTGGTAAGTGCGATCGGCACGCGCGTGCCCAGCACGATGCCCGCGCTGGCGGCGCCCGCGAAGTAGATCATCTGCTTCGCGAGCATGTTGCCGGTCATGAGGTCGGGCACCACCATGATGTCGGCGCGTCCGACCACCGGCGAATGGATGCCCTTGATCGCCGCTGCCGCGACCGACACCGCGTTGTCGAATGCGAGCGGGCCTTCCAGTTCCGCACCGGTGATCTGGCCTCGATCGCGCATCTTGCACAGCGCGGCGGCATCGATCGTCGAGGCGATGGCGGGATTCACCGTCTCCACGGCGGACAGGATCGCCACCTTTGGCATTTCGATGCCGACGGCATGGGCGAGGTCGATCGCGTTCTGGACGATGTCGCGCTTGTCGAGGAGGTCGGGGGTGATGTTGATCGCGCCATCGGTCAGGAGCAGCGGCTTCGGATACGTCGAGACATCCAGCGCGAACACGTGGCTGGCCCGGCGTTCGGTGCGCAGCCCCAGCTCGCGGTCCAGCACGGCGCCCATCAGTTCGTCGGTATGCAGCGCGCCTTTCAACAGCGCTCCCGCCTTGCCCGCGTGCACCAGCGCGACTGCGCGCGCGGCGGCCGCGTGGCTGTGCGGCACGTCTTCGATCCGGCAGTCGTCCAGTTCAAGCCCGTTCGACTCGGCGGCCAGCCGGATCTTCGCCCTGGGTCCCACCAGGATCGGCTTGATCAGGCCGAGCCGGGCCGCTTCCAGTGCACCCTGCAGCGACAGTGCGTCGCAGGGGTGGACCACGGCGAACGGCAGCGGATCGAGTGCCGCGGCGGCGTTGACCAGTGCATCGAACGGCGATGCATGGGCGTTTCCGGTCGCGCTGGCCGGGGTGCGGAGTTCCTTGTTCATCATGGGTGGTTCAACACCAGTACGGATATTGGCAGTCTGACGGAGTTCACGCCGGCAAGGGAACCGACGGATCGCGCCAGACCGGTTCGCCCAGGCCGTGCAACGCGGCTTGCAGGCGCGCCTGATTGCGTTGGCGCTCGCTGGGTTCGCGGATGGCGAGCAATGGATAGACGATCGGTTCATCCATCCATGGCTGCAGTGACGCGCGCATCGCGATCTGCGCGGTCCATGGCAGGTCGGGCAGCGTGTCGGGCTTGCCGGCGTGTCCGTCCGTCGTGGTGCGCAGGATGTTCAAGGCGTATCCGCAGGACCGGATCGTGCGTTGCCCGTCGGGTGCCGTGATCACGTGGGCGTGGTGTTCGCCTGCCAGCGGATCGGCTGCGTCGGCTACGACGTTGGCCAGCAGCGCCAACCGTGGTTGCGCAGTGAGCGCGGTCAGGCTGGCGTGGCGCAAGCCGTATTGCGCGGCGGCGTGCAACAGTTCGGCGGGAGCGTGGCGCAAGGTGGTGCGAGCCATGGACGCGTCGAGATCGGCGGTGCAGGGACCACGCGCGGCCGCCAGTGCGATGTTGCCGCGCAGGCAGCCCTCGGCCACCGCGCGGGCCATGCCGGCCGCCTGCGCGCGCCCCGCGTCGCTGTCGTAGGCGAGCCCCAGCAGGGCCAGCGCATCCGCGATGCCGATGAGTCCGATGCGCAGACGCGGTGCCGTCATGTCCGCGAACAACGCGGCATTGTCCAGCATGCGCACGCTGAGCGACGCACACTCCGCCATGGCCTTGAGCGCGAGCGTGGCGTTGGGCGAACCGCCGGCGGAGACGAAAACGGCCGCGTTCAGCGCGGCGTGCAAGGTGCCGTCGCGCCAACTGACCCGGCCGGTGCCGGCATCCGCAAGCAGGCGCGCATCGGGCAGCACGCGCCAGGCGGCCAGCGCGTCCGTGAAACGGCTGCCCAGTAGAGCAATGTCGTGGCCCGTTTCGACCGAGGCGAGGGCGGTCGCCACGCGCTGCCAGGTGTCCTCGATGGAGCGGTCGCGCAGCCCCGTGCGGTCGCGCCAGCGGAACCACGCATCCCACGCCTCGACGGAGACGAGGTCGCTGAAGGGGGACGATCGGTGCAATTCTGGCATGGGCGTGCAGGCGAGCGGTCAAGTCCAACTATCCGTGCGCGTCGGAGGGGGCATTTGACCCGCGTCAATTGCGCGCGGCGCCGGACGCGCCTGTTACGCACCGTTACACGGCGTTGCCGAGCGGACATCGGCCTGTGACAACCGGCGCGTAACTTAATCGGCATACCCCGACACCGGAAGCATCGCCATGGATACCGCGTTCGCACCGTCGATGATCGAAGCCCCCCACCCGCGGAACGACTTGGCCGCACTGCCCGAGCTGGACATCGAACAGTTGCAGCGCCACATGCTCGTCACGCAACGGAAGGTACGCGCGGGCCAGTACCTGTATCGCAACGGCCAGCCGTTCCATGCGCTGTACCTCGTGCACGCCGGGTTCCTGAAGACCTGTGAGCTCACGGTGGATGGCCGTGAACAGGTGACGGGTTTCCGGATGCGCGGCGACCTGCTGGGCGTCGAGTCCATCGGCCTTGCCGTCCACACCTGCGATGCCGTGGCGCTGGATGATTCCGTGATCTGGGAGCTGGCTTATCCGCCGGTGCTGAATGCGTGCCTGCACGTGCCCGAGCTGCAGGCACGGCTGGCCGCCGCCCTGGCCGAGGAAATCCGCCGCGATCGCGCGTGGATGCTCTCGATCGCGACCCTGCCGGCCGAGCAGCGCGTGGCGTCGTTCCTGCTCGACCTGGCCGCGCGCCTGGCGCGCCTGGGGTTCAGCGCCCGCCATTTCATCCTGCGCATGGGACGCGCGGACATCGCGAGCTTCCTCGCGCTCAAGCACGAAACGGTGAGTCGCGCGCTGTCGCACCTCGAGCGGCTCGGTCACATCTCGGTGCAACGACGCGAGGTGAAGCTGCTCGACGTGGCGGCGTTGCGCAGCCTGGTCGGCCTGCCCTGCACGGTCCAGTGATCAACCGCCTTCGAGCACGCGCTGGATCGCGCTGACCAGCTGTTCGCGGCGGTAGGGCTTGCGCAACAGTTCGAAGCCGTCCAGCCGGTTGTCCGCCGCCTGCCGGTCTTCCGCACCCGGGTAGCCCGAAGTCAGCAGGACCGCAAGTCCGGGCCGGCTGCGGCGGGCCTCGCGCGCCAGTTCCACGCCGTTCATGCCGCTGCCCAGCACCACGTCGGAGAACAGCAGGTCCACGGCGGGCTGCGCGCGCAGGGTATCCAATGCCTCACGCGCGTCGGCGACCGCGATGACGTCGTAGCCGATGGCGCGCAGGAAGCGGGTGGCGATGGTGCGTACGTCGGTTTCATCTTCGACCACCAGGATGGTCGCGTGTCGCGGCGGCTCTGCGGAGTGGGCTGCCTGCGGCAGCTCGCGCCTGCTGCCCGGCTCGTTGTCCGCGACCGGCAGCACCAGCGTGACGCGCGTGCCGTAGCCCAGCCTGCTGTCCATGGCCATGGCACCGCCGGACTGGGTGACGAAGCCGTACACCATGCTCAGGCCGAGGCCGCTGCCCTTGCCGGAAACCTTGGTGGTGAAAAACGGTTCGAGCGCGTGCGCCTGCACCTCGGGCGGCATGCCGGTGCCGCTGTCGGCGACGTCGATCGCCACGTATTGGCCGCGCGGAAGCTTCCATTCGTTGTCGGCGTTTGCAAGCTCGATTTCGCGCGCCGTGATGGCCAGGCGTCCGCCGCGCGGCATCGCGTCGCGTGCGTTCAGCGCGAGATTGACCAGTGCCGTGTCCAGTTCGTTCGGATCGGCGTACACGTCGGGCACCGCCGTCGCGCAATCCACGTCCACCGCGACCGCTTCGCCGAGCGTGCGCCGCAGCATGTGGCCCAGTTCCTCCAGCAGTGGCTGCGGCACGATCGCCCGCGGCCGCAGCGGTTGCCGGCGCGCGAACGCCAGCAGCCTGCGGGTGAGGTCGGCGCCGCGGTCCACCGCCCGCAACGCGCTGTCGATGGCTTCCTGGGCCTGGGGTTGGGCGGACAGCTCCATCTCCAGCAGTTGCAGGTTGCCCGAGACCACCGTCAGCAGGTTGTTGAAGTCGTGCGCGATGCCGCCGGTGAGTTGGCCGATCGCGTCGAGCCGTTGCGCGTGCGCCAGCTGTTCTTCACTGCGGCTGCGCTCCACGGTCGCGGACAGCAGGGTGGCGACCGATTGCAGGAAACCGACCTTGTCGCGGTCGAAGCCGGCCGGCGCGTACGCCAGCGCGACCAGGGCGCCAAGGGGCTCGTCGCGTCCGAACAACGGCACCATCGCGACATCGTGGAAGCCGGCGGCCGCGAGGTTCGCGCGGATCGTCGCGTGCTGCCCGCCACGCAGGGTTTCCAGCGTGACCGCGTCCGGTCCGCCTGCGGCGAAGGTGCTGCGCACGAACCGGGTTTCTCCGAACGTTGCCGCCAGGGTTTCCGCGGCCTGAGCGGAAAGCCCCGTGAACGCCCGCACGCGCAGGTCGCTGCGGTGCCAGTCGGTGGAAAGGATGGCCACCGCCGGCACGTCCAGCGCCGTGCAGACCAGTTCCGGAATGCGCTGGATCGCGCGTTCGTAATCGCGCGATTCCAGCGCGAGCCGTCCGATCTGCATGACGAAGGTGTCGCGCCGCGTGCGTTCCATCGCCTGCTGCACGCGGCGGGTCTCGGAGATGTCGCGCACCGAGGCGATCGTGATGAGGCCCTGCTCCGTGGCGACCGGGCTCAGGCCGATCTCGACCTGGAATTCCCGTCCGTCCCGGCGCACGCCCAGCAGCTCGGTGCCGATGCCCATCGGGCGTGTGCGTGGCCGCCGCAGATAGTCATCGCGGTGCTTGCGGTGGGCGTGTCGCAACGGTTCCGGTACCAGCACGTCCAGCGCCATCCCCTGCAGGGTTCCGGCGGGGTAGCCGAACATCGATTCGGCCTGCAGGTTGGCCAGCACGATGGTGCCTTCCGCATCCACCGCAAGCATCGCGTCGGGCGCAATGGCGAAACATCCTTGCAGGGTGGCGAAGCTCGCGGAGGGCACGCCGGCCGGGGTCATGTCCCTTCACCCCGCGCCACGCGCGCCGCGAAGAGGTAGCCCGCGCCGCGCACCGACTTGATCAGCTCGGGGTTGGCGGGGTCGGCCTCGATCTTGCGGCGCAGGCGCCCGATCTGCACGTCGATCGCGCGGTCGAACGGCCCGGCGCTGCGGCCGTGGATGTGCCCCATCAGGTCGTCGCGCGAAAGGACCCGGTTGGGGTGTTCGACCAGCACGCGCAGCAGGTCGTACTCGCCGCTGGTGAGGGCCACCGCACGACCCTGGTCGTCGCGCAAGGTGCGGCCGTCCGGGTCGAGCGTGAAGCCGGCAAACCGGAACTGCACCTTGGCGGGCGTGTCCGTGCCGGCGGCGGCGCTGCGCCGCAGCACGCTGCGCACGCGGGCGAGCAGTTCGCGCAGGTCGAACGGCTTGGTGACGTAGTCGTCGGCACCGAGCTCCAGGCCGACCACGCGGTCCACCGATTCGCCGCGGCCGGTGATGATGATGAGTGCGCCGTTCCAGTCCTTGCGCAACTGGCGCGTCAACTCGAAACCGTCCTCGCCCGGCAGGCCGAGATCGAGCAACACCAGATCAACGGCGTTCCCGGCGAGGATGCGGCGCATCCCGGCACCATCCTCGGCGGTGCTGACCGTGAATCCCTGGCCCGTGAAATAACGTTGCAGCAAGTCCAGTACGCCGGGGTCATCGTCCACGACCAACAGGTGCAAGGGTTCCGGCATGGGGTGGACGGGTGGGTGAGACGATCCGGAATCTTATCGCAACGCTGCGCTGCGGGTTGACGCGCGTCAATACCGTAAACTTGCGCGGGCGCATGCTGATTCGAACCGGAATTTCCGCAGCGCAGTTCGCACAATCGGAGCACAGCCATGCAAGACATCCTCATCCATGCGCGGGATTTCGGTTCACACACATTGGCCGCGGAATTTGGTGTCCGCCTTGCGGCCAGGTCGGGTGCGGCGGTGACCGCGGTGTACGCAGCGCCCGAGCCCGTGTACGTCGCGCCCGCATTCGAGCCGGAGTTGATGTCGGCCATCATGGAAAACACTCGCGAGCTTGTGCGGCAAGCGGTGCAAGCCCGGCAGCGGTTCGTGGAATGGGCGAATTCACTGGGCGTGGTCCAGGCCGAATGGCTGGTCGCGCAAGGCGATCCTGTCGATGCGCTCACGCAGGCTGCCACCCGCCACGACCTGATGGTGCTCGACCACGGCGACGACACGCAGGGTTCGCCGTGGGATATTCCCGGACTGATTCTCAAGGCCGGCTGTCCCTGCATCGTGGTGCCGCGCCGCGCGGAGCTGCCGGGTCCGTTCGAGCGGATCGCGATTGGCTGGAACGGCTCGCCCGAGGCGATGCGTGCGGTCCATTCGGCGTTGCCGTTCCTGCAGGGCAAGCAGGTGTTGTTGCTGTGGGGCGAGGAGCGCGGCAAATATCAGGGCGTGGAGTGGGAGCCGCCGTTCAACGTCCACGATTACCTGCAGCACCGCGGTGTCGCGGTCGAGCAGCGCGCGGTCGATGCCGGCCACGATGATGTCGGTGCGGAGTTGCTCAAGGAAGCCACCCGCTTCAGGGCCGATCTGCTGGTGATGGGCGCCTACGGGCGCACCCGCTTCAGCGAATGGATGCTGGGCGGCGCGACGCGCCACGTGCTGGCGTGGTCGGAGATTCCCGTGCTGCTGCGCCACTGACGGCGAACGCGATACACCGGCGTCAGGGCAGCGCCAGTTGTTGTTGCAGCCAGTGGCCCAGCGTGGCGATGCGCGGATCTCCGGATGATTTCGGCGCGCACAATACCCAGCTTGCGCGCGTGGCGCGGAACGCCCATGGTGCAAGCAGGCGACCGGCGGCGATGTCGTCGGCTACCAGCGGCTCCGGTGCGATGGCGACGCCGAGTCCGGCCACGGCGGCTTCCAGCATGTAGTAAAGGTGTTCGAAGGCCTGGCCGAACTGCAGGCGAGCAACGGCCACGCGCTGCGCGCGCGCCCACGCAGGCCAGGCCTGCGGGCGCGAGGTCGTGTGCAGCAGGGGTTCCTTCACCAATGCCGCGAGGTTCGCCTTGCGCAACGCGGCGCTGCGCGGGTGACGCGGACTGAATACCGGGGCGATGCGCTCGGGCGCGAGTACGTGCACCTGCCACGCTGCCGGCCACGGCGGTTCCGCCAGCAACAGCATCGCGTCCAGTCCGGGCATGCCGTTTGCGGGCGCATGTTCGATCACGGACAGGTTGAGTTTCACGCCCGGCAACTCGCGGCCCATGCGTTCCAGCCGTGGGATCATCCAGCGCGCGAGTACGCTCCCGGAACAGCCGAGCACGAACGGTGCCGTTTCGATATCGTGGCGCAGGCGCGCGCAGCCGTCCCGCAACTGGTCGAGGGCCGACGAAGCCACATCGCGCAGGCGCCTGCCCGCGGCGGTGAGCGCCAGCCCGCGCCCTTCATGCGTGAAAAGGGTGGTGCCAAGTTCGGCTTCCAGCACACGGATCTGTCGGCTGACCGCGCCGTGGGTCACGTTGAGTTCCGCGGCAGCGCGCGTCGCGCTTTCAAGGCGTGCCGCGGCTTCGAACGTGCGCAGGGCATTCAGCGAGGGCAGGTCCCGGATCATGGACGTGTGAGATTTCCTGACAGGTCGTGGCGATGATATCGCTTTTTGCAAACGTGCCGTTGCGATAGGGTGGGTGCCTCGCCGCACGATGGGCTGCGGTTTCCGTGAAGGTGCAGGATGGTCGAAGACTATTACGCGTATCCCGACGCGCACGGACGCTTCGGTGCCTACGGTGGCACCTTCGTCGCGGAAACCCTGATCGCGCCGCTGGATGAACTGAAGGCGGCTTACCTGCGTTTGCGCGACGATCCGGCATTCCAGCGCGAGTTCGCGGATGACCTCAAGCACTATGTCGGGCGGCCGTCACCGATCTATCACGCGAAGCGATTGTCGCAGCAGAATGGCGGCGCGCAGATCCTGCTGAAGCGCGAGGACCTGAACCACACCGGCGCGCACAAGATCAACAACACCGTCGGCCAGGCGCTGGTTGCGCGCGCGATCGGCAAGCAGCGCATCATCGCCGAGACCGGGGCGGGCCAGCATGGCGTCGCCACCGCCACGGTGTGCGCGCGCTTCGGGATGCAGTGCGTGGTGTACATGGGCGCGGTGGACATCGAGCGCCAGAAGATCAACGTGTACCGGATGAAATTGCTGGGCGCGGAAGTGATCCCGGTGACCTCGGGTTCGCAGACCCTGAAGGATGCGCTGAACGAAGCCCTGCGCGACTGGGTGACCAACGTCGCCGATACCTTCTACATCATCGGCACGGTCGCAGGGCCGCATCCGTACCCGATGATGGTGCGCGACTTCAATGCCGTGGTCGGGCGCGAGGCGCGCGCGCAGATGCTGGAGCAATTCGGCCGCCTGCCCGACGTGCTCACCGCGTGCGTGGGCGGCGGATCGAATGCCATCGGTTTGTTCCACGCGTTCCTCAACGATCGCGAGGTGCGCATCGTCGGTGCCGAGGCGGCGGGCGAGGGCATCGCGACCGGCCAGCATGCGGCGTCGCTGGCTGCGGGCCGCCCCGGCGTATTGCACGGCAATCGCACGTATGTTCTTTGCGACGACGATGGCCAGATCACCGAAACGCATTCGGTGTCGGCAGGGCTCGACTATCCCGGCGTCGGTCCCGAACACGCGTTCCTGAAGGACAGCGGACGCGCGGAATACGTGGGGGTGACCGACGACGAAGCGCTGGCCGCGTTCCATCTGTTGTGCGAAACCGAGGGGATTCTTCCGGCGCTCGAGTCCAGCCACGCGGTGGCGCAGGCGATCAAGCTGGCGCGTGAATTGCCGAAGGACAAGTTGATCCTGTGCAACCTGTCCGGCCGCGGCGACAAGGACGTGCACACCATTGCCAAGCGTGAGCACATCGAGCTATGAGTGGGCGCATCGAAATGCGTTTCGCGGACCTGCGTACGCGAAACCGCGCTGCGCTGATCCCGTTCATCACCGCGGGCGATCCCTTGCCGGAAGCCACGGTCGCGGTGATGCACGCACTGGTCGAAGCCGGTGCGGACCTGATCGAACTCGGCATGCCGTTTTCCGATCCGATGGCAGATGGTCCGGTGATCCAGCACGCCGATGAACGCGCGTTGCGCAATCATGTCGGCATCGCGGACATCCTCGGCTGGGTGCGCGAATTCCGCCTGCGTGACGACGCGACGCCGGTGGTGCTGATGGGCTACCTGAACCCGATCGAGATCCACGGTGTCGAGCGCTTCGCGCGCGGGGCCGTGGCGGCAGGCGTGGACGGCGTGCTCATCGTCGATTGCCCGATCGAGGAAGACGCGGCCCTGCAACCGCTGCGCGCTGCCGGGCTTGCGCGCATCCTGCTGGCCGCGCCGACCACCACCGATGCGCGGCTGGCACGGGCGCTGGAAGCCGCGGAGGGCTACCTCTACTACGTCTCGTTCGCCGGCATCACCGGTGCGGCGAAGCTGTCGGCCGATGCCATCGCGACGCGGGTCTCCGGCATGCGCCGTCACGCACGGGTTCCGGTTGCGGTCGGTTTCGGCATCAAGGATGCCGCCAGCGCGGGGGCTGTCGCCGCATTTGCCGATGCCGTGGTGATCGGTTCGGCGCTGGTCGACCGGCTCGCGGGCGCAGGGTCGCCGGGAGACGCCTGCCGACGTGCGCGCGATTTTCTACTGCCGGTGCGCGAGGCCATTCGCGAGTCCGGCGAAAATCCGTAGGGCGCCCTTCCAACCCTGTTCATGGGCGCACATCGAATTGATCATAAAGAGGAAATTTGGATCTTGATCTAGATCAAGATCAATGTATGATCGGGCAGTGTAAAAAACACAACCCGCTGCGGAGTAGGAGGGGTGCCTACATGATCCTGCAGAACGTCGTCTGGACCGTCTGGCTGATTGGGGCGGCGCTCATCGCGCTGGGATTCATTTTCGTGATCGTGCAGGCGGGCAAACCCGCCGACGCGGGCGCGGGCGAGAAGTCCGTGCATACCTCGCACGTGCTGCAGGGTTGGTTGTTTGCGGTGCTGCTGGTGGCATTCTTCGTCGGCAGCTGGGCCACGCTGCATCGCTTTCCCCTCCCGCCGCAGCATCGCCCGCTCGATGCGGCCCAGGTTGTCGAGGTGGTCGGACGCCAGTGGTCGTGGCAGATCACGCCCGCCACCGTCCAGAACAACAGCGTCGTCGAGTTCCGCGTCACCAGCGACGACGTCAACCACGGGTTTGCCATCTACGCCCCCGATGGCCGCATCGTCACGCAGACCCAGGCGATGCCGGGCTACACCAACAAGCTGCTCTACCGTTTCGAACAGCCCGGCACCTACACCGTGCAGTGCCTTGAATACTGCGGGCTCGGGCATGCCCCCATGAAAACCACCCTCGAGGTGGTTGCTGCGAAGGGAGAGTGACCATGGCTTCACTCACCATGTATCCGGACAACGAGCGGCTGGCCGGCGGCGAGCGCGCCGTGTTCAACCTGTACCTGATCTCGGCGGTGGCGTTGTTCGTCCTGATGATGCTGCTCGGGTTGACGATGCGCATGACGCAGGCGACATGGCTGGGCCTGCCGCCGGACATGTTCTACAAGTTCCTCTCGATGCACGGTGCCGGAATGGTCGGCACCGCGGTGATGGCAACAACGGCGGTGATGTGGTTCTTCCTGCGCAAGTACGTGCGCTTGCACCTGTGGGCGTTCGTCACCAATTACGTGCTGTTCCTGCTCGGTGCGTTGTGCATCATCTACGCCGTGTTCGTCGGCGGCTACGCCGGGCTGTGGACCTTCCTGTACCCGTTACCCACCCACAGTGCCGGCTTGTGGACGCCCAATGCGGCGGCGCTGTTCATGGTGGGCTACCTGCTGATCGGCGTGGGCGAGCTGATTTTCTACCTCGACGCCGCGGCAGGGATCATCAAGGTGTACGGCAACCTGGGTCGCGCGCTGGGCCTGCCGTGGTTGTTCGGCGGCAAGCTCGACCCCGACCACCCCAAGACGGTGGTGGCCAGCACCAGCATGATCATTGCCAATTCGTTGGGCATACTCGCCGGCGCGGTCGTGCTGGTGATGAGCCTCATCAACATCTTCTACCCGCAAGTCGCGCTGGATGCGTTGTTTACCAAGACGCTGATCTACTGGTTCGGCCACATGTACATCAACGCCGCGATCTACATGGGCGTGATCGCGATCTACGAACTGCTGCCGCGCTACACCCACAAGCCGTATCCGCTTTCGCGCGTGTTCCTGTGGGGCTGGGCAGCGACCACGCTATTCGTGATCATCGTGTTCCCGCACCACTTGTTGATGGATTACGCCGAGCCCCACTGGTTCCTGATCATGGGGCAGATCGTGTCGTGGACGTCGGGCCTTCCGGTGGTCGTGGTGACCGCGATGGGCGCGTTCACCAACCTCTATCGAGCCAACATGCGCTGGACCATGCCTTCGCGGCTGCTGGTGCTGTCATTGTTCGGCTGGATCGCAGGCGGATTCGGCGCGGTGCTGGACAGCACCATCCAGATCAACCTCGTGATGCACAACACGCAGTGGGTGCCGGGGCATTTCCACTTCTACCTGCTGCTTGGCGTGCTGGCGATGGCGCTTGCGGTGATGTACCACGTCATCGGCTCGCACGTGAACCAGCCGCCCAACACGGGTCTCGACCGGGTGGGCTTCCCCGTATACCTGGTCGGCGGGTTGATCTTCGTGGTGTCGTTCCTCGACGCAGGCCATTTGAGCGTGCCGCGGCGCATGGCCGAGCACCTGCCCGCGTGGACCGGCACCGACAAGCTTGCATCCGTAGGCGCGATCCTGGTGGTGCTGGCGATGCTGTATTTCGCCCTGCGTATCAGCGTCGGGTTGCTGCGCAGGCCGGCATCCGGCGGGGCAGCAGCGTCCCGTGGGGGTGTAGGTGCTGCGGACGCTGCTGGCTAGCCTGTTGATCCTGGCGGCCGGCGTCGCAACGCTGGCGTTCGCGACCGACGGTTTCCGCGCATTCACGTCCGAGACCGCCCGTCGCATCGACGTGCGCGAGCATCCCCGTCGTTTGCCGGACGTGCCCTTGCAGGCCGCCGATGGCCGGACCTTGCGTTTCGACGCGCTGCATGGCCGCTGGCTGCTGGTGGACTTCATCTACACGCGTTGCACGACGTATTGCTCGGTGCAGGGCAGCGAGTTCGCGCGCCTGCAGCGGGGACTGGCCGGACCCATCGGGGAAGGCAAGGTCACGCTGCTCAGCATCAGCTTCGACCCGGCACGCGATGGCCCCGAACAATTGGCGGCGTATCAGCAACGTTCAGGCGACCAGGGCACGGGCTGGATCGCGGCGCGCCCTGCCGATACGCCGGGCCTTGCCGCGCTGATGCGGGTGTTCGGCGTGACCGCGATTCCCGATGGACTGGGCGGCTATGTGCACAACGCGGCCATCGCCGTGGTCGATCCGGAGGGACGGCTGGTCGCGATCGAGGACTGGGACGATCCGGGGGCAGCCGAGCGCTACGTGCGCAGCAGGTTGACGCCATGAACGCACGGCCGACGTGGTACCGGAAGCCTTGGATCGGGCTGGGTCTGTGGGGCCTGCTGGTCCTGCCGCCCGTGCGGCACGTGCTGGAAGCCACTATGACCCTGCAGATGCTGGCGCAGATCCCGTTGCTCGCCGCTGCCGGGTGGTGGCTGGTGCCGCCCACGCTGCAGCGGGCAAGTACGCTGGACGCGTGGAACCGCAGCGGCATCAGCGGGCTCGTGCTGGCCTCGCTGACGGCCATGGCCTGGATGCTGCCGCGGATGATGGATGCGTCACTGGAAAACGGGTGGATCGAAACCGCCAAGTTCATCAGCGTCCCGCTGCTGCTGGGCGTCCCGCTGGCTGTCAGCTGGCCACGCGCGGGTTTCGTCGTCCGCGGGGTGTTCCTGGCGGAAGTGATTGCCACCGCGTTCCGGTTGGGCTGGCTGTACCGGATCTCGCCGATACGGTTGTGCAGCAACTACCTGCTCGGTGACCAGCAGCTGCTTGGAAACCTGCTGCTGACAGCCGGTGCGGCGCTCTGCCTCGTCGTGGCGTGGCAATTGCTGTGGGGCCATATCCGCGTCGAAGCGCCACGCAGCGGTTGAGGCTGGCAACAGGATTCGCGCGCGTGGCCGCTGCCGTCGGTGGTTCAAGAGGTTGATCGGACACGGATTGATGGTATCGCTGTCGAGAGCGACCCTGCTGGCGGTGTATCCTTGGCACATTGCGATCCGCCCTTGGGGGCCGCCGTGTCCTGGCTGCAGAAACTGACGACACCCAAAATCCGTACCGAAGGTGCGCCCGCCCGCGGCAAGGTGCCGGAAGGCGTGTGGGAGAAGTGCTCGGGCTGCGGCATCGGCCTGTACCGTCCCGAACTCGAACGCAACCTGATGGTGTGCCCGAAATGCGGTTACCACCATCCCATCGGCGCGCGCGCTCGGCTCGCGGCCTTCCTCGACGAAGGCGGCGATGAAATCGCGGCCAGCCTTGCGCCTGTCGATACATTGAAGTTCAAGGATTCCAAAAGGTATCGCGACCGCATCCTTGCCGCCCAGAAAGCCACCGGCGAAAAAGACGCGCTGGTGGCAGTCTCGGGCGAGCTGAAGGGCATGCCGGTGGTTGCCTGCGCGTTCGAGTTTTCCTACATGGGCGGTTCGATGGGCTCGGTGGTGGGCGAGAAGTTCACCCGCGCCGCCGAAGCCGCGTTGCACGCCAAGACTCCGTTCGTGTGCTTCACCGCAACCGGTGGCGCGCGCATGCAGGAAGGCCTGCAATCGCTGATGCAGATGGCCAAGACGTCGGCCGCGCTGGCCCGCCTGCGCAAGGCCGGGTTGCCGTACATCGTGGTGCTGACCCACCCGACCACCGGCGGCGTATCCGCCAGCCTCGCCATGCTGGGCGACATCCAGATCGCCGAGCCCAAGGCGCTCATAGGCTTCGCCGGCCCGCGCGTGATCGAACAGACCGTGCGCGAGACCCTGCCGGAAGGCTTCCAGCGTTCCGAGTTCCTGCTGGAACACGGCGCGATCGACATGATCTGCGATCGCCGCGAATTACGCGATCGCATTGCCGATCTGCTGGCGATCCTGATGCATCGCGCGAAGGTGGCGTGATCTCGGCATTCACTTGTGGCGATTGGGCGTGCGCGCGTCGGATGTTGCTCCGGCTTGAGTTGCAATCGCGCAACGTGTGCGCGATACGCGGGCGATCTTCCGTGTACGCCTTTCCCGCAGACCCGTTGCGTCTGCACCAGGTTCCGCTCGCCTCCGCGGCGAGCGGGCCACTTTCTGTTTCGGCAGAAAGTGGCCAAAGACCATGGCGCCTGAGGCGGTGGTCTTGGCAACGTCGTGTTGCCTCGACTTCCCTGCGATGCTCGCCGGGCGCGCGCCGGCGCGAACTCGCGCATCCCTGCGCTCAAACATGCGCGCCTTTCCCGCGCGCCCGGCTGCGCTTCTCGGCACCGCCAACGGCGCCGGGCTTGGCTTCGGTGACGGCCATCCTGGCCTCGTTCGAAGCGAGAACCAACGATTCGCTTCGCGCTCCCACGCGCGCACGATGCGCGCCAGACGGGGCCCCTCGAACACGACGAACGGACGACGGAAGAGTCCGTAGGATGGCGCACAGGATGTGCGCCAGTTCGCCGCAGGCACAAGGATGTGCCGTCGGCGAACCCCGCCGGCCGCGAGTAAGCCCGCAGCACATGGATGTGCGGAGGGCGTGTTCGTGGGGCGGCCTTCTCTTTGGTGGCTTTCTCTTGGCCGCGCAAGAGAAAGGTACCCGTGCGCGCGGGACGCGCACGGAAAGCGACATGGACGTCTCCGCTCGTGAAGTCCGTGACTGCGTGCCATGAAAACACTCGACGACTGGCTGGCCTACCAGCAAACCCTCCACGCACGTGGCATCGACATGGGCCTCGAACGCGTGCGCGAGGTGTGGCAGCGCATGGGCGCCCGGCGCCCCGCCCCTGTCGTGATCACGGTTGGCGGCACCAATGGCAAGGGTTCGACGGTGGCGTTCCTGGAAGCCATGCTGCGCGCGGGCGGCATGCGCGTCGGCACCTACACCTCGCCGCACATCCTGCGTTACAACGAACGCGTGCGCGTCGATGGCGTGGAAGCCGATGACGCAATGCTGGTGGCGGCGTTCGAGCGCGTCGAGGCCGCGCGCAGCCTCGATTCCGGACAACCGGTCACGCTGACGTATTTCGAGTTCGGCACGCTGGCAGCGTTCGACGTGTTCACGCGCGCGCAGCCCGACGTCGTGCTGTTGGAGGTCGGCCTCGGCGGCCGGCTCGACGCGGTGAACATCATCGATGCCGATTGCGCGGTGGTGGTGACGGTGGACCTCGACCACATGGAATACCTTGGCCCCGACCGCGAGACGATCGGCCGCGAGAAGGCGGGCATCTTCCGCGCGGGGCGTCCCGCGATCATCGGCGAAACCGATCCTCCGCAATCGTTGCTGGCGCACGCCCGGGCGATCGGTGCGCAGGTCGAAAGGCTGGACCGTGATTTTGGTTGGGCACCACAACTCGACGCGTGGGAGTGGTGGCATCGCGATCCGGCGCAAGGGCGTGTTGCACTTGCTGAAAGCACCAGCGCTGTCGTGCTGCACGGTGAACCCGCGTTGGAAGGCGGGTTCCAGTTCCACAACGCGGCCAGTGCGATCGCGGCGCTGCATGCACTGGGTGGGCACGTGCGTTGGCGCGTGGATGCGATTGCGAAAGGAGCGTATGCAGCGAAGGCGAAACCCTTCCTCGCCGGCCGCTTGCAGCATCTCGCAGCAGCCCCGGATATCGTCGTCGATGTCGGCCACAACCCGCAGGCCGCGCGTGAATTGGCGCACTGGCTCGAACAGCACCCGGTTGCGGGCGCGACGCGTGCGGTGTATGGCGCGCTGACCGACAAGGACGTGGAGGGCGTGGTTGCAACCCTGGGCGCACACGTCGATGCGTGGTACCTCGCGGGACTTGCCGACGAATCGCCGCGCGGGGAAACCTCCGCACGACTGGCGGAGCGGGTACGCAATGCCTTGCCTGCCGCAGCATTGTGCGAATACCGCGATATTCCCGCAGCGCTGGCGGCCGCGCGTGCCGATGCCGCGGCTTCGGATCGCATCCTCGCGTTCGGCAGCTTCCATGTCGTGGCGCCGGTGTTGCGTGAGCTCGACCACGTATAATTCCCGTGTGCGCAAGCTCGGCGTTCGAGCGGACGCAAAGTTGTGCAAACCGCCCAACATCCGGTTGTGATGCCGGGGCGCGTCGCGCAACGCCAATGCTGACTTCCTTCATGGTGCCCGTCCATGGATTCAGGCTTGAAGAAACGCCTTCTCGGTGCCGCCGTGTTGATCGCGCTGGCGGTGATTTTCGTACCCATGCTGCTGCCGAGTCATTCCGATTCCGGGCAGCAATCGGTCAGCGTGAAGATTCCGCCGGAACCGAGTGGCGAGCTGCAGACCCGGATCCTGAAGGTCGGTCCCGATTCCGCGGCCGCTGGTTCCAGCACGGCGGTGGCCATCCACGATCCCGACCACGTCGCGACGCTCGATCTTGAAAAGAATCCTGCCGCACGGCAGGCCGCCGAGACGCTGCCGATCGCGGCAACCCATGCCGAGGTCGCCTCTGCGGCCTCCGCACCCGCAGCCGTGGCGGCTCCGGTCTCCGGTCCCGCGCCAACCGTCGCCAAGGCGCCGGCGACGTCCGCGCAGGAAGCTGCGGTTCCGCCGAAGCCTGAGCCTGCGGCGAAGGCCGAACCCATCGCGGGCGGCCCGGGAGTGGCAGCGGGCGGCATCTACACCGTCAACCTCGGCATCTACGCCGACCACGCGAGTGCCAACAAGCTGGTCGCGAGTGCCAAACAGCACGGGTTTACCGCCTTGGCGACGCCGGAGACCTTCCAGGGCAAATCGGTGCTGCGGGTACGCGTGGGACCGTTCGCCAGCCGCGCGCAGGCCGAGGCGGCACGCCTCAAGCTCAAGGATTTCGAGCATGTCTCGATGACGGTCGATGCGGGCGCGGTGAACCAGACCGGTGACGCTCCGGCCTCGGCGATCGCGGCGGGCCAGCCTGGATCGTGGGCGGTGCAGTTGGCGGCCTTCGGCAGCGAAGCTGCAGCCAACCAGCTGCGAGATCGCCTGCGCGGCCAGGGCTTCGACGGCTATGTGGACAGCATGAACACCGCGAAGGGCAAGCTGTGGCGCGTGCGGGCCGGGCCATTCGCTTCGCGCGAGGTGGCGGCCACGACACGCGACCAGATTGCGCAAAAATTGAAGGTGAAGGGCGACATCGTCACGCAATGATGCTGCGATCACCCCTGGCGACATCGGTCAACGCGCCGACGAGCAGGGGCATTCCGGTTCCGCGTGGCCCTGTACGGCCGTCGCAACCGCCGGTCATGGTCAGGGTGCCGGGCCTCATCGCTGTACCCGCTAGCGGATGGAGCCTCGCCTGAGCGCACGCTGATGAACGCCGCCGACCTTGCCATCCTCGCGATACTGGCGCTCTCGACGCTGTTCGGATTGCTGCGCGGTTTCGTCAGCGAGGTGCTCTCGCTGGCGTGCTGGATCGCCGCGTTCTGGGCCGCGTGGATGTTCGGCGACAAGGTCGCGGCGTTCTACGGCGGCTGGCTGCAGCAGCCTGCCGCGCGCATCATCGCGGGCTACGTCACCTGCTTCCTCGGGGTATTGGTCATTGGCGCGCTGGCGGGCTGGCTGGTGCACAAACTGATGGACCGTGGCGGCCTGCGCGGCGGCGACCGCTTCCTCGGCATGCTGTTCGGGCTTGCACGGGGTGTCGTGCTGGTGACTTTCGCGGTGCTGATGCTGGGCTTCACGCCCCTGCCGGCGGAAGCCGCATGGTGGCGCCAGTCCACGCTGTTGCCGGCGTTCGCGGGTGGCGCCGCGTGGGTGGCGCAGGAGCTGCCACCCGAGGTCACGCATTATCTGGAAATCGGCGGCAAGACCTTGCCCGCGCTGTCGGAAGTCCCCATATCCACGCTGCAACGGGCGGCGGATTCGCTGGCGGTTCCTGCGGGAGCCGCGAGCGCGTCGTCCGTCGCGCCTGCTTCGGCGCGTGCCGCGGGGCACGATCCGGCGCGCAGGTGATGTGGGACAATAACGCCCCGTGACACGCGGCCTGCGGCGCCGCCCAGCATCTCGAGACCTCGCCATGTGCGGAATCATCGGCATTGTCGGCAAGAACGAAGTCGCGACTGGTCTGTATGACGCGTTGACCGTCTTGCAGCACCGCGGCCAGGACGCCGCGGGCATCGCCACCTATGACGGCCGCAAATTGCACATGGTGCGCGGGCCGGGCCTGGTGCGCGACGTGTTCCACACGCGCGACATGCAGGAATTGCGCGGCCGTGCCGGCATCGGCCACTGCCGTTACCCCACCGCGGGCGCCGAGAATTCCGAGGAAGCCCAGCCGTTCTACGTCAATTCGCCCTACGGCATCGCCTTCGCGCACAACGGCAACCTCATCAATACCGACGCGCTGCGGCGCGAAATGTTCGAGAACGACCGCCGCCACATCAACACCGATTCCGATTCTGAAATCCTGCTCAACATCCTCGCGCACGAGTTGCAGATCCAGGAACGCCACGCGCTGACGCCGGACGAGATCTTCAAGGCCGTCGCGGCGCTGCACGCGCGGGCAAAGGGCGGCTATGCCTGCGTGGCCCTGATCCTGGGCTACGGCTTGCTCGCGTTCCGCGATCCGCACGGCATCCGCCCGCTGGTGCTGGGCGAACGCGAGACGCCCGAGGGCAAGGAATATGCGTTCGCGTCCGAATCGGTCGCGTTCGACATCCTCGGCTTCAAGCGCATTCGCGACGTGGCGCCGGGCGAAGCCGTGTTCGTCAGCTTCGATGGCAAGCTGTCCGCGCGGCGCTGCGCCGAAGGCGCGGTGCATGCACCGTGCATCTTCGAATACGTCTATCTCGCGCGGCCCGATTCGATGATCGAGGACGTGTCGGTGTACAAGGCGCGCCTGCGCATGGGTGAAAAGCTCGCCGCGAAGATCCTGCGCGAGCGCCCTCATCACGACATCGACGCTGTGATCCCGATTCCCGACACCTCGCGCACCGCGGGCTCCACGCTGGCCGCCGCGCTGGGCGTGCCGTTCCGCGAAGGCTTCGTCAAGAACCGCTATATCGGCCGCACCTTCATCATGCCGGGGCAGGGCCAGCGCGTGCGCTCGGTACGCCGCAAGCTGAATCCGATCCCGCTCGAATTCCGCAACAAGAACGTGCTGCTGGTGGACGACTCCATCGTGCGCGGCACGACGTCGCGGCAGATCGTGCAGATGGCGCGCGAAGCCGGCGCCAAGAAGGTGTACTTCGCCTCGGCCGCGCCGCCGGTGCGTTATCCCAACGTTTACGGCATCGACATGCCGGCGCCCGCGGAGCTGGTCGCGCACGGCCGGACCGTCGAGGAAATCCGCGAGACCATCGGCGCCGACTGGCTGGTGTACCAGGACCTGCAGGACTTGATCGATGCCGTCGCCGAGGGCAACGACAAGCTGAAGCACTTCGACGACTCGTGTTTTTCCGGCAACTACATCACCGGCGTGGATACCGAATACCTGCGCCAGCTTGAATTCGCGCGTTCGGATGAGGCCAAGGCGCAGAGGAGAAGCGCTTAGGAAACCCCGAACAAGCTGCTGCGTCCGGCAGCTTGTGATGCGTCTTCGGAGTTGTTGCCGGCCGGTTCGTCGCCAAGTGCGGAACCAGGCAGCTTTGCCACGGGGAGTTCACCATGCCACGCCGACTGGTGCTGTTCTTCGACGGGACCTGGAACAAGGTGCAGACGCAGACCAACGTCGCGCGCCTGTGGGAGCTGGTGGCGCCGTTCGATCTTGCCGGCAACCCGCAGGGGTGCAAATACGTGGCTGGCGTGGGCGTGGCGCCAGGACTGGAACACTGGCTGGGCGGCGCGTTCGGCCTGGGCCTGTCCGACAACGTCAAGGAAGGCTTCAAGTGGCTGTCGGAGCAGTGGCGCGATGGCGATGAGATCTGGTTGTTCGGCTTCAGCCGCGGCGCCTACACCGCACGCAGCCTCGGTGGCGTGATCCGCAAATGCGGCCTGCAGCCGCCGGATGCCAACGGACAGGTCTCCGACGCGGTCATCGACACGGCCTACGACTACTACCGCAACGACGTGAAGCCGGGCGTGCTCGTCAAAGGCGTCGATCCGACCCGGGTGTGGCGATCCGATCGCCACGCACGCGAAGTCGGCATCCGCTTCATCGGCGTGTGGGACACGGTGGGTGCATTGGGCATTCCGGGCGTGGCGCCGTGGTTGCCGTTCTCGCGCGCCCGCTACGCCTTCCACGACACCGAGCTGAGCAAGATCGTGCAGTATGCCTATCAGGCGCTGGCCATCGACGAACACCGCAAAGACTTCAAGCCGACGAAGTGGACGCGGCCGGTGGAATCGCTGGCACCCGGCGAATCGCCGACCGCGTGGAAACCCCAGCAGATCGAGGTCGAGCAGCGCTGGTTCATCGGCTCGCATTCCGACGTGGGTGGCGGCGAGCAGACCGATGGTGCAGGACACAGCCCCGATACCTTGCCGGAAATCACGTTGGCGTGGATGCAGGCCAAGGCGATGGGCGCAGGGCTCGCATTCAAGGAACCGTATGTTCCGGCAGCCGGCGCCGAGCTCGACGTGCCCAACGATTCCTATGGCACGTTCATGGACGGGATCTACAGGGTTTTCAACACGCCCTTCGAACGCGTACTGGGTGGCGGCGTCAACGAGACCATCGACCCTTCGACGTGGATGAAGTGGTACGCGCAAAGGCAGTACCGCCCGCAGCCGCTCGAGGTCGCGATGCAGGATGGTTTGATCACGCTGGGTTCGGGCAAGGTGGCATGAACCGGTTGTTCGATACGTTGTTCGATGCGGCAAAGCGCAGCCTCGATTGCGCGGAACCGGAGGCCAAGGTTGCGTTGACCAGGCAGGCCTTCGCCGCGCTGCACATGGGTCAACTGACCACGGATGACGACGGTGTCGCGCCGGCGCCGATCAGCGCGCTTGGCCGCCCGGAACGTCCGCGCCTCGTGTTGCCGCGCGACGTGCCGCAACGCGGGCTCGGTACGGAGGAAGGCCGCGCCGCGCTGGTGCATGCGGTTGCGCACATCGAGTTCAACGCAATCAACCTCGCGTGGGATGCGGTGTACCGCTTCCGCGGCATGCCCGCCGAGTACTACCGCGATTGGGTATCGGTGGCGCACGACGAGTCACGCCACTTCACGCTGCTGTCCGTGCGCCTCGCGCAACTCGGCCATGCCTATGGCGACTTCGATGCGCACAACGGCTTGTGGGAAATGGCGACCAAGACCGCGCATTCGTGCCTGGCGCGGATGGCACTGGTACCACGCGTGCTGGAAGCACGCGGCCTGGACGTGACGCCCGGCATGATCGCGCGCTTGCGCTCGGTTGGCGACGATGCGACCGCGGACCTCCTTGCAGTGATCCTGCGCGAGGAAGTCCCGCACGTTGCCGCCGGGACGCGCTGGTTCCGCTGGTGCTGCGAATACGAAGGCCGCGAGCCCGACACGGCTTTTGCCGAGTTGCTGGCAGAGTTCGTCCCGACCGGCCTGCGTGGTCCGTTCAACCTCGACGCGCGCCGCGCCGCCGGTTTCGGCGACGCGGAGCTTGCGCGGCTGGCGAACGGCTGATCCAGCCGAGGGTCAGTGCCCTGTCGGCTGCACCGCCGGCGGGGGCGGCAGCACCAGTTTCAGGTACGGCGCGGGCGCGTCCTGTCCGGGCGCTACCCATTCGTGGGCGGGCTTGCCGGCCGGCCCGAGCGAATGGATGTAGGCGTACATGTCGGTGAGATCCTTGTCCGACAGATAGCGGAACGTCCAGAACGGCATCGCCGGGCGCGACTTCAGTGCCCGCAGGTTGGCGATCCACTCTTTCACGCTGAGTTTCTGCACGTACAGGCGCAGGTTCGGCGGATAGGTCGTGCCCCACGGTCCCTGGAAATTCGTGCCGCCGCCGGTCAGCAGCATGTCCTTGGGCGCTTCACCGCCGTGCTCGGACCAGCCCGGCGTGTGGCAGTCATGACAGCCGCCATAATTGACCAGGAATTCGCCATGCTTGAGGGATTTGCCGGAAGCAGGTGATGCTGCCGCGTACGCCGGTACAGCCAGCAGGATGCCGACCACACAGGCCAGTATTGCCTTGATCATGGGGGTCCCCTCCCAGTAGTGGCGAAGGCCGGGTCGCCTCCGCGGGCCGAGTATTGGCGGGCCGCCGGGGACGCGCAAGTGCCGTGGCTTTGGATGTACGCTCGCCGTTCCAGCGATGCCGGAGGGGTGCCATGTCGATGCGGAAATGGTTGATCGCGTTTGCGGCCTTGGGGATCACGGCACTGGCGTGGGCTGCGCAACCGGCGCACCAGGTCGGGGCGCAGGATGCGGCGGGCGTGTTCCTGCTCACCGCCGACCGTGTGTTCGACGCGCGCAGCGAACAGGCGCACGCCGGTTGGGCGGTGCTGGTCGAAGGCGGCAGGATCGCCGCAGTCGGGCCGCGCGATTCGATCAAGGCGCCGGCCGGCGCGACGGAAATCAGCCTGCCGGGCACCACGCTGATGCCGGGCCTGATCGACGCGCACTCGCACATCTTCCTGCACCCGTACAACGAAACCTTGTGGAACGACCAGGTGCTGAAGGAACCTTTGCCCTATCGCACCATCGAGGCGGTCCAGCATGTGCGTGCCACGCTGATGGCGGGCTTCACCGCGCTGCGCGACCTCGGCACCGAGGGCGCCGGCTACGCCGACGTGGACGTGCAGCGCGCGATCAACGAAGTCATGATTCCCGGCCCGCACCTGTTTGTCGCCACGCGCGCGACGGTGGCGAAGGATTGCTACGGCCCCGGCCCGATGGGCTTCCGCACCGACATGACCATTCCGCAGGGCGGTATTCCCGTAGCGGGTGTCCCGGAAATGATCGCGGCGGTGCGCGACCAGGCCGGCCACGGCGCCGACTGGATCAAGATCTACGCCGACTACCACTGCGGGAAGTCGAAAGATTCGGTCCCGACCTTCACCCAGGAAGAGCTGAACGCCGGCGTGGAAGCCGCGCACTCACTGGGGCTGCCGGTGTCGGTGCATTCGACCACCGCCGAAGGCATGCGCCGCTCGATCCTCGCCGGCGTGGACACCATCGAACACGGTTTCAACGGTACCAGGGAAGTGTTCGAGCTGATGAAGAAGCACAATGTTGCCTACCTGCCGACTTTGGAAGCCGTGGTCGCCTATGCCGAATACTTCAAGGGCTGGAAACCCGGTGATCCGCCCACCGATGAAATGCGCGCTTCCGAAAACGCGTTCAAGCTGGCGATGCAGGCTGGCGTCACCATCGGCAACGGCAGTGATGTCGGCGTGTTCAAGCACGGCGAGAATTACCGCGAGCTCGAATGGATGGTGAAAGATGGCATGCGTCCCGCGCAGGCGCTGCTGGCCGCGACCGCGGTCGATGCGAAGATCCTGCGCCAGCAGGACCGGTTCGGACAGCTGCGCGCCGGCCTCGACGCCGACGTCATCGCGGTGCAGGGCGATCCCACGCAGGACATCACCGCGATCGAGCACGTGCCGTTCGTGATGAAGGGCGGGGTGGTCTACAAGCACCCCTGATGCGGTGCCGGGCACACGCGCGACTCATGTGCCACGCAGCAATTCCTGCACGCGTCGCAGCAGGTCCGCGTTGTCCACCGGGCCGTTGGTGTCCACCTCGATCACGGTGCCGACGCCCATTGGCGGGGTGTAACGCGCGATCAGTTCAACCGTGATGTGTTTCAGCGCGTGTGCGGGATGGCGTGACTCCGCGCGTTGGGCGAAGCGACGCATCGCTGTTTCGGGCGCGCAATGGCAATGCACTTCCACAAGCGTGCCGCCCAGCGCGGCGAGGCGTTTGCGCTGATGTGCGCCCCACGGTTTGAAGTTCGCATCCAGCACCACGCGCGGGCAGCGTGCGGCGAGCGTGAACAGGACCTCCATCGCCGCGTCGCCCAGGCGCTTCGAATACGCCTCGTCACCGACCGGTCCGGGCAGGGAATCGAACAGCGTTTCCTTGATGGCATCTTTTGAAAGCAACGCGAAACCGAGCGATTGCGCCAATGGCACGGCCAGTGTGCTCTTGCCCACTCCGGGTGCACCGGAAACCAGCACGATCCGGTTCACGCGAGCGGCTTCTCCATCCGCACGCAGGCGATCGCCAGCCCCGTGCTGGTGGTGTAGGTGTCCTGCCCGAGGGCGTGGTATCCGGCGGCGGTGTAGAACGGCACCGCGTTCAACGAAGCGTCAAGGTGGAGCTTGCGCAAGCCCATCCGGGAGGCGGCTGCTTCGAGTTCGGCCATCAGCCGCCGTCCGAGGCCGTGGCGGCCATGGTCCGGCGCCACGAACACGGCTTCCACTTCAGTGTTGACGGGATTGAGGACCGCGAAACCGGCGATCCGGGTTCCGGTGACACCGACGACGGCGTGCTCGCGTTCGAGATGGGAGGAAAAGCTGTCCGGCATCGGGCTGGCCGCCCAGCGTTCGATCAGGGCGTCGGGATAATGTCCGCGGCACGTGCGGCGGATCGCATCGATGCGCAGCGCCCACAAGGCTGGCGCGTCGACTGCCGTCGCGCGACGCAGCATGAATCGGGTATCCACCATCCGATGTCCTTCGCGATGGATGGCAGTGCCATCCAGCGCTGCGTGAAACACCCCGTGATCTTCCCAGCCGCCCGCCAAGGCGGCAAGCTTCCCGCCTGCATATGGACCAGCGGCTGCCTGCCCGCGCCGGCATCATTGCCCCGGCCGTGAAAGTGCTTGTCGTGTTGCACGATCGCGGTTGGAGCAACGCGGCCGGCATCTTGTCAAAAACGGATGACGGTGCGCCATGCGTGCCGTATGGCATTACAGTGCTGCCGCGCCGGTCGTTGAACCGTGGGCAGGGCGCCGCCCATCCGGAGGTGAGCCGTGAGTGCACTGCCGCAATCCAGCCGTGTGTTGTTCGCAGTCGCGATGATAGCCCTCGGCATCACAGGCCTCGTCAATGGCGATTTCGCGCTCGTATGGCAGCACGTGCCTGCGCAGGTGCCGGGCCGCACTGTGCTCGCATACGTTTGTGCCGTGCTCGAAGTGGCGTTCGGCATCGGTCTGCTGTTCAAACGCACGCTGGCGCTGACCGGTCGCGTGGTGTTTCCGTACATGGTGCTCTGGTTGGTGCTGCTGCAGATGCCGGGCGTGATTCGCGCGCCGCTGGACGCCGGCAGTTGGGGCAGCTTCGGCGAGATCGCGATCATCACGGCAGGCGCGTGGTGCCTGTTCGCGACGCGCAACGACGCTGGCGTCGGAAACCGCAGCAACGTCGAGGCGGGCGTGCGGACCGCGCGCTGGTTGCTCATCATCGCGTTGCCCATGATCGGGGTGGAAGTGATCGTGGATGCGCTCCAGGCCGGCGACAAGATCATGCAGCCGTGGCTGCAGGTGTTGCCTGATCCGATGGCGTGGGCATGCCTGACCGGGATCGGCAGCATCGCGACGTGCCTCGCATTGCTGTTTGGCGTGTGGCCCCGGCTGGCGGCGACGCTTGAAGCCGCGATGCTGGGCCTCATCGCGATCGCGTATTGGGCGCCCGATCTTTACACCGGCAGGACGGCCACCACCGCGTTCATCATTTCATTCCTGATTGCCGCCGCTGTCTGGGTTGTTGCCGACACGTATCATCGAGTGCGTTGGTTCGCCACGGGGCAACCTGTCTGGAAGACGTGAGGCCGCTGGTGGATATCACGGAGAACCCAGGATTCGTCATCGAGCACCGATCGTCTTCGATGCCGAGGCAACGCTGCACGGATCGCCGGGTCGCCTACGGAACCCCTGGCTCGGGCGCGCGCTTGATGCCTTGCAATTCCGCTGCAGTCTGCTCGATGTTGTGGCGCGCGAAATAGTCGAACCAGCCCCAGTCGCCATAGACGGGCCTCAATTCCGACAGCACCGTGTTGACCAGTAGATCGCCGGTTTTGCCGGACTGCTGCGCCGCCGCGATGTCCTTGCGCAAGGTGACGAGGTAATCGCGGAAGGCACGCACGTCCGCAGCCTTGCCGGGTTCGCCATGTCCGGGAATGAAGGTTGCGCCGGGATAGTCGTGGAGGTACGTGTCGTTGCTGGCGATCTGTTCGCGGGTGTCGGCGTCGATCAGGTTGGGCAGGGTGTGGTTCCAGAAGATGTCCCCGGTGAAGACCACGTGCGCGTCGGGGATGACGACCGTGGAATCGCCGCCGGTATGGCCTTCCAGGGCACGCACGATGATCTTGCGATCACCGAGCCAGAGCGTGATGCCATGCTGGTAGGTGACCGAGGGCAGGCCTAGTGACGCGACGAACTGTGCTTGCTTGGCGGTCGGATGTTCGCCGAAGAACTTGAGGTTCTGGGTGCGTTCCCAGGTGCGTACGTTCTCCTGCGCCATCACCGCCGCGCCGGCTTGTGCGAACACATCGTTGCCCGCCACATGGTCGAGGTGATAGTGGGTGTCGATCACGTAACGGATCGGCTGGTCGGTTTTCGCGCGGATCGCTGCGAGCATGGCCTTGGCCGCTGCCGGATCCTCGAAGGTGTCGATCACCAGCACGCCATCCGGACCGATCACGAAACCGGCATTGGCGCCAGCAGGACTTTTCGGTGGCGAGATGGCGGCCCACACGCCGTGACCGAGATCGTGCAGCGCGAAGAATGGCTTGGCGGGTTCGGCGGCGTGTGCGAGTGGCAACGTGGCAGCGCACGGCAGCACGATTGCGAGCAGGAGTTGGCGCAACATGCTGGTTTCCCGGGAGTGAGGTGATCGCGCAGACAAGGGTTCAGTAGCGCACGAAGTATGGCACCGCCATCAGCACGATGCCGACGATCAGCGTGAGCCATGCGCCCGACACGAACCACGGATAGACCATCAGCGCGATCCCGCAGATCAACGGCACGAACATGGATTGTTTCTTGCCGTAGATGAAATAGCCGACGCCGATCGCGCCGAACAGCATCCCCCAGAGCAGCGTCGCAGGGCTTGGCATGGGCAGCTCCCCGTCACGCCAGCTCGAAGCGCACCTTGCGGCGTGCGGGATCGGCATCGTCCAGCTTCAGCGTGACGCTTTGGCCCAGGGGCAATTCGCGCTCGGCACGGATGCGGGTTTCGATCGCCGGGTCGTGGATCATCACCGTGCCGTCGCGCTCGTCGCCGTCCTCGCGGCTGGTGACGATCGCCGGGAAATTTTCTCCGACCCGCGTTGACAGCACCACCGCTTCCAGCAATTCGATGGTGGCGTGCTCGAACTGCCCGGCGACGCGGCCGGATGCGCGCATCGTTTCCGGCAGGCCGTCCAGTTTCTCCAGCACCCAATCCGGCACCGGTTGCCCGGCGCACAACGCGAGGCAGGTTTCCCCCGAGTAGCGATCGACCAGCCTGCGCATGGGGGCGGTGGCGTGGGTGTATTCGGCGGCCAGCGCGGATTGTTCCGGCTGGGCGGGCAGGTCGCCATGGAAGGCCGCATAACCCGCGCCGCGCAGCACGCGGGTGCAGGCGACCAGCATCGCGACCTGTGCGGGGTCGGAGGGATCGAGCGTGTCGATGAAGGCGGGATATGCGCGCCCCGCGGGCCAATCGAGCTTGAGGTTCGCCGCGGTCTGGTGCAGGTAGGCGATGGACTGCGGATCGGGCTGGGGCAGGGTACGCAGGATGCCGACCTTGCCCTTGGCCATGATGCTGGCCGCGGCCATGCCGGTCAGCAGCGAGATCTGCTCGTTCCAGTCCTCGACCGGATGGCGCGCGCGGTAGGCGAGCGTCCAGTGGCCATCGACTTGGGTCGCTTCCTGCTCGGGCAGCGGCAGGCTGATCGCGCCCAGCTTCTGCGCGCGGACCCTGCGCAGTTCGCCGACCTCCTTCAGGATCGCCCACACCGGATCGGCCGTGCCCGCATCGATCGCGGCCTGCACGCTGTCGTAGTCGCATTGCTGGCGGCTTTGCACCCGCGCGCGCTGCACGTTGGCTTGCGTCATGCTGCCGTCGGCAGCGAGGTCGATGGTCCACAGCAGGGCGGGGCGCAACTGGCGGGGCAGCAGCGAGGTCGCGCCTTCGGACAGCGTGGTCGGATACAGCGGAATCACGTGGCCGATGCCGTACAGCGTTTCGCCGCGGCGTTGCGCTTCGAGGTCGATCGGACCGCCGGGCGTGACGAACGAAGCGACGTCGGCGATCGCGTAGTACACGCGGTAGCCGGAGCCCGTGCGTTCCAGCCACATCGCCTGGTCGAGATCCATCGAACCGGGCGGGTCGATGGTCAGCAGCGGAATATCGGTGCGGTCGAGATCGGGCAGTTTCACATTGGTCGCAGCATCACGCGCGGCAGCTTCGACTTCGGGCGGAAACGCATCGGGCACATGCATCGCTTGCCGGATCGACGCCAATCCATTCACCAGCACGGGATTGGTGGGCGCGGTGATGCGCAGGCGGCGCGTGATGGGCATGGCGATTCCTTGTCCTGGCAGCTCTGTGTGCGGCGTCAATGCGCAGCCTTCGCGTCGCCCTTGCCCGATGCCACGCGTTTGAAATGCAGCGGCATCTCCACGACGGTCAGGCGGACGGGCTGGTTCAACACGTTCACGTCGAAGGTGGCGTAGTCCTTGCCGTAGAACCGGTAACGCCAGGTCACGCGGAAGGTGTTGCCGTGCCAGGGTTCGAGGTCGCCCGTGAAATCAGGATTGCCGAGGCGCAGCACCAGGTGGCCATGTTCCAGTTCGATGCGCGCAGTGCCATCAAGATCGTCGTGGTAGTTGCCCGCATAATCGGCCAGCGCCAGCGGCGGCTTGGCGCCGGGCAGGCGGGTGCCGGCCAGTTTCTTTTCGAACGCGTTGCTTGTGGCCTGGTCTTGCTTCGCTTGTGCAAGCAGGGCGGGCTCGATGTCGTGCTGCGGAAGATCGAGCATGGCTTGCAGCACGTGCGCGACGATCGCAAAGCGCGCGTTGGCCTCGTTCATGTTCGACATGACCGCGATGCCGAGTTGCGCCTTCGGCACCAGCACGACCGCCGAGGCCATGCCGTCGATGTCGCCCGCGTGCCACACGATCTTGTGACCGCTGTCATCCTGCACGAACAGGCCGAGGCCATAGGTGTAGAACGTGCCGCCCGGCATCCATGCGCGGATTTCGTCGCCGATCCCGGTGCCGGACTGGATCAGCATCTGCGGCGTTTCCATGGTTTTCAACACGGCCGGATCGAGCACGGTCTTGTCGCCGTACTTGCCATCGGCGAGCAGCATTTCCAGCCAGTGGCCCATGTCGTTGGCGCTGGACCAGATGCCGCCCACCGCTGCGAAGATGTCCTGGTTGTGCGGCCAGTAGCGGTGGATCACGATGGGCTTGTCGTCGAGCATGCCGTGCGGCGTCGCGACGTCCATCGCAGCCGAGACGGCGGCATCCGTCGTGACCGTGCGCGTCATGGCCAACGGCTGGAACAGGTGCTGCGCGACGTAATCGTTCCAGCTCTGGCCAGTCAGTTCGGGGATAAAGCGGCTGGCCATCAGGTACTGGACGTTGTTGTAGCAAAAGGTGGTGCGGAAACCGTATTCGGGTTTCTGCCAGCGCACCCGCTCGATGGCGTCGGATGCATCGCTGGTGTACCACGCCATCGTCGCATCGCAATAACCGGTGCGGTGGGTCAGCAGGTCACGAAGTGTGACGTTCTGCGTGACATAGGCACTGTCCAGTTTGAAGCCCTTCAGTTCATCGACGACCGGCGTATCCCATTTCAACTTGCCGGACGACACCAGCGTGCCGAGCGCGGCGGCAGTGAAGGCCTTGGAGTTGGAACCGATGTCGAACAAGGTGTCCGCATCGACCTCGCCGGTCTTGCCGAGTTCGCGCACGCCGTAGCCGCGCGCCAGCACCACCTTGCCATCCTTGATGATCGCAATCGCAAGCCCCGGCACCTGCCAGTCGTGCATCACCTGCTGCACGTAGGTATCGAGCCCCTGCAATGGCGCGGGGTCGGAAACCTGTTGCGGCGGCGCAGCCAGCGCGAACGGTGCGAGCAACAACAGCAGCCACGACCACGAAAGTGTACGCATCGTCATCCCCACGACGGCATGGAAACTGCCGCATTGTGCCACTTCACCGGAAAGCGGGCCGGGACGCACGCCTCCCGCAGTCGCCGGTCGGCAAGCGCGCCGTTGCATGTCACGGAGTCGCGGTTTCGGCATCCTTGATCGCGGGCATCAGCTCGGCACGATACGCCGCGGGAATCTTCGCGTCCGGCCGCGCCACGTGGTACATCGCCCAGGCGATCTGCTTCTCCAGCCAATCGTTGTCTTTGCCCCTGGAATACAGGTCCATGTGGGTTTTGCCGGGCAGGAACTGCACCTCAGCGTGTGCGCCGACTTTTGCCAGCACGCCCTTCAACAGTTTCGCCGATTCGTTCAGGTAGAACGTGTCGGCGGTGCCGACGATGACGTGGATCTTGCCGTCGAGATCCGGTTTCAGTTGCGGCCATTGCGTCTCGATGCGGTAGGCGATGTCGTAATGGTCGCGCCAGTACTTCACGACTTCGGGATTCACCTTGCCGGTCGTGCGGTCGAACATCGGCTCCGGTTGGCCATTCGCGCCACGCGGCGAGAACACCCAGTCGAACGAGGCCATCTGTCCGCCGTAGGCGCCGAGCACGCGTTCCAATTGCGCGAACTGCTTGTACGTCGCGAGGACCTTGCCCTTGTCGCGCACCAGCGGGTAGGGCTTGCCGTCCGGCTGTTCATAAACGTTGGCGTCCTTCGCGTACAGATCCGGCCCGGTGAAGTTGTGGAAGTCGCTGGGGTCGGGTGAGGTGGACCAGGTGCCGCCAAAGATTTCCGGATAGCGCACCTGCAGCCATAGCGTGGCCCAGCCGCCGGACGAATGCCCGGTGAGGAAACGCCCGCTCGGCTTGGCGTCCATGCGGTAGTGCGCTTCCAGCCACGGAATCAGTTCGGTGGTCAGCGCCGTGCCCCACGGGCCGTTGTTCACCGAGTCGGCAAACTCGTGGGTGCCGGTGGCGATGTGCTCGTCGAGGAACACCCAGATCATCGGCGGCATCTTGCCGTCGGCCATGCCCAGCCAGATAACGGCGGCCTTGTAGGTGAGATACGCAAGATTGCCGCCGAAACCGTGGGTGAAATACACGGTGGGGTAATGTGCGTTCGCATCCTTGTCATAGCCCGGCGGCAACAGCACCCAGCCCTTGATGTACGTCGGGCTGCCGCGGAACGCGCTCAGCGACGGACTCTCGAAATCCAGCGCGCGGCTGTGCGGTTGCGCCGCGCGCATGGCCTTCGCGAGTTTCTTGTGTTTTTTCGCGGGTTCCCATGGTGGAAGGGTCCAGGGGTGCCAGGTTTCGGTGAGTGCACGTGTCAGGCGCAGCGTGGGGGTTGCCGAGTCGCTGTAGAACGGCACCTTGGTTACGTCGCTGACCAGATCACCCGCACTGCGCCCGGAATAGTTGTAGCTGTGCTTGGTGTCGAGTACCGCCTGCATGTCGTAGTCACCCGCGGCGAGTTTCGAAAAGCCCTCGGGAAACGCCAGCGCATCGGCATCGATCAGCACCGAGTTGCCCGGCGCCAGGTCATGCACTTCCATCGCCGCCACTGCAGTCTGGGTGATGTGAAACGTGTGGGTATCGACTTCGCTGACCTTGCCGCCCTTGGCGGCAGCCTCGGCATCCTTCACGGGAATCGCGAACAGCAGCAGGCGTCCGGATACCGGTTGCGCGGCGGCTCCATCCAGCGTGACCCGGAACACCCGGTGCGGCGAGAGCGGTGCTGACGTCTGCGCGAACGCGAACGGTGCAACGAGGGCGAACAGCAACCACGACCACGAACGCATGCGCATGGGAACCCCCTGGCCGATTGAAGCGCCGGATTATGCACGGGCCGCGCCAGGCTGGCATGGGCCATGCGTCATCCTTTTGGCGGCAGCGTCACCAGGCGCCGCGGTGTTCCGGCACGCGCGCATTCAGGGGCAGGGCCAGGACCAGGAATACCGCGATGCCGGCGTAGATCCACGCCTGGCTGGTGCCCGGATGCGCAGTTCCCGCCATGATCGCGGTCGCGATCGAAACCGTCGCGATCTCGCCGATCTGGTTGAACAGCGAGCGCATCGCCGCCAACGCGGAGGAGTGGTCCGGCGCCAACTGCAGCCCGGCGTTGCGGCTGGGCGGACTGATGGTGCCGCCGCCCGCACCGACCAGGAAGGTTGCCGTCGCCAGCCATGCATACGGCGAAATGCCGTGCACGGGCGGCAGCGCAAGCAGCAGGGTGCCGAGCGCGATCAGCAGGCAGCCGGCGTACAGCGGCAGGCGATAACCGGTGCGCCGCAGCAGCATCGTCACGCTGAACGACAGGATGATCGCCGCCACGCCTTCCGCGATCAGCAGCGTGCCCGAGCCCAGCGCATCGATGCCGTAGCGGTTGGTGGCATACAGCGGCGCCAGCAGCACGATGCCGCCGGTGACGCCGCCGTAGGCGACGTTGATCAGGTTCACCGCGCTGAACCCCTGCCCGTAGATGAAGCGCGGCGCGATGAACGGATGGGCGCTGCGCCGGATGTGCAGCACGAACAATGCCGTCGCGGCAAACCCGGCCAGCAGCGGCAGCAGCACCGTCGGCGATGCGAAGCGCATGCCGGGTTCACCCGCGAAGCTGGCGCCGAGCATGACGCCGAACAGCGCGGCACCGAGCAGCACGAGGCCGGGCAGGTCCATCGGGACGGAACGCAGTTCGGGATTGGCGCGGTCGTGCGGAATGTAGCGCAGCGCCAACAACATGACGGCCAGGCCGATCGGCACGTTGATGAAGAAAATGTCGCGCCAACTCCAGTACGTCACGAACAGGCCGCCGAAGATAGGGCCGATCATCGTGCCGACCGGGAAGATGCTGCCGAACAGCCCGACCGCGCGATCGCGGGCGTTGCCGAAATGGTCGACGATGATGCCGGTCGCCGACGGCGTGAACCCGGCGCCGCCGGCCGCCTGCAGCGCGCGCAGCACGATCAGCGCGTAGATGTTGTCCACCAGTCCGCAGCAGAGCGACGCCACGCTGAACACCAGCACCGAGCCCAGGAACACGCGCCGGTGCCCGTATTGCCGGCTGAGCTTGCCGCTGATGGGCAGCATCAGCACGAACCCGAACGAATAGGCCGTGATCACCCAGCCCGTCCAGTTGATGGTCGTGTGCAGTTCGATCTGGATGGTGTGCAGCGCGGTGGCGACGATGGTCGAATCGACCGACATCATCATCAGCGCCAGCGCGACGATGCCGAAGATCGCCGCACGGTTGACCGGCGCCGCATTGATCGCAGGCGTGGAGTGCGTACCGACCCGCTGCACCTGCCATGCGGCGGCAATGGAATGGTTTTGCGTGTTCATGCCCGGTCGTTGGGTGCGATCCCATGCTGCGGCCACGGGGCCGGTGGGTCGTGGGAGACCGGCACGATTTTCAGCAGCGATGCGCGTATTTTACGCCCGCGCCGGAGCGGCGAAATGTGCCGCAACGAGCAGTCGGGCGACGCGTTGGGTGTGGGTTAACCGGCTGCGGTCGTGCCGGTGTGTCGGGTGATCGGCAAATCAGTCAAATGGATG
>JAFEDX010000198.1 GCA_018241365.1 Pseudomonadota bacterium
CCTTGTCATTCCGGAGCGGGCACGCACAGCGAAACCGATTCCGGGTTGCCGCGTCGGTGAAGCCGGCGCGGCCCACGGAATGACGACGAACCGGGATGACGACGAAAAAGTGTTGCGCGATACCGCGTGCTGGAACTGCCGGGGCGCCGTGTCGATGAAGCCGGCGCGGCCCCCGGAATGGCGATGGGAAAAGTGTTTGCGCGGTACCCGTGACTGGCGGCACGTCGGCAGGCTGCGCCGCGGCAGCGGCTTTCCGTTTGCGCGAGAATGCCGGGAGGGGTCAGCGACCGCGCGGTCTTGCGACGGCCGTCTTCTGCCCCGTTGAAGCGGCTTTGCGGCGGCCTTATCTCCTTGCGATGGCCGAAAGGCCGCCCCTTTTCAAGAGGATGCCCCCATGCGGATGGACAAGCTGACTTCGCGTTTCCAGCAGGCGCTCAGCGACGCGCAATCGCTGGCGGTCGGTCGCGACCACAACATGCTGGAGCCGGCGCATGTGCTGGAAGCCCTGCTCGACCAGCAGGGTGGTTCGACCACGCCGATGCTGGCGCAGGCCGGCGTCAACGTGCCGCTGCTGCGCCAACGCGTCGGCGAAATGCTGGACAAGCTGCCGAGCGTCAAGGGCCAGGAGGGCAATATCAATGTCTCGAATGAGTTGAATCGCCTGCTCAACCTCACCGACAAGCTGGCGCAGCAGCGCGGCGACCAGTTCATCGCCTCGGAGTTGTTCGTGCTGGCCTGCCTCGATGACAAGGGTGATATTGGCCGCGCGCTCAAGGCTGCCGGCGCCAACAAGCAGAACCTCGAAGCCGCGATTGACAAGCTGCGCGGAGGCGAGAAGGTGCAGTCAGAGGGCGCCGAAGACCAGCGCCAGGCGCTGGAGAAATACACGCTCGACATGACCGCGCGTGCCGAGACCGGCAAGCTCGATCCGGTGATCGGGCGCGACGAGGAAATCCGCCGCGTGATCCAGGTGCTGTCGCGCCGCACCAAGAACAATCCCGTGCTGATCGGCGAACCCGGCGTCGGCAAGACCGCGCTGGTGGAAGGGCTGGCTCAGCGCATCGTCAAGGGAGAGGTGCCGGAAGGCCTGAAGCACAAGCGCGTGCTGGCGCTGGACATGGCCGCGCTGATCGCGGGCGCGAAGTTCCGCGGCGAATTCGAGGAACGCCTGAAGGGCGTGTTGAACGACCTCGCCAAGCAGGAAGGCCAGGTGATCCTGTTCATCGACGAGCTGCACACCATGGTCGGCGCGGGCAAGGCCGAAGGCGCGATGGACGCCGGCAACATGCTCAAACCCGCGCTGGCGCGCGGCGAGCTGCACTGCATCGGCGCGACCACGCTGGACGAATACCGCAAGTACATCGAGAAGGACGCCGCGCTGGAACGGCGCTTCCAGAAGGTGTTCGTGGGCGAGCCGACGGTGGAAGACACCATCGCGATCCTGCGCGGCCTGAAAGAGAAATACGCGGTGCACCACGGCGTCGAGATCACCGATCCCGCGATCGTCGCCGCGGCGACGCTGTCCAATCGCTACATCACCGACCGCCAGTTGCCGGACAAGGCCATCGACCTGATGGACGAGGCGGCGTCGCGCATCCGGATGGAAATCGACTCCAAGCCCGAGGAACTCGACCGCGTCGAGCGCCGCCTGATCCAGTTGAAGATCCAGCGCGAGATGCTGAAGAAGGAAAAGGATGCGGAATCGAAGAAGCGCCTGGCCGACCTGGAAGGCGACATCGAGCGTGTCGAGCGCGAATTTTCCGACCTGGACGAAGTGTGGAAATCGGAGAAGGCCGCGCTGCAGGGCGACGCCAGCATCAAGGACCAGATCGACAAGGCGCACCACGAACTCGAAGCCGCGCAGCGCCGGCAGGATTATGCGCGCATGAGCGAAATCCAGTACGGCCAGTTGCCGGCACTGGAAAAGCAGCTTGCCGCCGCGCAGGCCAACGAGCACCGCGAGTTCAAGCTGGTCAAGGACAAGGTGACCGACGAGGAAATCGCGGAAGTGGTGTCGCGCTGGACCGGCATCCCGGTGTCGAAGATGCTGGAAGGCGAGCGCGAAAAACTGCTGCACATGGAAGACGCGCTGCACAAGAACGTGGTCGGCCAGGACGAAGCGGTGCGCGCGGTATCCGATGCGATCCGGCGTGCGCGTGCCGGATTGTCCGATCCGAATCGTCCGTATGGCTCGTTCCTGTTCCTGGGTCCCACCGGCGTCGGCAAGACGGAATTGTGCAAGGCGCTGGCCAATTTCCTGTTCGATACCACCGAGGCGATGGTGCGGATCGACATGTCCGAGTTCATGGAGAAGCACTCGGTCGCGCGGCTGATCGGCGCGCCTCCGGGCTACGTCGGTTACGAGGAAGGCGGCTATCTCACCGAAGCCGTGCGCCGACGGCCGTACAGCGTGATCCTGTTGGACGAAGTCGAGAAGGCGCATCCGGATGTGTTCAACATCCTGCTGCAGGTGCTGGACGACGGGCGCCTGACGGACGGGCAGGGCCGCACGGTGGATTTCCGCAACACCGTGATCGTGATGACTTCCAACCTCGGCTCGCAGCAGATCCAGGAGATCGCGACCAGCGGCATCGACGAGGATTCACCCGAGGCCTATACGCAAATGAAGGCGGCCGTGATGGGCGTGGTGCAGGCGCATTTCCGGCCCGAGTTCATCAACCGGCTCGACGAGATCGTGGTGTTCCATCCGCTCGACAAGTCGCAGATCCGCGAGATCGCACGCCTGCAGACGAACTATCTGGCCAAGCGTTTGCAGGAACGCCAGATCGACATCGAGATTTCCGAAAGCGCGCTGATGTTGCTCGGCAATGTCGGCTTCGATCCGGTGTACGGCGCGCGGCCGCTGAAGCGCGCGATCCAGACCCAACTCGAAAACCCGCTGGCGCAAAAAATCCTGGCCGGCGAATTCGTCGGCGGCGACACCATCAAGGTCGAGGCCGAAGGCGGCAAGCTGGCGTTCCACAAGCAGGTTTGAGTGAGCGTAGCCGGTGCGAGCGACCACGCGCGTTTGTCGCGACCATGGTATGGCGGCGCATCACGTAGGAGGGCCGGAAGGCCCGACGAAGCTTGCAACGCTGTTGGCGTGCAACGCGCATGGTCGCGGCTGCCGCCGCTCCTGCAAAAAATAATGTAGGAGCCTGCGTGCAGGCGACTCGGGGTTTCCCCAATGGATGGGAGTCTGCCTGGATCTGGTCGCGACCACGGTCGCTCCTACGAAAAGCATGTAGGAGCCTGCGTGCAGGCGACAGCAGACGTGGCGTGGTCACGAGGCATCACGCAGCCACTGCCGGTTCGCCGTGGATGTGGGTGGCGGCACGCCGCTCGCGCACCGCTTGCGCAAGGTGTTCGAGCACCTGCACGGAAGCTTCCCAGCCGAGGCAACCGTCGGTGATGCTCTGGCCGTACGTCAAGGCGACGCCGTCCACCAGATCCTGGCGGCCGCCGACAAGGTGGCTTTCCACCATTACGCCGACGATGTGCCGGTTGCCTGCCTCGATCTGCCGCGAAATTTCTTCCGCCACGTGCGGCTGGTTCTCGGGCCGCTTGCCGCTGTTGGCATGGCTGGCGTCGATCATCAATCGCGGTGCGAGTCCGGCCTTGCCCAGCGCCGCGCACGCTGTCGCGACATTCTCCGCGTCGTAATTGGGCGCGTGTCCGCCGCGCAGGATCACGTGGCAGTCGCGATTGCCCCGGGTGGCGGCAATCGCCGCCTGTCCCTGCTTGGTGACGGCAAGGAAATGATGCGGATGCGCGGCGGCCTGTACCGCGTCCACCGCGATCTTCACGTTGCCGTCGGTGCCGTTCTTGAAACCGACCGGACACGACAGGCCCGAGGCAAGTTCGCGGTGCACCTGGCTTTCGGTGGTGCGCGCGCCGATGGCGCCCCAGCTGACGAGGTCGGCGAGGTATTGCGGGGAGATGATGTCGAGGAATTCGCTGCCGGCGGGAACGCCGAGCGCGTTGATGTCGCGCAGCAGGCTGCGCGCGAGCCGCAGGCCCTTGTCGATGCAGAAGCTGCCGTCGAGGTCGGGATCGTTGATCAGACCCTTCCATCCCACCGTGGTGCGCGGTTTCTCGAAATACACGCGCATCACGATTTCGAGTTCGCCGCCAAGGCGCAGGCGTTCGTGTGCGAGACGGCCGGCGTATTCCAGCGCCGCGTGCGGGTCATGGATCGAACAGGGACCGATCACCACCACCAGGCGATCGTCGTTGCCCGCAAGGATGCGTTGCAGCCTTGCGCGCGCGTTGCGGACGGTGGCAAGCGCAACGGGTGTCGCGGGGATTTCCTCCATCACCGCCGCCGGGGTGGCCAGCGGGGCGATGGTGCGGATGCGTAAATCGTCGGTTGCGGGTTCGGACATCACGGCGGCTCCTGGTGGGGTGCCAGCGGCGGCCATGAAAAAAGCCGCCTGGTACTGCTGGCGGCTTTCGGTATGGGGTTCAGGATGTTTCTAGGTACGTGCCCACGCCTCCGCCAGCGCTTTCGGATAGCCATAAAACCAAAAGTAGAAGCTGGCGGGGGAGTGGTTCATCGCGAACATTGATAGCACGATTCGGCCGGGATGCAAAATGATTTTTTGCGGCTGGCCAGCCTCCACGGCGCGCGGAGGCTGGCAGCGCGGTTACCAGCGGTACGCGGCGTTCGCGTACCAGTACACGCCGTTGAAACCGAACGGCGAGGTGAGTGGATAGACGATGGTGCCGCCGTTGGTGTTGGCCGCGATGTTCTTCTCGGGGTAGGTGTTGAAGATGTTGTTGCCGCCCACCGAGAAGGTCCAGCGGTCGAGTGCGTAGGCGACCGACGCGTCCAGCAGCGTGCGCGAGCCGAAGCTCTGGTCGCCGGATGGCGTCGTGGCCAGCGCGGTCCAATCGCCGTAGCGGGTCAACTGTCCATGCACCGTCCAGCTGCCGCGCGTCCAGTCACCGGCGACAAAGGCTTTCGTTCGCGGCGTGCCGACCGTGATACGGCCTGATTCGGCGCGATCGATGATCGGCAGCACGAGGCCTGCGAGGCCCAGTTGCGGCGGGTTGGGTTTGATCGACTCGATGTCGGTCTTGTTCCAGTTGAGGCCGCCGGTGAACTTGATCGAGGAACCCGCGAGTTGTACCGGCCAGGTGCCGATCAGGTCGGCGCCGCGCGTGCGCGTGTCGATGGCGTTGGTGAAGAAGCGCCCGCCGCTCACGAACGGGATGCCCACCGAGGTCAGGTAGTTCTGGACCGCAGAGCCGACCAGATTACCCGAGAGCACGATGCGGTCGTCGATGTTGATCTGGTACAGATCGAGCGTGACGTACGGGCCGTTGCCCGCTGGCGTCAGCACGACGCCAATGCTGTAGTTGTGCGACTTCTCGGGCTTCAGCGGCTGGGCGCCAAGCGCGATGGCAGCGGGGTCGGTCACCGGGAAGGTGCGGATCGTGTAGGGCTGCACCACGCCGCTGGTATTGACGAACTGGATCGAGGTGCTGGAGTAGTACTCCTGCTGCAGGGATGGCGCGCGGAAACCGGTCGACACGGTGCCGCGCAGCGCGATCACCGGGTTGAACGCATAGCGGCCCGACAGCTTCCACGAGGTCGTGTTGCCGAAGTCGGTGTAGTGCTCGTGGCGCGCAGCCAGCCCGGCCGAGAGCTTGTCGGTGAAGTCGGTCTCGAGGTCGATGTACTCGGCGGTGTTGCTGCGCGAGTGCGAACCGGCGTCCAGCGGCTGGTAGCCCGGAAACACCTGCGCTCCCGCGCCGGCGAACGAGTCGGCGTCGCCGTGCTTGATCGTGAATTGCTCGTGCCGGTAGGCGAGGCCCCAGGCCACCGTCAGCGGGTGGTACCAGCCGGCATCGAAGTCGCGGCTGAAGTCGGCGTTGAAGTCGTTCTGGCGGATGGTCAGCGTGCCGATGTAGAACGCAGTCGGCGACTGTGCGCCCAGCGAATAGTTGAAGGTGTCGGTGGTGTGCAGTTTCCAGTGGTCGCCGCCGGTGTCGCCGCTGACGTCGTAGTGCCAGCCGGCCAGCTCGCCCTTGATGCCAAGTACTTCGGTGTCGTCGCGGATGGCGCTGTTTTCGAGCGGCAGATAGCCGTCCGGATACACCGCGAGCGCAGCGGGGCTGCTGGCGACGACCTGCGAGCGCGAGCGGAAGAAGCCGCCGGCGGTGACGTCGCGCTTGTTGAACACGCTGAACGCGTACAGCGTCGCGTTCTCGCCGAGGTTGTACTCGGCGTTGATCGCGCCCTGCTTGGCGATGGTCTGCGGCAGGCCAAAGCGGAAGGTCGCGGTGTTGAAGGTCGGATCGGCGGGATAGCGCCGGTCGGGACCGGCGTGGTTGGTGCGCTCCTGGTTGAGGTAGTTGCCCGACAGATGTATCCAGCCGTTCTGGCCGAGCGCTATTCCGCCGTCGGCGCCGGCGTTCCAGGTGCGGCCGTTCACGCCGTTGGCCGGGTCGTGCTGGCCGTAGCTGGCGTTGACGCCGCCGTGGTCGGCGCCGCCCTTCAGGATGATGTTGATGACGCCGGCGATGGCGTCCGAACCGTACTGTGCCGCCGCGCCGTCGCGCAGCACCTCGATGCGTTCGATCGCATTGATCGGGATGGCCGAGAGGTCGACCGGCGAGGAGCCGCGGCCGATCGAGCCGTTGACGTTGACGATCGCGGTGGTGTGCTGGCGCTTGCCGTTGATCAGCACCAGCGTCTCGTCGGGTGCGAGTCCGCGCAGCTGCGCCGGCATCACCGCATCGGTGCCGTCGGTGAGCGATGGCTGCGGGAAATTGAACGAGGGCAGCAGGGTGCGCAGCGCGACGGTGAGGTCGGGCGCGCCCGTGCTGACGAGCTCCTTCGGTGTCAGCACGTCGATCGGCGCCAGCGAGTCGGCCGCGGTGCGATCGAAAGCGCGGGTGCCGGTGACCACGATGGTCTGGAGCGTCGAGGGTTCCTTCTTCTGCGCCGTGGTGTCTTGCGCACCCGTGGTTTGTGCGGGCGCTGGCAGGCTGATGCCGAGCGCGCAAAGGATGGCTGCGGCGATAGCGCCGGTTCGCGTGTGCATGACCGATCTCCCCGTTTGATGATGACGGACGTCGAACAAACGCTCGTACACAGCGTTGGCGTTCGGCGCCTTCACGAATCCCCTCGTCAGTGCAGGCTAGGTTCCCGCCGGGGTGATGTCAAATGGGCGCGGCGTGGGCCGCGATACACTGGCGGCATGTCAAACATGGACTTGCACGACGGCATGCGTCGGGACGACAACAAGCTGGTTGTCGCGATTTCTTCGCGCGCCTTGTTCGACCTCAACGAGTCGCACGCGCTGTTCGAGCGCGAAGGCCTGGAGGCTTACCGGGAATACCAGATTGCGCACGAGAACGACGTGCTGCAGCCGGGCGTCGCGTTCCCGGTGGTTAGGAAGCTGCTGGCGCTGAATCGCCCGGAGCCGGATGCGCCCTACGTCGAGGTGATCCTGCTCTCGCGCAATTCCGGCGACACCGGCTTGCGCATCTTCAACTCGATCCAGCACCACGGCCTGGCCATCACCCGCGCCGCATTCACCTCGGGCGAGGCGACCAGCGAATACATCGCGCCGTTCGGCGTGGACCTGTTCCTGTCGGCCAACGCCGAGAACGTAGCGCGCGCCTTGAGTTCGGGCGTGGCGGCGGCGACCATCCTGCCTTCGCAGGTGCACGACGCGCACCCCGGCCAGTTGCGCATCGCGTTCGATGGCGACGCGGTGATCTTCAGCGACGAATCCGAGCGCCTGTCGCAGGAACAGGGCCTCGACGCCTTCCACCGCAACGAAACCGAACACGCCAACGAGCCGCTCTCGGGCGGCCCGTTCCGCAACTTCCTCGCGGCCCTGCATCGCCTGCAGGCGGCGTTTCCGCCCGAGGATGCGCCGATCCGCACGGCGCTGGTCACCGCGCGCTCGGCGCCGGCGCACAAGCGCGTGATCCTGACCCTGCGCCAGTGGGGCGTGCGCATCGACGAGGCCTTGTTCCTCGGCGGCCGTGACAAGGGGCCGTTCCTCGAAGCCTTCGGCGCCGACCTGTTCTTTGACGATTCGCCGGTCAACGTGGAATCTGCGCGCCAGCACGTCGCCACGGGCCACGTGCCACATGGGGTGTCGAACAAACGCATATCGGGCAAGGCGTAAGCCACCGTGACGGTTGGTGTTGCTGCCGGCCTTACGCCTGTCTATGGATGGTGCACGGCCTGGAATGGGCTTTCACGCCACCAGTCCCGATACAATAGGCGGCTTGCCACGAAGCCGGAACCGCCATGCCTGCTCCCCGCCTGAATCCCCTCGATCTGTATGACGTGCGTGCGCTGCTCAGCGACGAGGAACGCATGGTGCAGGATTCGGTCGCGCGCTTCGTCGATGACAAGGTGCTGCCCATCATCGGCGACTGTTTCGACAAGGCCCGCTTTCCGTCCGAGCTGATTCCGGAAATCGCGGGCCTGGGCCTGCTCGGCGCCACCATCCCCGAAGAATACGGCGGCGCCGGCATGAACCAGGTCAGCTACGGCCTGATCTGCCAGGAAATGGAACGCGGCGATTCCGGCCTGCGCAGCTTCGCCTCGGTGCAATCCTCGCTGGTGATGTATCCGATCCACGCTTTCGGCAGCGAGGAGCAGAAGCGCGAATACCTGCCGAAGATGGCGGCGGGTGAAATCATCGGCTGCTTCGGCCTGACCGAACCGCACGGTGGGTCCGATCCGGCCAACATGAAGACGGTCGCGAAGCAGGACGGCGGCGACTGGGTCATCAACGGTTCCAAGATGTGGATCACCAACGGCAACCTTGCGCAGGTCGCGCTGGTGTGGGCCAAGACCGACGACGGCATCCGCGGATTCCTGGTGCCGACCAATACCAAGGGTTTCGCGGCGCAGGAAATCCACAAGAAGATGAGCCTGCGTGCCTCGGTGACCAGCGCGCTGTTCCTCGACGGCGTGCGGGTGCCGGGCAGCGCGATGCTGCCGAACGTGAAAGGTTTGCGTGGCCCGCTGAGCTGCCTCGATTCCGCGCGCTTCGGCATCAGCTGGGGTCCGATCGGTGCGGCGCAGGCGTGCCTGAAGGAGGTGCTGGATTACACCCAGGAACGCGTGCTGTTCGGTCGTCCGCTTGCGGCAAACCAGGGCGTCCAGTTGAAGCTCGCGGACATCGCGCGCCGCATCACCGCCGCGCAATTGCTGGCGTTGCAACTGGGGCGGCTCAAGGACGCAGGCAAATTGCACCCCAGCCAGATTTCGCTGGCCAAGTGGAACAACGTGCGGATGGCGCTGGACGTCGCGCGCGAATGCCGCGACATCCTCGGCGCCGCCGGCATCACCACCGAACACGCCGCAATCCGGCACGCGCTGAATCTCGAATCGGTGGTGACCTACGAAGGCACGCAGACGGTGCACCAGCTGGTGGTGGGTCGTGAACTGACAGGCATCAACGCGTTTTGATCCGATTCAAGGGCGTCGCGCAGAATCGACAGATTCTGGAAGTCTTGGAGAACCCCATGCAAATACGCAACAAATTGTTGGCCGGCATTGCCGCGGCCACGTTGCTCGTGTCGAGCACCGCGATGGCCGCACTCAACTCCAACGAGATGCACCTGGCGCTGACCTCGTTGAAGCTGGCCCTGGTGAAGATCGGCGTCGCCAATGCCGTGCTGGGCGACCCCAAGCCGCCATCCAGCAACGCGGAAGCGCACCTGGCAGCGCCCAACCAGTTGGGCTCTCAAGAGATCAGCGCGATCGTGGTGAGCGAGGGCGGCGTGATCAACGTCTATCTCACCCCCGCCGTGGGCGTGACAGACGGCATCATCCAGCTGGTGCCGACAGTCGTGACCGACAAGGATGGCAAGAAGGGCGTGCAGTACACCTGCTACAGCCCAAACATCCCGGACATCGCCAGTGTCGCATCGGAATGCACCTACCATTCTGCGGGCCAGTAACCCTCCGATGCCGAGCGCAATGCCATCGCCCGAGCCCGTGCTGGAAACCGCGCGGCTGATCCTGCGGCCGCCGTGCTCCGCGGACTTCGAGGCGTGGGCCGCCATTGCGCGGGATGAGCAGGCCATGCGGCACCTCGGCGGGCTGAAGAGCCGTTTCGAGGCATGGAATCATTTCACGGCAGCGGTGGGCGCCTGGCACGTACTCGGCTTCCACGCGTTTTCCGTGATCGAGAAGGGCACCGCGCGGTGGATCGGGCGCGTGGGTCCCTTGCACCCCGATGGCTGGCCCGGCGACGAGATCGGCTGGACGCTGGCGCGCGAAGCGTGGGGCAAAGGCTACGCCACCGAAGCCGCGACCGCCGCGATCGATTGGGCATTCAAGGCGCTGGGTTGGACGCAAATCATCCATTGCATCGCGCCGGACAACGCGTCTTCACGCGCGGTTGCGTTGCGCCTAGGCTCCGTTCTGCAAGGCCCCGGCCGGCTGCCCGCACCGCATGACGACGATCCCATCGACATCTGGGGCCAGACGCGCGAGCAGTGGTTCGCGCGCCGCCAACCACATTCTTCCTGAGCAATCCCGACCACCATGGCTGCAACGTCGCAACCCATTCCAGCGCGCCACAAGGGTTTCAATCGCGCCGAGATCGTTGACCACAACTTCAGTGAATTTGTCGAACAATGGCAGGGCGAGGCGAACGCGGCGCCACGCGACGACGTGCCGGTGCTGCCGGGCAGCGCCTGCACGGCACGGGATTTCCGCGAACTGTTCGAATCGCAACTGATCTCGCGCCACCTGGATTTGATGGCGCGGGTGCTGCGCGTGCAGAACAAGGTGTTCTACACCATCGGTTCCTCGGGCCACGAAGGCAACGCGATGGTGGCGCGGCTGACGCGGCATACCGATCCGGCATTCCTGCATTACCGCAGCGGCGCGTTCATGGCCGAACGTTTCCGCAAGCTGCCCGGCTCTGATGGAAAACGGCTGGATCCCGTGATGGATTCGGCGCTGTCGTTCGCCGCCAGCAAGGAAGATCCCGCGTCCGGTGGGCGTCACAAGGTGTGGGGTTCGAAGCCGTTGTGGGTGCTGCCACAGACTTCCACCATCGCCTCGCATTTGCCGAAGGCGCTGGGCACCGCGGTTGCGATCGAGCAGGCCCCACGCATCGGCCATGAGCTGCCGGTGCCGCGCGATTCCATCGTGATCTGCTCGTTCGGCGACGCGTCCAGCAACCACGCGACCGCGCAGACCGCGTTCAACGCGGCGGGTTGGACGGCGTACCAGAAGCTGCCGGCACCGGTGCTGTTCGTGTGCGAGGACAACGGCATCGGTATCTCGGTGAAGACGCCGGGCGGCTGGATCGCCAACAATTTCCGTGACCGCAAGGATCTCGACTATTTCTTCGCCGATGGACTCGATCTGGCCGAAGGCTACGCGCAGGTTGCGCGCGCGGTCGAGCATTGCCGCGGCACGCGGCGTCCGACTTTCCTGCATCTCAAGACCACGCGCCTGACGGGCCACGCCGGCACCGACTTCGAAATCGAATGGCGCAGCTTTGAGGAACTGGTGGCGCTGGAGGCCACCGACCCGCTGTTGCGTTCGGCGGCGATTGCGCTGGAGTCGGGCCTGTACACGAAGCAATCGTTGCTCGACGAATACGAAGCCATCCGCAAGCGTTGTTTCGCCGCGGCCGAGGAAGCCGACCATCGGCCCAAGCTGACCTCGCTGGACGAGGTGATGAAACCGCTGGCGCCTTACACGCCCGAGGCTGTCGCGGCGGAAGCGGCACGCAGTGGCTACGCGGCCACACGTGAAGCAGTGTTCGGCGGCGACGCGAAGCTGCCCGAGAAACAGCACCCACGTCATCTTGCCTTGCAGATCAATGCCGCGCTGCACGACCTGCTGGCGAAGTACCCGGAATCGCTGCTGTTCGGCGAGGACGTGGCGCAGAAGGGCGGCGTGTACACGGTCACCAAGGGCCTGCAGAAAACCTTCAAGGGTGCGCGCGTGTTCAACACGCTGCTCGATGAGACGATGATCCTGGGCTTGGCGCAGGGCTACGCCAACATGGGCATGCTGCCGATCCCGGAGATCCAGTATCTCGCCTACTTCCACAACGCCTGCGACCAGATCCGTGGCGAAGCGGCGTCGCTGCAGTTCTTCTCCAACGACCAGTACCGCAATCCACTGCTGGTGCGGATCGCATCGCTCGGTTATCAGAAAGGCTTCGGTGGGCACTTCCACAACGACAACTCGATCACCGCGTTGCGAGATATCCCGGGGCTCGTGGTTGGGTGCCCGTCGCGCGGCGATGACGCCGCGACCATGCTGCGCACGCTGGCGGCGCTGTGCAAGGTCGATGGCCGCGTGTGTGCCTTGCTTGAACCAATCGCGCTGTACATGACCAAGGACCTGTACGCGCACGGCGACGGGCAATGGCAGTTCGCCTATCCGGCGCCGGGCGAAGCGATGACGCTGGGCGAAGGCCGCATCTACCACGAAGATGCCGATGATCTGGTGATCTTCACCTTCGGCAACGGCGTGCCGATGGCGCTGCGTGCGGTGCGCGAGATCGAAATGCAGCACAAGTGGAAAGTGCGCGTGGTCGACCTGCGCTGGCTGGTGCCGTTGAACGACGCCTTCATCGCAGCGCAGGCGAAAACCGCCAAGCGCATCCTCGTGCTGGATGAAGGCCGCAAGAGCGCCGGCGTGGGCGAGGGCGTCATCACTGCCATCGTGGAAGCAGGTCTTGGCGACAAGCCGCTGAAGCGCGTGGTGGGTGCCGATACCTACACGCCGCTGGCCGGCGCCGCGTTGCTGGTGCTGCCGGGCGAGGCCGACGTCGTGGCCGCGGCTGCGGCGCTTGCCGGTACGCGTGCCGGGCCAGGGGCAAAGCCTGCGCGCGGCAAGCGTGCCTGACGAATCTCCGCCGAACGATCCATGGACCTCAATCCATCCCAGCCGATTCATGACGCCGTGCCTGCGGCGCCGGTCGGAACCGGCCACAGGGAACCGACGCGCTTCAGCGTGATCGGCGCGGTCAGCTTCGTGCACATGTTGAACGACATGATGCAATCGGTGATCGTCGCGATCTATCCGATGCTGAAGGGCGACTTCCACCTGAGCTTCATCCAGATCGGCGCGATCACCCTGACGTTCCAGCTGACGGCCTCGCTGCTGCAACCCATGGTCGGCATCGTCACCGACCGGCATCCGTTGCCGTTCTCGCTGCCGATCGGGATGTTCTTCACCCTGAGCGGGCTGCTGCTGTTGTCGGTGGCGCCGACCTATCCGATCGTGTTGCTGTCGGTCGCACTGATCGGCTGCGGTTCGTCGGTGTTCCATCCGGAATCCTCGCGGGTGGCGCGCATGGCTTCGGGCGGGCGTTACGGTCTTGCGCAATCGTTGTTCCAGATCGGCGGCAACACCGGCCAGGCGATCGGGCCTGCGCTCGCCGCCACGATCGTGCTGACCTTCGGACGCAGCCACGTCGCATGGTTCGGCGTGTTCGCGCTGGTCGCGATGATCGTGTTGTCGTTCGTCAGCCGCTGGTACAAGGCGCATATCAATGAACGCGTCGGCCACCACCAGGCTTCCGACAAGCCGGCGTTCCCGAAACCGGTGGTCCGGCGCACGGTGGGTATCCTGTTCGTGCTGATGTTCTCCAAGTTCTTCTATCTGGCGAGCATCAGCAGCTACTACACCTTCTTCCTGATCCATCGGTTCGGCACGTCGGACAAGACGGCCGACCATTTGTTGTCGGTGTTCCTGCTGGCGGTCGCGGTCGGCACGATGATCGGCGGACCGCTGGGCGACCGCATTGGCCGCCGGCGGGTGATCTGGTTTTCCATCCTCGGCTGCGCGCCGTTCACGCTGGCGCTGCCGTATGTCGGGCTGGGCTGGACGGTCGCCCTGTCCGTCGTGATCGGGTTGATCCTTGCTTCGGCGTTTCCCGCGATCATCGTGTATGCACAGGACATGCTGACGCACCGGATCGGCATGGTGTCGGGCCTGTTCTACGGGTTCTCGTTCGGCCTCGGCGGCATTGGCGCCGCGGTGCTGGGTGTGCTTGCCGATCATTTCGGCATCGTGTTCGTGTACCAGGTGTGCGCGTTCCTGCCGTTGTTGGGCTTGCTGGCGGTGTTCCTGCCGGACGTGCGTCCGCCGGGCCGCGGGGTGGCGCACGCTGCGTGACAATCGTCACCTGAGTTTGCAAGGCACGCGGAGTATGCTGCCGTGCTTCGTGGACGGAGGGCGGCACGATGAAGCGACGCGCATTGCTGAAGTGGATGGCCGGTGCGCCGGTGTTTGGAGCGTTGTTGGCGAACCTGCCGGAAGCTGCTTGGGCCAAGGTCGTGTTGCCGCCGACGCTGCGGCGCGTGCGGCCGGGTGAGCCCGGCTGGCCGTCGCCTGCGGACTGGGAAAGCTTGAGCCAGCAAGTGGGCGGGCGCCTGCTGAAACTCGCCGATCCGCTTGCGGCGTGCCGCGCCGATCCGTCAGGCAAGGCCTGCGCGGACTTCTTCACGCAGATCCGCAATCCGTTCTACATCCACGATGATCCCGCGCTGACGCAGGCATCAGGATGGGCCGATGCGTGGACGTCGAAACCGAGCGCATACGCGGTCGCGGCGAACAGCGCGGCCGACGTTGCGGCTGCGGTGAATTTCGCGCGCAAGCACAAGCTGCGGCTGGTGGTGAAGGGCGGCGGCCACAGTTACCAAGGCACCTCCGACGCGCCGGACTCGCTCTTGGTCTGGACCTACCACATGAACGACGGCACGCTGGTGGACGCATTCGTGCCGAAAGGTTGTGAGGGCAAGGTCGCGCCGCAGCAGGCGGTCACCATGGGTTCCGGCTGCATCTGGGGCCACACCTACAACGCGGTCACCACGCAAGGCGGCCGCTACGTGCAGGGCGGCGGTTGCATGACGGTCGGCGTCGCGGGCCTGGTCGCCAGCGGCGGTTTCGGAAGCTGGTCCAAGCGCTTCGGCACCGCGGCGGGCAACGTGCTGGAAGCGGAGGTCGTCACGGCCGACGGCAAGATTCGTGTCGTCAATGCCTGCAACGACCCGGACCTGTTCTGGGCGCTCAAGGGCGGTGGCGGCGGCAGCTTCGGCGTGATCACGCGCCTGACCCTGCGAACTTGCGAACTGCCGGATTTCTTCGGCGTGTTCAACGTCACCATCGAGTCGGATTCCGACGGCGCGTACCGGCGGCTGATCGCACGTTTCGTCGATTTCTGCCGCGCTGCCCTGATCAACCCGCACTGGGGCGAGCAGGTGCACCTGCACGGCAACGTGTTACGTGTCGGCATGGTGTTCCAGGGGCTGGAGAAGATGCAGGCCGAAGCCGCCTGGAAACCGTTCCTCGACTTCGTGCAGGCATCGCCGAAAGACTACCGGATCACCGCGCCCGTGCAGGTACTGGCATTCCCCGCGCGCATGATGTGGAACCCCGAGGCATTGCGGAAAATGCCCGGGGTGGTCGTGGCGGATTCACGTCCGGACGCACCCATCGACAACATCGTATGGGCCGGCGACGCGGACCAGTCGGGGCAGTACATCACCAGCTACGGATCGGCGTGGCTGCCGCAGACGCTGTTGCAACCGGATCGCCAAACAGGACTGGTCAATGCGCTGTTCGAATTCACGCGTGGCTACGGCTTGTCGCTGCATTTCAACAAGGGTCTGGCGGGCGCGCCGCCTGAAGCCATCGACGCGGCACGCGACACGGCGATGAATCCGCAGGTGCTGGACGCTTTCGCGCTCGCGATCACCGGCGACAGCCAGCCGCCAGCGTTTCCCGGCATTCCGGGGCACGAGCCGGATCTCGCCGCTGCGCGCAAGGACGCCGAAGCTTGCGCCAAGGCCATGCAGGCGCTGTACAAGGCCGTCCCCGATGCGGGTTCCTACGTGTCCGAAAGCGATTATTTCCTCAAGGACTGGCAGCGCGCGTTCTGGGGTTCCAACTATCCGCGCTTGCTGGCGGTGAAGAAACGCTACGACCCGGACGGTTTGTTTACCGTCCACCACGGGGTAGGGTCGGAGCAATGGAGCGCAGACGGCTTCAGCCGCGCGGGTTGAAATCGGCGGGCGGAGGAACCAGAAATCGATCATGTGGTCTGATGCGTGGCGTGTCGCTGATGTGGCGATGCCACCATGCGTCAGCCGCATCAGTTACAGTTGCGGTAATCCCTTCGTGCCATTCGTGTGAGGAACCCCATGGCCCTGCGTACCAACAACCCCGTCCTGCGGGAACAGACTTTCCAGAACCTTGCCACGACCGGCGAGCCGATGACCATCAACGGCACGCTGGCGCGCACCGGACTGCTGCTGGTGCTGATGCTGATCACCGGCTGGTGGACTTGGCAGCATTTCATGCAGGGAGTGGCCGAAGGCGGCCCTGCATTGGGTATTTCGGCCGTCCAGCCATTCCTGTGGGGCGGGCTGATCGTCGGCCTGGTGATGGCGTTCGCCAGTGCCTTCAAGCCGAACTGGACGCCCATCACCGCGCCGTTGTATGCGCTGGCCGAAGGCACCGCACTCGGTGGCATCTCGGCCATCTTCGAACTGCGCTACCACGGCATCGTGCTGCAGGCGATCCTGGCCTCGGTCGGTGTGCTGGTGGTGATGCTGGCGCTGTATCGCACGGGTGTAATCAAGGTCACCAACAAGTTCCGCACAGGCGTGGTCGCTGCGACCGGCGGCATCCTGCTGTTGTATCTGGTGCAGTGGGGCATCACCGCGTTCACCGGCTACGCGGGCATGTCCTTCATCAACGGCGGCGGCATGCTGGGCATCGGCTTCAGCGTGCTGGTGGTTGGCCTGGCGGCGTTGAACCTGGTGCTGGATTTCGACCTGATCGAACGCGCCACAGAACAGGGCGCGCCGAAATACATGGAGTGGTACTGCGCGTTCGCGTTGATGGTGACGCTGGTGTGGCTGTACATGGAGTTGCTGCGGTTGCTGGGCAAATCGCGCCAGTGACGAAGGGGCGAGAGCGCTCGTTCGTACTGAGGGTGCCGTCGCGCTCACGAGCGCTCCTACTGAAGCATCGCTGTAGGAGCCTGCGTGCAGGCGACCTGCTTCCAGCAAATGTCATCCGGAGGGTGCACGCATGATCATCGTGACCAGTGAATACGTGGCAGGCTACCAGGTCACCGAAACCAAGGGCCAGGTGTTCGGCCTGGTGGTGCGCAGCCGCGGCATCGGCGGCAACGTGATGGCGGGTCTGCGCTCCATCGTGGGCGGCGAGATCAGCGAGTACACCCAGATGCTGGAAGAAGCACGCCGTCACGCCACCGATCGCATGGTGCAGAACGCGCAGGCGATGGGCGCCAATGCGGTGGTGATGATGCGCTTCGACTCGTCCGAGATCGGCCAGACCATGAGCGAGATCGTGGCCTATGGCACCGCGGTCGTCATCGAGAAAGTCGGCAGCCCGTGAAACCTGCTGCGCTCGTCAGTTCGCGTGCCGGCGGTGCTCGCAATGCTCACGTACTGGCGTGTACGCTCCGCTTGCTGCGCTCCGGCGACCCGCAACCTGTCTTCGCTCGCGACGGTTTCACCGGCCGCCGAATCCGATGCTGATGCTCGCGCTCTACGTGATAGGCGCGGTGTTGCTGCTGGTCGCCGCGATCGCGTTGCTGGTCGGCGGCGCGCTGGCGCTGTTCCTGCCGCAGTTGATCATCGGCGGGCTGTTCCTGATCGTCGCGCTCGCGATCGAGCGCTGGCGCTACAAGCCGGTGCGGTCTGATCGTCCCGATCCGCACTGGACCGATACAGGCGAGCGTTTCGTCGATCCCGAAACGGGTGTGTTGACGGCCGTGTACTTCGATCCGGAGAAGGGTGAGCGCCATTACCTCACCGCATCTGCCGATCCGAATGCACCGGATCGGACGGGGCACTGACATTGGCCGGCTGGTCGAGTTCGACGCACCGCGAATGCACATCCTGAGCGCTCCCCGGCTCCGGAGAGGGCAGCAACCGGCCCACTGGGGACATCCGCGCCATACCAGCAGGCGTCCACCAATCGTCCAGCCATAGTCGCGATGCCACCCGGCTCCATAGCCGGCCGGTGAGCGCCGGCGTCGACACTCAGGCTTCCGGGCGCCTTGGCAGTGCCTTACCTTTTCCCGCTGGCCAGTGCCTTCAGTGCCCTCGCAACCCCCTCGCCGTAGGCCTTGTCGGCTTTGGTGCAATGGTCGATGTGGCGTTGCTGGATGGCCTTCGGGACGCCCTGCATCGCGCGCGCGGTGTTCTCGAACAAGGCCTGCTTCTGCTTCGCGTTCATCAGGCGGAACAGATTGCCGGGCTGCGTGTAGTAGTCGTCATCGTCTTCGCGGAAGTTCCAGTGGTCGGCGGCACCGTCGATCGCGAGCGGCGGTTCGCGGAAATCCGGCTGCTCCTGCCATTCGCCATAACTGTTGGGTTCGTAGTGGAGCGTGCTGCCGTAGTTGCCGTCCACGCGCATCGCGCCGTCGCGGTGGAAGCTGTGGACCGGGCAGCGCGCGCGGTTCACCGGAATCTGGTGGTGGTTGACGCCGAGCCGATAGCGCTGCGCGTCGCCGTAGGAGAACAGCCGCGCCTGCAGCATCTTGTCCGGTGAAAAGCCGATGCCCGGCACGACCTGCGCCGGGTTGAACGCGCTCTGCTCGACGTCGGCGAAGAAGTTCTCGGGGTTCCTGTTGAGCTCCCACACGCCAACCTCGATCAGCGGATAGTCCTTGTGCGGCCAGACCTTGGTGAGGTCGAACGGGTGGTAGGGCACCTTCGCGGCGTCTTTTTCCGGCATGATCTGCACGCACAGCTTCCACTTCGGGAAATCGCCGCGTTCGATGGCATCGTAGAGGTCGCGCTGGTGCGATTCGCGGTCCTTGCCGATGATGGCCTCGGCTTCGGCATCGGTCAGGTTCTCGATGCCCTGCTGGCACACGTGGTGGAACTTCACCCAGAAGCGCTGGTTCTTGGCGTTGATGAAACTGAAGGTGTGCGAGCCGAAGCCATGCATATGGCGGTAGCTGGACGGGATCCCGCGATCGCTCATCACGATGGTGACCTGGTGCAGTGCCTCGGGCAGGCCGGTCCAGAAATCCCAGTTGTTGGCCGCACTGCGCATGTTGGTGCGCGGATCGCGCTTCACCGCGTGGTTGAGGTCGGGGAACTTCAATGGATCGCGGAAGAAGAACACCGGCGTGTTGTTGCCGACCAGGTCCCAGTTGCCTTCCTCGGTGTAGAACTTCAGCGCGAAGCCGCGGATGTCGCGCTCGGCATCGGCCGCGCCGCGCTCGCCGGCCACGGTGGTAAAGCGGGCGAAGAGATCCGTTTTCTTGCCGACCTTGGAAAAAATCTTCGCGCGGGTGTAGCGCGTGATGTCCCTGGTGACGGTGAAGGTGCCGAATGCGCCGGAACCTTTCGCGTGCATGCGGCGCTCGGGGATCACCTCGCGATCGAATTGCGCGAGCTTTTCCAGCAGCCACACGTCTTGCAGCAGGGCCGGGCCGCGCGGGCCGGCCGTCATGATGTTCTGGTTGTCCGGCACGGGGGCGCCGGCGGCGGTGGTGAGGCGCGGTTTCGTGGGCTTGTTCATCGGCTTGTTCACCGGCTTGTTCGACTTGGCCATGGGGCGATCCTCGGTGGACAGGAACGGTCCACCGTAGCACGGCGCAGCACGTGGATTGTTGCCCCTGTTTTAACGTCACGCGTCGCGCCGTGGCCTACCATCGAACGTTCCATTGCGGCCGTTGCGCACAACAGATTGCGCGTCATCGATCACGGCGTGTACGGCCGCGCCCGGAAATACCGCGGGCTTATCCGACAAGCGAGGAAACAACCATGAGCATCAATGGAAAGGTCGTTTTGGTCACCGGTGCCGGGCAAGGCATCGGTCGCGCAATTGCGCTGAGGCTGGCGCAGGACGGCGCAAATATCGCCCTGGTCGACATCAATGACGCCAAGACCCCGGCCGTTGCGCAGGAAATCGGGAAGATCGGCCGCAAGGCAACGACCTTCTCCGCGGATGTCTCGCAGCGTGACCAGGTCCAGGCCGCGGTGGACCACGCGGAGAAGGCACTCGGCGGGTTCGACGTGATCGTCAACAATGCCGGGATCGTCGACGTCGGTCCGATCGCTGAAGTGACGCCGGAGCGGGTCGCGCGGATCTTCAAGGTCAACGTGGACGGCGTGCTCTGGGGCATCCAGGCTGCTGCCGCCAAGTTCAGGCAGCGCAAGCAGCAGGGCAAGATCATCAGCGCCTCGTCGATCGCAGGACACGATGGCTTTGAAATGCTCGGGATCTATTCAGCGACCAAGTTCGCCGTGCGCGGGTTGACCCAGGCCGCCGCCAAGGAATACGCCAGCGACGGCATCACGGTGAACGCCTATTGCCCCGGCATCGTTGGCACCGACATGTGGGTCGAGATCGACAAGCGTTTCGCCGAACTCACCGGTGCCGCGGTGGGCGCCACCTACAGGAAATACGTGGAAGGCATCGCACTCGGCCGTGCGCAGACGCCGGACGATGTTGCCGCCACGGTTTCGTTCCTGGCCGGTCCGGATTCGGACTACGTGACGGGTCAGGCGTTGATCACCGATGGTGGCCTCGTATACCGGTAGGTACGAGGCCGCACGGGGTGTTGGCGTTGCACTACGCAACAACCTGGCGAGTGGCCATGCCGCAAGCATTCTGCAGCCTGCGTGCGCGCATCGCCGCATGGCGTCCTGACGCTATTCGGTTGAACGATGGCCCAGGATCGTTCCCGGCCTGCATGCCCGTGGCGCGTCAGGGCGCTGGCGGAACCGCTGTCCTAGCAGGCTTGGACTTGCCACACTCGCGGCGTTGGACAAACCCGGCCTTGCGGCCGGGCTTGTCATTCCTGCCTGGAACGGAGAAGGCGTCGCAAGCGCCGGTCAGTGCTGTTTCGGCGTCGGCCCCTGCACGACCTGCACCAGGTTCGCCGGCTGGATGTACTGCTTGAACGCATCCTGCACCTGCGCCGCGGTCAGGTCGAGATAGTGCTTCGCGGCCACCATCGGTTCGTCCAGCGGTTCGCCCTTGATGCTCCAGTCGAGCAGCGAGCGGGCGATGGCGTTGACGCTGGCGACTTCCAGCGGGATCGAACGGATCCGCGCCTGCTTGGCGTTCAACAGCTCGTCGGGCTTGACCGGCGTCGAACGCATCTCGTCGAGGTTCTGGTGGACCAGCCCGTCGACCGGTTTGACCTTGTCCGGATCGCTGCCGTACTGCACGTAGAAAATCGAACGCGAACGGTCGAACTGCAAGCCGGAACCCGCGCCGTAGGCGTAACCGTGCTTGACGCGGATGTCCACCATCAGGCGCGAAGCGAAGCCGTTGCCGCCCAGCACTTCGTTGCCGAGCTGCAGCGCATAACGTGCGGGATTGTGGATGTCGATGTCGAGCGACTGGCCCATCAGCACCTGGTCCTGCGAAGCGTAGGCGTTCGGCACCACGGTGTAGCTGGCCGGATTGACCGGCACCGGTTTCGGCACCACGTCCGGCTTCGGCCCCTCGGCCTTCCAGGCGCCGAAATACTTCTCGACTTCGGCCTTGGCTTGCGCCGGCGTCACGTCGCCCACGATCACCAGCGTGGTCATGTCGGGACGATAGACCTTGCCGAAGTACGCCCTGGCGTCGGCCAGCGTCAGTCCATCCACGGTTTTCGGCGTGGCTTCGCGCAGGCCCGGGTCACCCGCCGGCAGCAGGCCTTTCATCAATGCACGCATCATCTTGTAGCGTGGCGACTGCAGCTCGCCGGCCAGCGTGCGTGACAGCGTTTGCTGCTGCACGCCGAAAGCTTCCTGCGGCAGCGCCGGATGCAGTTCGTTGTCGGCCAGCAACTGCAGGCCCTTGTCGAAGTTTTCGGACGGCACCGCAAGCTTGAAGCTGCTGCCGCCGGATTCGGTGGCGGCAATCTCGTCCAGCGCCTTGTGGAATGCGGCACGATCGAGCGTGGTGGTGCCGTAGTCGAACAGCGAGCTCAACAATTTGCCGACGCCTTCCTGGCCCGCGGGCGCCTGCAGGTCCTCGTTGCTGTCCACGCGGCCGAACACCGTCACCGTCTTGCTGACGTCGGTGGGTTGCACGATCAGGGTGATGCCGTTGGCAAGCTTCATCGTCACCGGGTCGAGCGTCCAGTGCGGAATCTGCAGGTTGGCGAGTTGCCTGGTTGCCCACTCGGGCAGCGGCGCATCCAGTTTGTCGTTGCTGGCGAACGATTCGGTGCCGCCGAAGCCCTGGCTGTTCGGCGGACGCTTGCCGTTCGGGCTGGGCGTCAGCACCACGGTCAGGCGTTGGTCGGGTTTCAGGTATTCACGCGCGACGCGATCGACGTCGGCGGGCGTAACGGCGAGGATCTGGTCCAGCGCTTCCTGCGGCGAGCTCAAACCCTGCCACGCCAAGGCCTGCGACCACGACTCGGCAAGGTTCATCGCGCTGTTCTTGCTGAATTCGAACTGGGCCTTTTCCTGTCGCTTGGCGGCTTCGACCAGATCGGCCGGCACGCCGTCTTTCAATAGGTCGGTGATCACGCCATCAAGGTGTCCCTGCGCCTGCTTGCTGTCGCCGCCCTTGGGGAAACCGACTTCGACCACGCCGATACCGCCGTGCACGAACGGCTGTGCCTGCGCGTCGGCTGACAACACCTTGCCTTGCGCGGCCAGGTCCGAAAGCCGGCTGCGCGAATTGTTCAGGACGTCCATCAATACCTGCATCGCCGCGTAGTCCCGCGACTGCTGGCCGGGCATGCGGAACACGTACTGCACACTGCCGGTTGCATCCGGGGTGGTCCTGGCGATGGTCTGCGGCTTGAACGCTTCCAGCTTCACGGGTGTGCGTTCCGGGATATTGCCCTTGGCAATCGGGCCGAACAGTTCCTTCACCTTGGCCAGCGTGGCGGACGCATCGACATCGCCCGCGATCACCAGGATCGCGTTGTTGGGCACGTACCACTTGTCGTAGAAACCTTGCAGGATCTTGCCGGTGGTCGCGTCGAAGGTCGGGCGCGAACCCAGCGCGTCCTCGGCGTAGCCAGTGCCCGCGTACAGGATCTTCTCGGCCTGCTGGAAGGCGAGGTAACCCGGATCGGAAATGTCGCGCGAAACTTCCTGCTCGATCGCGCCTTTTTCCAGATCCCAGTCCGCGGTGGTCAGCTCGGCGCCGCGCATCCGGATTGCCTCGATCTGCAGCAGCATGTCGATGTATTGCGCAGGCGCGACGAAGAAATACTGGGTGGCGTCGTTGGTGGTGAATGCGTTGTTCTCGGCGCCCATCTTACCGGTCATCTCGTTCAACTGCGCGCCGGTCATCCCCTTGGAGTTGCGGAACATCATGTGTTCCAGCGCGTGCGCGGTGCCGGGAAAGCCCTTGGGGGTTTCGTAACTGCCGGCGAGATAGGTGATCTGCGTGGTCACCATCGGCGCCAGCGTGTCGCGCACGATCACCACGCGCAGGCCGTTGTCGAGCGTCGCCCGGGTGACGTTGCCTTGCTGCGCCGGTGCCGATGCAACAGGTGCGTCGGCGGCCCAGGCGGTGCCGTAACCACCGGCCGCGAGGCCGATGCCGAGCAGGATGCCGAGTGCGAGCGGGGCGAGCTTGCGGTGCTGTTTCATCGTGAACTCCTTGTCTGGCGAGTGAACGGAAAATCCACGCGCCTGCATCCCCAAAAACCAGGCGCATAACCCCTGCATGCTACTACCGACTGCCTGATAGGGTGACGTCAGGGTCCGCATTCGTGCCGGCCATACCGTGTATCGAGCCGAGATCGGCAGGCGGCATGGCGTGGATCAACGTGGCGGTGGCGCCGATCACGGCCAGGCCCAGCACGCTTTCAAGCAATACGGCCCGCGCACAACTGTGCAGCACGTCGGAAGCCGGACGCGTCTGACCGGTGCACGCGCGCAGCGGCAGCACGCGAGACAACCACGACGGTCGTGTGGGCAAGTTTGCCTGCTCCAGCAGCCGCGGCAGTTTCACGTAGCGGTTGTGCGCGCCGATCGCGATCATGCCCAGTACGACGGCAAGCTTGATGTCGAGGACGATGCCGTAACGCGTGGTCCACAGAGCGTCCACGCTGCCGAGTTGCTGTGTCGCATTGAAGATGCCGCCGGCCAGCAACACCGCCAAGGCCGCGCCCGACAACGTGGACAGCCGCTGGAAGATCGTGGCGGCCTGCACGGGGGAGCGTCCGTGATCGCGCAGCAGTTTCGGAAATACCACCAGCGACATCCCGAACAGGCTGCCGACCCAGGTCGCCGCCGCCAGCAGGTGCAACCAGTCGATCCACACCGCCAAGGTGAAGTCGCCATGGTCGGCGGGATGGCCGGTTTCGCTGCGGGTCAGGGCAATGCCGGCTGCGGCGAGCAGCATCACCCAACTGGCGATACGTGCATGCTGGGGGTGCTTGCGGCCCAGTATCCACGACAGCCACAGCAGTGCCAGTGCGGGCAACCGCCACAGCCACACATGCCCGAAGTGCGTGACGGTGAGTACCACCCGCGTATCCGGCAACAAGGTGTTCCACGTGCCGCCATCGAGTTCCAGGGTGCGCGACAGCAGCGTGCCGGCACTGGCCAGGCTCAGCAGCGCAAGCGCGCTGCCCAGCACTGCGTGGTAACGGAGCGCGAGCGCATCGTTTGCCTCGCTTCGCAGCACTCCGAGCGTGCACGCGAGCATGCCGATGACCGCGATCAATGCCGCGATATCGAAGGCGCTGAGGGCAATCGAAAGTGGCGTGGCGGTGCCCTCACTTCACCGTGAAGGTGAAGTGTCCGGCGGTGCGATGGCCGTCGCGCGCGACCACGCTCCAATAGACCGTGTAGGTGCCCGGTGGCAATCCTTTCGGCAACGTCGTTTCCAGCAGCGCCTGGTTTTTCGCGTCGACCTCGCCCTTGCCGAGGCTGACCACGGCGCCGGCCGCGTTTTTCACGACGAGCGTCGAGAACACCGGTTCCAGTTCGCCGTCGAACCACACCTTCACCATTTTCGGCACAGTGGCAATGGTGGCACCGACGTGCGGCGAGGAATTGTCCGGGAAGGCGTGCGCGCTGGCGGCCGTAGCACAGGCCAAGGCGAGCAGGCTGATGACCAGTGCGAGCGTGCGCATGCGTGTTCTCCGGATCAGCGGAACAAGGGTGCCCCGAAACCATACGGCGCGAGGTCGTCGAGGTACAAATCAAAGCCGAACATCACGCCGATCGAGTTGCCGGTGCGCCGGTTCGCCGGTGCCAGCAGTTCAAACCCCCATTGCACGCGGCGTCCGATCCAGATCACGCCCGGCGCAATGTAGCCGGTAGTCTGGCCTTGGCAGCCGCGGTCAAGGCAGGTTTGCATGGGCACTTCGATGATCGGGATCAGCTTGTCGAAGGGGGCCTTGATGCCCGCGTACTTCACGAAGTCCTGCAGGTACGGAATGCTGTATTGCAGCGACAAGGCCCAGTTCAGCATCCGCGGCTGGTTGCGGTGGTTCGGCAGGTCAAGCCCGATCGCACCCGTCAGCGCAAATGGCCGCAGCCAGTTTGCGCCGGCCTGCCCGAAGCCCTTGCCGAAATTGAATGTGGGTGACCACGTGGAAAAATCATCACGCGTGGCACGGCTGCCGGTGTTGGCGAAGCTGCGGCTGATCGAGAACGAGCCGATCGATTCGGTATCGGCATTGCGGTAAACCTGCCACACGCCGCCGAATTCGAAGTTGCTCCAGCCGTGCAGCGCGGGTGCGCCCGGTTGCGTGGCACCGACGTAGTCCGTGCCCGCGATCAGCGAGAAGTTCCGCGTGATGGGCTTGGTCACCGCGATGCCGAGGTCATCCTGCGTGATGCCATCGGCGCGAACGTGGCTGAACACCCACGGCAATTCCGCGCCGATGCCGGGATCGTCGAAGCTCAGGGTCGAGGGGAACAGGCGCTGCCCGGCGATGGCATGGGCTTGTGCGCGCGTGGATACGAACACGCAGACCACCATGCTGGCGAGCAGTGGCCGCCAGTAGTTGAGAATGCATCGCATTAGCAAATTATAGCGGCTCGGGCGCGGATACGAAACGGTTTGCGTCAGTGCGCACCGATGACGCGCGGCTCGGGTTCAAGCATGACACCGAAGCGTGTCTGCACGCCTTCGCGCACGCGTTGCGCCAACGTCCACAGTTGCGCGCCGGTGGCGTGGCCGTGATTCACCAGCACCAGCGCGTGGCGGTTCGAGATGCCGGCATCACCTTCGCGCAAGCCCTTGAATCCAATGGTTTCAATCAGCCATGCCGCAGACAGTTTCGAGGTGCCGTCGGACGCTGGCCAGCTCGGCAGTTGCGGGTATTCACGGCGCAGGGCTTCCACTTGTGCAGTCGCTACCAGCGGGTTCTTGAAGAAGCTGCCGGCGTTGCCGATCACCGCCGGATCCGGGAGTTTGCGGGTACGCAGGTTCACCACCGCGTCGGCGACATGGATCGGCGCTGGTTTGTCGATGCCCATGCGCTTGAGTTCGTCGGCAAGCCCGGCGTAGTCGGTGCGCGGCATGTGCGTGCGTGGCAGCCGCACGCTGATCGCCGTGATCAGCCAGCGATCCGGATGGCGCTTGAAGATCGAGTCGCGATAGCCGAACGCGCATTCCGGGTTGGAGAAAGCGACGAAGCGGCGTTCGCGCAGGTCGAAGGCCTCGACCGTTTCGATGAATTCGCCGACCTCGACGCCGTAGGCACCGATGTTCTGCATCGGTGCGGCGCCGACCGAGCCCGGGATCAGGATCAGGTTTTCGAGTCCGGCGTAGCCCTGCGCGAGCGTCCAGCGCACGAAGTCGTCCCAATGCTCACCAGCCGCTACGCGGATGCGGGCGGCATCTCCGGCGTCGGGAAGCACTTCGACGCCACGCGTTTTCAGCGTGACGATCACGCCGTCGTAGTCGCCCGTGAACAACACGTTCGAACCCTCGCCGAGCAGCAGCTTCGATGTGTCACGCAGGGCGGGCTGCTCCAGCAATGCGGGGATGGCCGCGACGTCGGTGATTTCCGCCAGCCAGCGCGCGCGCGCATCCACGCGCAAGGTGTTGTGGCGGAGCAGCGAAGCGTTTTCGGTCAGCATGAATCCGGGAGCGGCATCATTCGACATCTGCGTCACCGTATTGCCTGCGGATCTCTTGCACGCACTCGGTCAGCAGCCACGGTCCGCGATAGATCAGGCCGGAATAGATCTGCACCAGTTTCGCGCCGGCGCCAATCTTGTCGGCCGCGTCGCTGCCGCTGAGTATGCCGCCGACGCCGATCAGTGGGATCTTTCCGCCCAGCCGTTGGGCCATGCCACGCAGGACTTCGGTGGAACGTTCAAACAGCGGTTTGCCGGAGAGCCCGCCAGCCTCCCGCGCCCGGGGATCGCCGGCGACACCGCTGCGGGCTATGGTGGTGTTCGTGCAGATCAGGCCGTCGATGCCGCTGCCAGCCAGTGCGGCGGTGATGGCATCCATGCCCGCTTCGTCGAGGTCGGGCGCGATCTTCAACAGCATCGGCTTGCGTGTGCCATGTTGCGTCGCCAGTTGTTCGCGCGCTTCCATCAGCGTGCCGGTCAGTGTGCGCAGCGGATCGGCGTGTTGCAGCTCGCGCAGGCCCGGGGTGTTGGGCGAGGACACGTTGACGGTGATGTAACTGGCGAGCGGATACACGCGCTTGAGGCACGCGAGGTAATCACCGGCGGCACGCTCGTTCGGGGTGACCTTGTTCTTGCCGATGTTGATGCCGAGCACGCCACGCCATTGTGCGCGTTCGACGTTGCGCGCCAGCGCATCGACGCCTTCGTTGTTGAAGCCCATGCGATTGATGATGGCTTCGTGTTCCGGCAGCCGGAACAGGCGTGGCTTGGGATTGCCGGGCTGCGCACGCGGCGTGACCGTGCCGATCTCGATGAAGCCGAAACCCAGCGCACCCAGCGCGTCGAGGTGTTCGCCGTTCTTGTCCAATCCCGCGGCGAGCCCGACCGGGTTGGGGAAATCGATGCCGAACGCACGCACGGGCAACTCCGCCGGTGGCGGTTGGGTTACCCAGCGCATGAGGTTGCTGCGCTGTGCGACGCCGAGGGCGTACAAGGTCAGGCGGTGCGCGGTTTCCGCTTCCAGCGAGAACAGCAATGGGCGCAAGCGTTCGTAGCCGCTCACTCAAGCTCTCCGGCAAAGATGCGGGTGTCGTAATCCATGCTGACCTTGCCATCGACGGCGGTGGCGTCGAACAGCTCACGCAAGGCTTGCAGCATCGGCGCGTGGTTCGGATGATGCGATTTGGGCGCGTACGACGACGACAGCAGGCGGCCCTGCAGCCCATCGAAATCCAGCCGCTGGTAGTGCTTGAAACGCGCGACGCCACGCAAGCCGGCCCCGAACCAGGCGCGCATCGTGTCGTCGTCCGCGTAGCGCTCGGCCACGAGGTCCACGCTTGCAGCGGGAAGACCGGTGGCATCGGCGCGGCCATCGACGGCGCGGAAGCGCGGATTTCCACCCAGCCATGCAACGGCGGCGCCGCGCATGGCGGCGTTCGGTTCCACTGCGGTCACTGCATGGCCGGCGTCGAGGAACATTTTCGCGGAAATGCCGGTGCCCGCACCGATATCGGCAACGCGCCAGGCAGGGGTCAAGCCGAGTCCGTCGCGCAGCCAATCGAGCAGGGCGTGCGGGTAATCCGGACGGTAGCGCACGTAGTCCGCGACCCGATCGCTGAAGCGTTCGGTGGCATCCGGCGCGCGCATGTCGGCGGCAGGGCTTGCGTTCAATGCCAGCCGCTGAAGGCAATGGCGCCTGCGAGGAAGAGCAGGAACAGGCCGATCGCGATGACGGTCAGCGCAATCTGGATCCAGCCCAGGATCAGACCGGCCAGTGCCATGCCGTCGCCCTCGATGGTGCCGGGCGGCGCGCGTCGGATTTCCGAGCGGGCGGCGTGCCCGCATATGACCGCGACCAGGGCGCCCACGAAGGGCAGGAACACGTAGGCGAGGATGCCGAAGATCAGGCTGACGACCGCGAGCGAGCTGGTGCGTGGATAAACCGCGTTCATGGCTTCGTCGTCCGGATGGGTGCGCGATTATGGTCGCACACTCGCGATGAATGCGCGGATCAGAAACGCAGGGACTGCCCGCCATCCACCGCCATGATCTGGCCGGTGATCCAGCCGGCGAGCGGCGAAGCGAGGAACAGCGCGAGGTGCGCGACCTCGTCCGGCGTGCCGAAACGCCCGAAGGGGATGGTTGCCAGCACCTTCGCGTATTGCGCGGGCTGTTCGTGCCTGACCCGGTCCCACACGCCCTCGGTGAATTCGATCGAACCCGGTGCGATCGCGTTGACGCGGATGCGGTCGTCCGCCAGCGCGAGTGCCTGCGTGCGCGTGTAATGGTTCAGCGCGGCCTTCATCGCCGCGTACGGCGGTCCCATCGTGCGCGGGCGGAACGAACCGATGGAGCTGGTGTGGAGGATCGAAGGGTGTTGCGATTGCTTGAGGTGCGGCACGGCGAAGCGCGACGCCCGCACGGCGGCCATCAGGTCGACGTTGAAATCCACCAGCCAGGATTCGTCATCTTCGCGGAAACCGTAGCCGGTGGCGTTGTTGACCAGCACGTCGAGGCCACCCAGCGCTTGCACGGCATCCCCGATCCAGCGTTCGATCTGGCCGACTTCAGCAAGGTCGCAGGTGTGCGTGTGCAACTTCCCGGCGTGGCGTCCGGCGTCGTGCCGCAGCGTATCCAGCCCTTCCTGCCCGCGTGCGCACACCGCGACCGTTGCATCGGCTGCGAGGAATCCCAGCGCAATCGCGCGGCCGATGCCCTTGCTGCCGCCAGCAATGGCGACGCGATAACCACTGAAGTCGAAGGGTGTGTGCATCACGCGCTCCCGCAGACTGGTGAATCGCGTGCAAAGCGTCGCGCAAGCTGCCGACTAAATCGGCAGGATTGCCGATTTGAACGCCGCAGGCGGCCCGCAGGGCGAGCCACATGGATGTGGCGAGTTGTGCAGTAGCTTTGCGCGCGATTCAGAGGTCGAACTTGATGCCCTGTGCCAACGGCAATGCATCCGACCAGTTGATGGTATTGGTCTGGCGGCGCATGTAGGCCTTCCACGCGTCGGAACCGGATTCGCGCCCGCCGCCGGTTTCCTTTTCGCCGCCGAAGGCGCCGCCGATCTCGGCGCCCGAGGTGCCGATGTTGACGTTGGCGATGCCGCAGTCCGAGCCCACCGCGGAAAGATATTGCTCGGCGGCTTTCAGGTTCTGCGTGAAGATCGCGGACGACAGGCCCTGCGGCACGTCGTTCTGCATTGCGATGGCTTCGTCCAGCGTCTTGAAGGGCATCACGTACAGGATCGGCGCGAAGGTTTCGGTCTGCACGATCTCGTCGGAATTCCTGACGCCGGTGATGATGGTCGGTTCGACGAAATTGCCCTTGCCGTTCAATACCGAACCGCCGCTGACGACTTTCGCCCCGCCGTTTTTCGCGGTTTTCACCGCTGCCGCGAACTGCTCGACCGCTGCCTTGCTGTTGAGCGGACCCATCAGGGTGTCGGGCAGGGTCGGGTCGCCGATCTTCTTCTCGACCTGCTGGTAGGCATGGCGCAGCTTGCCCAGCACGTCGTCGATGATCGACTCGTGCACGAACAAGCGACGCGTGGTGGTGCAACGCTGGCCGGCGGTGCCCACGGCGCCGAACACGATCGCCGGGATTGCCAGGCCGAGGTCGGCGGCACGGTCGAGGATGATCGCGTTGTTGCCGCCGAGTTCCAGCAGCGAGCGGCCCATGCGCGCGGCGACGCGCTCGCCGATTGCGCGGCCAACCTTGGTCGAACCCGTGAAACTGATCAGCGCGACGCGCTTGTCGTCCACGAACTTCTTGGCGAGTTCATTGTTGGCGTCGTTGAACAGGAAGAAGATTTCCGGGAACCCGCCAGCCTTCAGTGCCGCATTGCAGATGCGGACGGCCGCGATTGCCGACAGCGGCACCTTGGGCGACGGCTTCCAGATGCAGACGTTGCCGCACACCGCGGCCACGAAGGCATTCCAGCTCCACACCGCGACCGGAAAATTGAACGCGCTGATGATGCCGACCAGGCCCAGCGGATGCCACTGTTCGTACATGCGGTGGCCGGGACGCTCGGAGTGCATGGACAGGCCGTACAGCATGCGCGACTGGCCCACCGCCAGGTCGGCGATGTCGATCATTTCCTGCACTTCGCCGTCGCCTTCCGGCTTGATCTTGCCCATTTCCAGCGCCACCAGCGAACCCAGCGCGTCCTTGTGCACGCGCAATGCCTGCGCGCACAGGCGGATGGCTTCGCCACGCTTGGGCGCCGGCATCGCGCGCCATTCCGTGAAGGCCTTCTGCGCATTCACGATCAGCGTTTCGTAATCGGCATCGCTGGACGCATACACCTTGGCCAACGGCTCGCCGGTGGCAGGGTTCAATGGCTCCAGCACGCCCGCGTCGGTGTTTTTCGACCACTCACCGTTGCCGAGGAAGGTGCCGGAATTGGACTCGGTGAGGCCGAGCGCGGAAAGGATGGCGTGGGACATGGTTGCTCCTGGAGCCGCGTGCCGCGGATGTCGTCGAATCAATTCACCATTGTACCAGCGGTGCGGCGCAGCCCTAAACTCGCGCCATGTCACGTGGCGTGGAGGGCGCATGAAACGTCTTTGGGGTTGCTGCTTGCTGGGGCTGTGGTTGTCGTTGTCGCTGCGGGTGTACGCGGCCGAATTGCACGTCGACCTCGGCCACGGCGCCTTGGTGTTCCAGTCGGCGCAGTTGCTGGAACGCGCGGTTGCGGTGACGGTTCCCGACGACGTCGCGTTCCATCGCACGATGCACTATCACGCGGTGCCTTTGTTGTCGCTGTTGCCAGGGCTGCAACCTGGCCAGCACCTGCAGTTCATCGCGAACGACGGGTTTGTTGCTGAGATTCCCGCCGACGTGATCCTCAACGAACAGGGATCGAAGCCATGGATTGCGGTGGAGGATCCGGCCCAGCCCTGGCCCGCGCTGGCGGAGAAGCCGAAGGGTGCGGGACCGTTCTATCTCGTCTGGACCGATCCGCGGGCTGCGCACATCAGCACCGAGCAGTGGCCGTTCGAACTCTCGTCCATTCGCGCCTTGCGCGGGGTCGATGCGCGCTTTCCCGCGATCGTCCCGGGTTCGAGCGTGCCGTCCGACAGCCCCGTGCGCCGGGGTTTCGCGGTATTCAAGCGCACCTGCTTCGCCTGCCACACCCTGAATGGCGAGGGCGATTCGAAACTCGGGCCGGACCTGAACATTCCGCACAACCCGACCGAGTACCTGCGTGCCGACCTGTTGCGCGCTTTCATCCGCAATCCGCAATCGCTGCGGCGTTGGCCGCAGGCGCAGATGCCTCCGTTTCCCGCCGACACCCTGTCCGACGCCGACCTCGATGCGGTGCTGGATTACCTGCGCTACATGGCGAAGCACAAGGTGACGCGCTGAGCGATATGACGCTACGGATGACGTCTTGGGCCTGGGAGAGTGCGCCGATTCAGATTCGGCCAAGGCGCAAGTATCCTTGTGCGACAACAGCGGCTCGAAATACGACCCCGTAGCTCAGCTGGATAGAGCATCCCCCTCCTAAGGGGAAGGTCGCCCGTTCGAATCGGGCCGGGGTCGCCACCATTTTCGCGTTTCAAAGCCCGATTGTTCAAACAGCGGTGCGCCGCGAACGGGCGGTCGCCCGCTACTCGCGGCATCCATGGCGCGGCATCAGGCTGCCTTGGCAGAGGCGCCCAACTGTTTCAGCACGGCTTTGGCGGCTGCGGCCGAGGACGCCGGGTTCTGGCCGGTGATGAGGTTCCCGGAGACCACGACGTGTTCATGCCAGTCGGCGGCCTTGGAATACTCGCCGCCGTTTTCCTTCAGCATGTCCTCGACCAGGAACGGCACGGCGTCGGCGAGGCCGGCGGCGTTTTCCTCCGAATTGGAAAATCCGGTGACCGGCTTGCCGCGCACCAGCGGCAACCCGAACGGGCCGAGGGCATTGCGCAGGGCGGCGACACCGTGGCAAACGGCCGCGACCGGTTTGCCGGCGGCGTAGGTGGCGTCGATCAGCAGGCGCGAGTCCTCGTTGTCGGCAAGATCCCAGAGCGGGCCGTGGCCGCCTGCATAGAACACCGCGTCGAAGGCCTCCCGGTCGATTTCCGCCAGTTTGTGGGTATGTGCGAGCGCCTGCATGGCCGCGGGATCGGCGCGGAAACGCCGGGTCGCATCGGTGGCGCGGTCGGTCTGCTCGCTGGCGGGATCGACCGGCGGTTGTCCGCCAGCCGGCGACGCCAGGGTGATGTGCGCGCCCGCGTCCTTGAACACGTAGTACGGCGCGGCCAGCTCTTCCAGCCACAGGCCGGTCGGCTTGCCGGTTTTGCCAAGTTGGCCATGCGAGGTCAACACCATCAGGATTTTCATGGGCACCTCTCCTTGCGTTGAAATACATGCCGCCATTGCGCAGCTTGGGTCACGCGGGCGCGAATGCAAGGGATGGGTGTGCGATGGGTCATGAGTTGTTACGCTTGGCCCTCTTTGTTGCGAGCTTTGCGACCATGAGCCTGATTTCCGCACCGGTTTCCCACGGCGAGCTGATCGACAAGATCACCATCCTCGAAATCAAGTCCGAGCGCATCGCCGATGCGGCCAAGCTGGCCAATGTGCGCGACGAACTCCGGTTGCTGAACGACCTGTGGCAGCGTGACGATGCGTCGAAGACGGACATTTCCGCCGAGCGCGCCGAACTCAAGCGCATCAACGAGGCCTTGTGGGAGATCGAGGATGAAATCCGCGTGAAGGAACGCGACCAGGCTTTTGACGCGCGCTTCATCGAACTGGCGCGCGCGGTGTATCACACCAACGACCGGCGCGCGGCGGTCAAGCGCGCGATCAACCTCAAGCTGGGTTCGCGCTTGGTCGAGGAAAAGTCCTACCAGGATTACCGCGCTTCGTAGGAGGGCCGGAAGGCCACGGAGCTCCTGGGTCAAGGATGGCTGCTTCAATCACGGCTTCCGCTGCTCCTACGGCAAGCGCAGGCTCGCTTCCAGTCTTTCGATCACATCGTCGACGGTCACCAGGTCCATCACACCGGGGTATTCGATTTTCGTCCCCCATGGAATGGCCGACGCCGGCTTGTGCAGGAACTGGCGCGCCGCGTCGTCGTAGCGGTCCACGCACCAGCGGCGGTTGGAGTAGGGACCGGAACGCGCGGGATTGCTGGCGGCATGCAAGCCCAGCACCCGCGCGCCGACAGCGTTGGCCATGTGCATGGGGCCGGCGTCCGGCGTCAGCACGATCGCCGCGCGCTGATACAACGCCAGTGCGCGCTTCAGGGTGTCCTTGCCGATCAGGTCGAGTGGTCGTGTTTGCATGCACGCAAGGATCGTGTCGCCCAGTGCGCGTTCGGCGGGGGAAGGGCCGCCGGTCAATACCACGCGCATGTGGAGGGCTTGTGCGGCATGGTCGGCAACGGCGGCATAGCGTTCCGCGCGCCAATTGCGCAGTGCGTGGCTGGAGGCGGGCGAGATCAGCAATGTCGGCTGCCCGGCATCGGGCCATTGTTGCATGGCCCATGCGCGCGCCTCGGCTGGGATCGGGATGTCCCAGCGCACCTGTGTCTGCTTCAAACCCAGCGGTTCGACGAAGCTGCCGATGGCGTCCAGCACATGCTCGCCGCTGCGCGCCGGGATGCGCTCGCGCACGCACAGGCCGTGCAGGTCTTTCGAGCGCGCGCGGTCGTAACCGATCCGCCTTTGCGCATGCACGGTCAGGCTCAGCAGGTTGGACCGCAGCGCAACTTGCATGTGCAGCAAGGCATCGAAGCGGCGCGCAGCGAGCGCGTTCCGTACCGCGCGGAAACCGGCGACGCCGGCACGCTTGTCGAACACCACGAACTCGACGCCGGCGATATCACCAACCAGCTTGTGTTCCAGCTTGCCGACTATCCAGGTCAGGCGCGTTTGCGGCCAGGCAGCCTGCAGGGTGCGCACCAGCGGCACCACGTGGGTCACGTCGCCCAGTGCGGACGTGCGCAGCAGGCACAGCGATTCGGGTGTTTTCGTCATCGGGCTTGCTAGACTTCAGGGGTGAATACGCCGATGCCATCCGGCGGTGACCGCCACGCCATCGACCCGCGCATTGTCGCATCGGGGGCTGGCGCGATGGTGTTCGACGCCAACCTTGCCGAAGCGCCGACCCGCGACTGGTTCGATCCCGCATGGTGGCGGGCGCGGGAGCGGGTGCGCGAAGGCGGCGGCGGGCGCGGCGGCGTCGCCTTCCTGGACACGCCGGCGGGCCCGTGCGTGCTGCGCCATTACCACCGCGGCGGCTGGATGGCGCCGTTGCTGGGCGACCGTTACGTGTGGAATGGCCGCGGCCGCAGCCGCGGATTCCTCGAGTTCGCGTTGCTGGCCGAACTCGCGCGGCGCGGGCTGCCGGTGCCGGTGCCGGTTGCAGCGCGCTACCTGCGGCGCGGACCGTACTACACCGCTGACCTGATCACGCGCACCATCGAGGATGCGCAGACCTTGACGGAAATCATCATTTCGCAGCGGCTGGACGCCATGCTGGCGGAACGGATCGGCGCACTGGTCGCACGATTCCATCTTGAAGGCGTGGACCACGCGGACTTGAACGCCCACAATATCCTGGTTGCCGGCGACGGCTTGTGGCTGATCGATTTCGATCGCGGTGAAATCCGCGTGACCGGCACGGCCTGGAAGTTGGCCAACCTGGCACGCCTCAAGCGTTCATTGTTGAAGGTCGGTGCCTGCGATCGAGACGAGGCGCAACTGGATCGCGAAATCTGGGCACCCTTGATGCGCGGTTACGAACGTGGTTTTGGAAACGGCCAATGATGAAGCAGACCGTCCGTGTCGACGCCGACCGCCATCGCGAGCGCGATGGCGGAGCGACGTGGTCGCTGCTCGTGCTGGGTGCGGGTTCGGCCGGTGCACAGGAACTCGGCGCCTCCAGCGCGGTGCTGGAGCGCGACGGGCAACCAGTGCTGTTGATCGACTGCGGCCCCGGCACGCTGGAACACTATCGGCGTTGCTACGGTGCCTTGCCGCCCGCGGTGTTCATCACCCACGCGCACATGGACCACGTCGCCGGGCTGGAAGGCCTGTTTTATGCGTCATGGTTCGATGCCACGCAGCGTGGCAAAGTCAAGTTGTTCGTGCACGCCAACCTGGTGCCGATCCTGCAGACACGCGTCGCCGATTATCCGAATGCGCTTGCCGAGGGCGGCGCGAACTTCTGGGAGGGATTCCGGCTGGTCGCGTTGTCGCGCGGTTTCTGGCTGGACGACTGGTGGTTCGATGTGTTCGCGACGCGCCACCACGCGGCCGGCACCTCGTTCGGCGTCGCACTGCGCGGCTGTTTCGCGTGGACCGGCGATACCCGGCCGATTCCCGAGGTGCTCACCGGTTTCGCAGACGGGCACACGTTGATTGCCCATGATTGCGGGCTGGTCGGCAATCCCTCGCACACCGGCGTGGCTGACCTCGAACGCGAATATCCCGACGATTGGCGCGCCAGGCTGCTGCTGTACCACTACGGCAGCGTGGTTGACGCCGAAGCGATGCGTGCGCGTGGATTCAGCGTCGCGTTGCCGGGAGGGCGGTACCCCTTGCATGTACCGCTTCCGGTGCGTGCGGAGGCCGGTTGATGAGGGCCGCACGATGAAACCCGAAGCCCCCGTTGCCCTGCAGCAAGTGCCGGCGCCACCGGATGCGCTCGGGCGTGCGTTGGGCGATCTGCGCATCTCGGTGATCGACCGCTGCAACTTCCGCTGTCCGTACTGCATGCCGGAGGAAGCGTATCCGGCCGACCATGCCTTCCTGCGCGCGCGCGACCGGCTCGACTTCGACGAGATCGCACGCATTGCGCGGGTGTTCGTATCGCTGGGCGTGAAGAAATTGCGCCTGACCGGCGGCGAACCCCTGCTGCGTCGAGATCTGCCGCTGCTCGTTGCGCGACTGGCGGGCATCGATGGCGTCGAAGACATCGCGCTCACCACCAACGGCGCCTTGCTGCCGAAACTTGCGCAGCCGTTGCGCGACGCGGGCCTGCAGCGCGTCACGGTCAGCATGGACAGCGCCGATCCCGAAGTGTTCCGCAGGATGACCGGGGGGCGTGGCGAACTGGCCGAGGTGGAAGCCGCGATCAATGCGGCCGAGCGCGCAGGGTTCACGCCGCTCAAGATCAACTGCGTGGTGATGCGTGGCGTCAACGACGACGGTGTGCCCGGATTGGTCGAGCGTTTCCGCGGCACTGGTCATGTTGTGCGCTTCATCGAGTACATGGACGTCGGCACCGTCAACGGCTGGCGCGGCGACCGTGTGGTGCCGGGTGCGGAGCTGGTGCAACGCATCGACTCGCGCTGGCCGCTGGAAGCCCTGCCGCGCAATGCCACGTCCACCGCGCGACGCTGGCGGTTCCGCGATGGCGCGGGCGAAGTCGGCTTCATCAATTCGGTGACCGAGCCGTTCTGCGGCGGCTGCACGCGTGCGCGGTTGTCGGCAGACGGCAAGTTGTACACCTGCCTGTTTGCGCATGCCGGCCACGACTTGCGCGCGTTGTTGCGCGCGGGCGAATCGGACGAGGCCCTGCGCGCGACCATCGCCGGCATCTGGAGCCACCGCGGCGACCGTTACAGCGAGCGCCGCGCCGAGCTGCGTGCGGCGGGCGTGCTGGAGCATGTCGAAATGTACCGGATAGGTGGCTAGATGCCTGCGAAGAAGTTGACACACTTCGACACCTCCAACCGCCCGCGCATGGTGGATGTCGGCGCCAAGGGCGTGACCGTGCGCGTCGCGGTGGCGGAGGCCATCGTGCGCTTCCCGCCGGAAGTCGCCGCGGCCTTGCGCGCGGGCGGCCTGCGCTCGCCCAAGGGCCCGGTCATCGACACCGCGATCATCGCCGGCACCATGGCTGCCAAGCGCACGCATGAGTTGATTCCGTTCTGCCATCCGCTGGCGATCGAGCGCTGCAAGCTTGCGGCCGATTTCGTGTCGGATACGGAACTGGCGATCCGCTGCGAAGTCGCGCTCACCCACAAGACCGGGGTCGAAATGGAAGCCCTGACCGGCGCCAGCGTTGCGGCGCTGACGGTGTACGACATGTGCAAGGCGCTGTCGCATGCGATCGTGATCGAACGCGTGCGGCTGGTCGAGAAGTCGGGCGGGAAACGGCTCGTGAAGGCCGGCAAGGTCGTGTCCGAAGGGCGGGGCAGGACGCGATGAACTACCGGCTGCTGTATTTCGCCTCGCTGTGCGATGCCGCGGGTTGCGCGGGGGAAACCATCAGCAGTAATGCGCCCGATGCGCGTGCCCTGTATGCAGAACTCGCGGCGCGGCATGGTTTCGCCTTCACGCCTGATCGATTGCGCGTAGCGGTCAATGGTGCATTCACCGGTTGGGATACGCGCCTCGCCGACAACGACGAAGTGGTGTTCCTGCCACCGGTGTCGGGGGGCTAGGACCTGTTGACGCCATGCCACGTGGCCGCGCCGTCGGCCCTTGGCCCGCAGGGCAAGGAAGAGCGAGGAGGATGTATGTCGATACATCGACGAGCGATGACACAGTCATGTGGGCCAAGGGCCACGGCCCGGGGGGTTGCTCCGCAGCGGCAGCCATTCTTCGGTGCACGCCTTGGCCATGGAGCCACCATGGCGCTGTGGCGTGCGCCTCGTCTGGCAACCGCTGCGGAAGCAACGCGACTCGCGCGGCATGGCGTCAACAGGTCCTAGTGTGTTCGCGATCAGCGACCGCCCGATCGACGTGACGCGACTGCGCAGCGAGCTGGAAAGCCACGCCGCGGGCGCCGCGGTGTGCTTCGAGGGCCGCGTGCGCGACCACAACGACGGCCGCGCCGTGCATGGCTTGTCGTATCAGGCCTATGTCGAACTGGCGGAAGCAGAAGGTGCGCGGATTGTTGCGGAAGCGCACGACCGATACGCGGTCGAGCGGATCGTGTGCGTGCACCGGATCGGCGAACTCGCGCTCGGTGATGTTGCGGTGTGGGCGGGTGTGTCGGCCGGTCATCGCGGCGCGGCCTTCGACGCTTGCCGCTACGTGATCGACGAGGTCAAGGCGCGTGTGCCGATCTGGAAGCGCGAACACTACGTGGAAGGCGCGTCGGAGTGGCTGCATCCCGGAGCTTGAGAGTGGCAGCGCTTGCGGTACGGTCAGACTTCACGGCTGTTTCGAAGCGCCGAATTTCAGCTGGCGCTGGTATTCCGCTTCGTCATAGTGTCCCCTGGACTCGGCGATCAGCCCGTTGCGGTCGATCGTCCACTCCTCGTAGCCCGTCATGCGAACAAACTTGCCGGTTCCTCCGGGTCCCGTGTTCGTTCCGGTCCAAAGCCAATGGAAAATCACGTGATCGCCACTGCGGGTCATCCTGGTCATCTTCACGACCATGTCCGGGAACGCCGCCATGAAGGACAGCGCCGTACTCGCCACGGCGGCTCTTCCGATTGCACGCGGACCGGAGTTGACGGTCAGGGATCCGTTCGCTGCATAAAGCGAGGCCAGCAAGGTGGGATTCCGGCTACTCCAGGCGGCCGCGTATCGCGTACCGAGGCCGGTAACGTCCAACGACTTCATCGAAGTTTTCTCGGAAGCACAGGCAGTCAACGCGAGCAGCGCCGTTGCAAGAACGAACGTCCAACGCAGTATTCGCATGGCGATCGCTTTCCATTCTGTGGCGTCCAATGCCAAATAGGCGGCGGCCCCGCCAGCGTAGACTCCGGCGCACGCTTCAATCGATACCGTTGCTGCCTTCCGGCCCTGGCGGGGTTTTCAATCTAGCGTCGCGGAGGCGCCAACGGGGCCACCATAGACATGTGAAACTGGCGGAGAGGGCGGGATTGTTCGCATCATCCCTGATGCTCACCCCTCGCTGTGCTCGGGGCCAACCTGCGGTTGTCCGAATTGCTCACCCCATCCCTGGGGTTCGCCCCTTCGGGGCCGGCTGCGCCGTCCAAAATCGTTTCCGACGATTTTGTCGTTCCTGACGAATTTGTCGAACCCGCGGGTTCTCACCCGCCATCCACCATTTCCTGGTTTTCCTGAAAACTGGCGGAGAGGGCGGGATTCGAACCCGCGAAGCGGGGTTTAGCCGCTTACACACTTTCCAGGCGTGCTCCTTCGACCGCTCGGACACCTCTCCGGATGCGGATTGGCCGCAACGGACTGCGCAGGATAACGGGCGCATGACACGCGCACAAGGCGCTGCGTCGGGCGGTGCGTCCCGTGCCGGTGACCCACGTGCCCGGTATTCTGTGATCCCGTCGCGCGCATTGGGGTATCCGATGAAACTTCGATCCGTCACGTTGCATGCGGCAATACTCTGCGCGTTCCCGTTGCTGGCGATGGGCGCAACACCGGCTTCCATGCAAACCTCCACGGCTTACGCATCCATTTCGGCCTTGCGGGAGCAGATGGCTGCCGGCAAGGTCGATTCCCAAACGCTCGTGCGTGATTTCATCGACCGCATCGGGAAACTCGACCAAGCCGGGCCGCGCGTGAATTCGGTGATCGAGATCAACCCGGACGCGGCATCGATGGCGAAGGAGCGCGACACGAATCGCGGCAAGGGCAAGCAGGGCCCGCTATGGGGGATTCCGATCCTGCTGAAGGCGAACATCGATACCGGCGACAAGATGCCGACCACGGCGGGATCGCTGGCCTTGCTGGGAGCGCCCGCGCCGCAGGACGCCACAGTGGCGGCCAAGCTGCGCAAGGCCGGCGCGGTGATCCTCGGCAAAACCAATCTCAGCGAGTGGGCCAACTTCCGTTCCAGCCATTCATCCAGCGGTTGGAGCGGGCGGGGCGGATTGACGCGCAATCCGTACGTGCTCGACCGGTCCGCGTGCGGCTCCAGCTCGGGCTCGGGGGCCGCGGTCGCGGCGGGATTCGCCACGGTCGCGATCGGCACCGAAACCAACGGCTCGATCATCTGCCCGGCGGCGGCGAACGGCGTCGTGGGGATCAAGCCGACGGTCGGGCTGGTGAGCCGCGCTGGAATCATCCCGATCAGTTCTACCCAGGACACAGCCGGGCCGATCGCCCGCGACGTGCGCGATGCCGCGATTGTCTTGAGCGCGATCGCGGGCAGCGATCCGCGCGATCCGGCAACGCAGGATGCCGGCCAGCACGCTACCGATTACACGAAGTTCCTTGATCCGGGTGCGCTGAAAGGCAAGCGCATCGGCGTGGTGCGGGAATTGTCCGACGATGGCCCTGCGACATCGAAGTTGTTGGAGCAAACCATCGCGGTATTGCGCGCACACGGTGCAACGGTGGTTGATCCGGTCAAGATTCCGCACGTGAACGACTACGGCAAGGCCGAGACGATCGTGTTGCAGTACGAATTCAAGCACGGCATCAATGCCTACCTCGCCACGCGCAAGGGCTTGCAGGTGCACACGCTGGCTGACCTGATCGCGTTTGACAACGCACACGCGGACACCGAGATGCCGTGGTTCGGGCAGGAAACCTTCATTGCGTCCGAAGCCAGGGGGCCGTTGACCGACAAGGTTTACCAGGATGCCCTGGCGAAGTTGCAGCGGTTGTCGGGCCCGGAAGGCATCGATGCAGCCATGGATGCGGATCATCTCGACGCGCTGCTGGCACCGGCGCAAGCGCCGGCTTGGCCAATCGACCTTGTCAATGGCGATCCCGATTCGCCTTCCGCGTACGGCCCTGCGGCGGTGGCGGGATATCCCTCGATCACCGTGCCCGCTGGCTTCGTGCACGGCCTGCCGGTCGGCATGCTGTTTTTCGGCCGCAAGTGGAGCGAACCGACCCTGCTCGGAATCGCCTACGCGTATGAACAGGCCACCCACGCGCGGCGCAATCCGGAGTTCCTGACCACGCTGCCGGCGCCCAAAGGGATCGATGCGTGGACGCAGAAATCCGCGGCGTCGGCGCGTGTCGCGGGTGGTGGCGGCAAGCGCTGATCCGCTCGAGGGTGCGGTCAGCGCCCGGGAACCAGCACGACCAGTCCGTGGCGGTGCGTGCGGAAACCGCCGTGCATCGCGCGTTGCACGAAGGCAATCGCGCGGCGCATCGCGGTGCGGGGCGCCGCGCCCCTGGCCAGCTCTGCCGCGAGCGCGGATGACAGCGTGCACCCGGTGCCGTGGTATTCGCCGGGCAGGCGTGGCCGGCGAAGTTCAAACAGACCGCGCGCGTCGAACCAGCGGTCGATCACCACGCGGCCGCGACCGTGGCCGCCCTTCAGCAGCACGGCCTTGGCGCCCATGTCGCGCAACGCGTTGCCGGCGCGTTCGGCGTCGCGTGCGTTGCGGATTTTCGTTCCGAGCAGGGCTTCGGCTTCCGGCAGGTTGGGCGTCAGCACATCGGCGAGCGGGATCAGTTTTTCGACCAACACGCGCACTGCGCCGGGGTCGAGCAGGCGTGCCCCCGACGTGGCGATCATCACGGGATCGACGACCAGCCACTGCGGTTTGCGGCGGCCGAGTTCGCGCGCGACGCAGCGCACGCTGCGCGCGTCGCCCAGCATCCCGGTCTTGACCGCGGCGACCGGGAAATCGTCGAACACCGCGTCCAGTTCCGCGCGCAGGTGATTCATGGGTACCGGGTGTACTGCGCTGACACCGCGGGTGTTCTGCGCGGTCAGCGCGGTGGTTACGCTGGTGCCGTGCACGCCCAGCGCCGCGAAGGTCTTGAGGTCAGCCTGGATGCCGGCGCCACCGCCGGAATCGGAACCGGCGATGGTGAGACAGCAGGGGGGACCGGGGGATCGAGACTTGGAACTCGATTTCTTGTGCTGAGATGCCATGTTCATTCGTCATTCCGGCGAAGGCAGGAATCCATTTTCGATTTTGACTGCGGAAGTACGAAGATCAGAATGGATTCCGGGTTCCGTTCGCGTGGAGCCGCGAACGGCCCCGGAATGACGACAAGAGGTAGTTATGCGTGTCCGGGTCCCGAGTCCTACAGCGCTTCGGACGCAAAATCCGCCAGCCGCGAGCGTTCGCCACGCCGCAGCGTCACATGCGCGGCATGTGGCCACTGCTTGAAGCGGTCCACCGCGTAGGTCAGGCCCGACGTCGTTTCGGTGAGGTACGGCGTGTCGATCTGCTCGACGTTGCCGAGGCACACGATCTTGGTGCCCGGGCCGGCGCGGGTGACCAGCGTCTTCATCTGCTTGGGCGTCAGGTTCTGCGCCTCGTCGATGATCAGGTAACGCGACAGGAAAGTGCGCCCGCGCATGAAGTTGAGCGAGCGGATCTTGATGCGCGAAGCCAGCAGGTCGTTGGTGGCCTTGCGTCCCCACGAACCGCCGTCCTCGGGATTGGTCAGCACTTCGAGGTTGTCGGTGAGCGCGCCCATCCACGGCGTCATCTTTTCCTCTTCGGTGCCGGGCAGGAAGCCGATGTCCTCGCCCACTGAAACCGTGGCGCGGGTCATGATGATTTCGCGGTAGCGCTGCTGGTCCATCACCTGCGCGAGCCCCGCGGCCAGCGCCAGCAGGGTCTTGCCGGTGCCGGCGGTGCCGAGCAGGGTGACGAAGTCGATGTCGGGGTCCATCAGCATGTTGAGCGCGAAGTTCTGCTCGCGGTTGCGCGCGGCGATGCCCCACACGCCGTGCGCGCTGCTGGTGTAGTCGTTGAGCAGGGCGAGTCTGGTCTTGGCCGCGCCGATTTCCAGCACACGCAGTTCGGCGCTGTTCTCGCCAGGCAGGTACAGGCACTCGTTCGGCAGCCACTCCTCGTCGTCGCGCTGCTTCAGCTCGTAGAACGTGTGGCCCCGTTCGGACCACGAGTGCAGCTCGGGATGGCGATCCCAGAAATCGTCCGGCAGTTCGGTGGCGCCGGTGTACAGCAGCGAGAAGTCGTCCAGCGCGCGGTCGTTCTCGTAATCCTCGGCGGCGATGCCGAAGATGGTGGCCTTGATGCGCAGGTTGATGTCTTTCGACACCAGCGCCACGGCGGCCTCCGGGCGGTGCTCGCGCAGGTCCAGGATCGCGGCGAGGATGCGGTTGTCGGCCTTGCCCTGGCCGTTGCCGGTTTTGGTCTGGAAATACAGGCGTCCGCTGGCGCCGCCTTTTTTGAGGCGAACGCCGTCGGGCTGCTGCAGCGGCACGCCGTCGGCGATGCCGTGGCTGTTGTTGCGCTCGATCAACTCGTTGAGGAAGCGGCTGGTCTGGCGCGCGTTGCGCGCGACTTCGGAGATGCCGGATTTCTTCTCGTCCAGTTCCTCCAGCACCGTCATCGGGATGAACACGTCGTGTTCCTCGAAACGGAACAGCGCTGTCGGGTCGTGCAGCAGGACGTTGGTGTCAAGCGCGTAGATGCGCTTGCCTTGCGGCTTCGGCATGCGGGCTCCGGAGGAGGGAGAACGGGGGGTTGGGGACGGCGCGCGGCGCCTGGCGGGGGCCTTGGCGGGACGTGATTTGTCGGTCACTTGGCAGGTATCGCATCCAGTACGGCCTGGGCGTGGCCCGGCACCTTCACGCCACGCCATTCCTGCACCAGCTTGCCGTCGGGATCGACCAGGAAGGTGCTGCGGTCGACGCCGAGGTATTCGCGGCCGTAGAGCTTCTTCTTGCGGATCACGTCGAAGGCCTTGCACCAGGTCTCGTCGGTGTCGGCGACCAGCGCGAACGGCAGGCCAAGTTTTTCCTTGAAGCCGTGGTGCGAACGCGCGCTGTCGCGCGACACGCCGACGATGGTGGCGCCGCGGCGCTTGAACTTCGTATACAGGTCGCGGAAATCGCCGGCTTCACGGGTGCAGCCGGTGGTGTTGTCCTTGGGATAGAAGTACAGCGCCAGCCATTGGCCTTGCAGGTCGGCGAGTGCCAGCGTGTCGCCCGCCTGGGTCGTGCCGGACAGTTTGGGGACCTTGTTGCCGATCTTGGTCATCAAAATGGATCCCGGCTTTCGCCGGGATGACGGTTAAAGGAAGGTTGCACTTTAAAATTTCACCGGATCCATGATCGCGTCGAGATTGAGACCGTCGCACATTTCCATGAACTCGTCGCGCAACTCGGCGATGCGGGTATCGGCGGGGATGCCGATGGTGATCTGGGCCTGGAACATCTCGGCCCCGGTCTGCATGGCCTGGTAGCGCATCGAGGACATCTGCTCGATGCTGATCTTGCGGTGGTTGAAGAAATCGATCAACTCGACCAGCACGCCCGACTTGTCGGCCGCGATCACTTCGACCATGTACGGCAGCATGTGGCTGGGCTGGTCGTTGGGCTGGGTGCGGTAGCTGAGGATGTGCAGGCTTTCGGCGCGGCTGATCCGCGCCAACGCGGTTTCGAGCTTCGCGATGGCGTCCCACGCACCGCGTGCCAGCAGCAGCACCGAGACATCGGCGCCCACGGTGGCCACGCGCGATTCCACCAGGTTGCAGCCAGCGTCGGCAATGCGCCGCGACAGCATCAGCAACGGCGATTCGCGTGCCGGCGCGACCGCCTGGATCAGCAGCTGGTGATCGGTCGCTGGGCGTGCGCTGGGGCGGTTCAAGCTGGCGATGGTCTTGACGTTCACGGCCTGCCAGCATAGTGGTGTTGCTTGGTGCGTGTCACGTTATGATGCAGCGTTTGCGCGATCGTCCGGATCGCGGCAGCGGGGCTCGCGTCGACCCCGCATGACGATGGAGAAATCCGTGGAACTTGCCGGCAGCATCTGTGCCATTGCGACGCCGTTCACTGCGGACGGCGCGCTCGATCTTGCCGCGTTCGGCCGCTTGCTCGATCACCAGCTGGCGGGTGGCACGCAAGGCATCGTGGTCGCCGGTTCCACCGGCGAGGCGCACATGCTGGACGGGCACGAGTTCGATCGCCTGCTGGCTTTCGCGGTCGAACGGGTGGCCGGGCGCGTGCCGGTGCTGGCCGGCACCGGCGAAGCCGCGACCTCGAAGACCATCGCCGCGACCCGCCGCGCGAAGACGCTGGGTGCCGACGCCGCGCTGGTGGTGGCCCCGTATTACGTGCGCCCGACGCAGGAAGGGTTGCGCCGGCACTTCGGCGAAGTCGCCGCTCGCTGCGACATTCCGGTCGTGGTGTACAACGTGCCCTCGCGCACCGGGTGCGACATGCAACCTGAAACCGTCGCGACCTTGCGCGACACCGCCGGTATCGTCGGCATCAAGGAAGCGGTGGGAACCCCCCCGCGCATCCAGGCCATTGCGCAACTTCGGCGGCCCGGGTTTGTCTATCTTTCCGGCGACGATGGCACTGCCGTCGAGGCCATGCTCGCGGGCGCCGGAGGCGTAGTGTCAGTGGTGAACAACCTGGTTCCGAAATTGTTCCGCTCGATCTGCGATGCCGCGCTCGGCGGCGATCGCGCGGGTGCCGCGGCTGGGGTGGCGAAACTGAAGCCCCTGCTCGATGCGCTCGATTGCGCCCCCAATCCCATTCCGGTCAAGGCCGGACTGGCGGATCTTGGCCTGTGTGGCGGCGCGTTGCGCCTGCCGCTGGTTGAATTGGCGCCGGGCCCGGCGCGTACGCGCCTGCACGACGTCCTCCTTCCCCTCGCTGGCGCCGCCGCGCCCTGATCATGCACAATGCGCCCATGAAACGAATCGTACCGGTTGTCCTGTTGCTCGCCCCGATCGCGCTGGCCGGTTGCCAGACCATCAAGGCCCACAATCCGTTCCGGCACAAGGAACCAGCCTACACCACGGCGCAGCAGGAACGTCCGCTGGAAGTGCCGCCGGGCATGGATCAGCCGCCGACCACCGAGGCTCTGGCGATTCCGGATGCCGGTACGGGTTCGGGCAACGCTGCCGCGACGGCTGCCGCGCAGCCCGAGGCCGGTACACCGCCGACCGCTGCTGCTGGAGTCGGCAGCGCATCCGGCACCGCGACCAGCCTTTCGGTGAGCGATACGCCTGCCAGCACCTACCATCGCGTTGGACTGGCGCTCGAGCGTGGCGAGGCGGGCCAGGTGACGGCGCATGACGACAACGCGATGACCTACCAGGTCGCGGTCGACACCGTCGTCACCAGCAAGCCCGAAGGCGGGTTCTTCCACCGCATGCTCCATCGCAGCAAGACCGAGGCGGTGAAGGGCACGGTCACAGTGAGCATCGCGCCGCAAGGCAGTGGCAGCGTGGTGGAAGCATCCGGCAACCCGGATGCCGCGGCAAGGGTGATGGCGATCCTGCAGCAGCGATTGCAGTAGGAGGGCCGGAAGGCCCGATGAGGAAGCATGGAGTGCAAAACGCCGCCCCGGGGCGGCGTTTTTGTTCGTGGCGAAGTTCAACGTTCCAACAACGACAACTTGTCCGGCTTGCCGTCCCACGCCTGGGCATCCGGCGGCGGGTCCTTGCGCTCGGTGAGCACCGGCCAAGTCTTCGCAAGTTGCGCGTTCAACGCGATGTAGTGCTCCTGGCCGGCCGGCACGTCGTCCTCGGGGAAGATCGCGCGGGCGGGGCATTCCGGTTCGCACAGCGTGCAGTCGATGCACTCGTCGGGATCGATCGCGAGGAAGTTTGGCCCTTCGTGGAAGCAATCGACCGGGCACACCTCCACGCAATCGGTGTACTTGCACTTCACGCAGTTGTCGGTGACGACGAAGGCCATGGGGTTTCAGGAAATCGTGGATTCTCGCTTGAAATGATCGCACACCCGGCGCTTCAATCGAAGCGGCTCTGAACGGTTTGTTCGGAGCGGGCGCGAGACGTGTGCGAAAGGGGTCTTCGCAAAGCGTCGCGAGCGATGGCAGATCGTGCGTCGCCGGAGCGCAGACACCGGAGTGTACACGTCAGTACATGAGGATGCCGAGCACCGCCGACGCGCGAGCTGCCTGGCGCAGCAGGTTTGCGGAGAGATCATGGCGCTCCCTGCGGGAATCGAACCCGCGTTACCGCCGTGAGAGGGCGATGTCCTGGGCCGCTAGACGAAGGGAGCGTAGGGCCGGTGGGCGCGCTAGTATAACGGACTTCGTGCCGCGGACAGGCGGTGCGCTCACCGCATGGACGTCTCCGCTTGAGTTCCGATTCCACAGCACCCGATCGCGCCGGCCCGCAGCCGCGCGTGATCCCGCGCGAGCAGCACAACCTTTCCCGCAAGCAGATCAGCCGCGGCGCATTGCGCGTGCTGTACGGGCTCAAGGATGCCGGATTCCGCGCGTGCCTGGTGGGCGGCGCGGTACGTGATTTGCTGCTGGGACGGCAGCCCAAGGATTTCGACGTCGCCACCGATGCGACGCCCGAAGAAGTCAGGAAGCTGTTCCGCAACTGCCGGCTGATTGGCCGGCGCTTCCGTCTCGCGCACGTGGTGTTCGGTCCCGAGATCGTCGAGGTCGCGACCTTCCGCGGCACCGGTGATGGCGACGGCAACGGCGACCGCCATGTGGTCGATGGCCGCATCCTGCGTGACAACGTGTGGGGCACCATCGAGGAAGACGCGCTGCGCCGCGATTTCCGCGTCAACGCGTTGTATTACGACATCGCCGATTTCAGCGTGATCGATTATGTCGGCGGCATCGGCGACCTCGAAGACCGCAAGCTGCGGCTGATCGGCGATCCGGCCACCCGCTATCGCGAGGATCCGGTGCGCATGCTGCGCGCGGCGCGCCTCGCGGCCAAACTCGGTTTCGAGATCGACCCGGCTGCTGCCGCGCCGTTCGAGCAGCTTGGTCATTTGCTCGCCGATGCGCCGCCGGCACGCTTGTTCGACGAATGCCAGAAGATGTTCATGGCAGGCTATGGCCTGGCCAGTTTCCGCATGCTGGAGCGTTACGACCTGCTGCGGCACCTGTTCCCCGGCACCGCGCGCGCGTTGGCGAAGGATGCGTCCGGGGCGTTGCACGCGTTGGTCGAGCGCGGCCTTGCCGGTACCGATGCGCGGGTTGTCGAGGGTCGGCCGGTGACGCCAGCGTTCCTGTTCGCGGTCTTGCTGTGGGGCGAGGTCGAGGCACTGGCGAAAGAATTCCAGGAGCAGGGTGTGGCGCGCACCCTGGCGTGGCAGCGTGCCGCGCATCGCGTGATGGCCGAGCAGGGCAAGCGCGTGGCGATCCCGCGTCGCTTCGGCTATGCCATCGAGGAAATCTGGGCGCTGCAGCCGCGGTTTGCCGAACGCGCCCGCAAGCGGGTGTTCCGGCTGCTGGCGCATCCGCGTTTCCGCGCCGCCTACGATTTCCTGCTGTTGCGCGCAGGTGAGTCCGAGGCAGTGCGCGAACTTGGCGAGTGGTGGACCCAGGCGCAGTCGGTGCCACCCGACCAGCTTTCCGCGTCGCTGGCATCCAGGACGCCTGCTGCCACGGCCGGCGAGGCTGTCTGCAAGCCGAAACGCCGACGTCGGCGGCGTGGCGGCAAGGGCAGCAAGCCGGCGTCCCCGCAATCCGATTCACAAGCCTGAGGCATGTCCGCCGCGGCCATTGCCTACATCGCGCTGGGCAGCAACCTGGACGACCCGCGCGTCCAGGTCGAACGCGGTTTCGCAGCGCTGGCAGCATTGCCGAATACCGCCTTGCGCGACCGTTCACGCCTGTTCCGCACGCCGCCCTGGGGTGTCCTGAACCAGCCCGATTTCATCAACGCGGTGGCGCGGGTCGAAACCTCGCTGCCGCCACGCGCGTTGCTTGATGCGCTGCTTGCGATCGAAACGCAAGCCGGCCGCGTGCGTGGCGCGAGGAATGGCCCGCGGGTGCTGGACCTGGACCTGCTGTTGTATGGCGACCTGCGCCTCGACGAACCTGGCCTGGCGTTGCCGCACCCGCGCCTGCACCAGCGCGCCTTCGTGTTGCTGCCGCTGGCCGATGTTGCGCCCACGCTGGATGTGCCGGGGCGAGGCCGGGTTTCCGACCTGCTTGCAAGCGTGGATGCGGCGGGATGCGTCGTGATTGATGGCGATCATCCATGATCGCTGTTTCGCCAACCGGCAGTGCGAGCATGCAATAAATCGATAGTTTAAACACCAGAACGGCCTTGACAGCCGCCATCCATGGCCAAGGGCTCCGTGGCCTGACTTCTCACAAAAGCCTGCTCCAATATACTTTTCCGATGCTCAAGGTCCACCGCAACATCACAGGGCCATGCCTGGCCCCGGACGGCTGCGTGCTCACCATCGGTGCGTTCGACGGAATGCATCGTGGCCACGCTGCATTGCTGGCGAAGGTGCGCGAGCGTGCGACCGCGCTGGGGATGGCCGCTGCCGCGGTCAGTTTCGAGCCGCTGCCGCGTGGGTATTTCTCGCCGGTGCCGCTGAAACGGCTGTCGTCGGTGCGCGAAAAACTGTGTGGCTTCGCCGAGGCCGGCATCGAGGAATTGCTGCTGCTGCGCTTCGATGCGCGGCTGGTGGCGATGAGTGCCGCGGACTTCGTGCGCGAGGTGCTGGTTGCACGCATGGGTGCACGCGAGATCTGGGTAGGCGCGGGGTTCCGTTTCGGCCACAACCGCACCGGCGACGTGGAACTGCTGGAGGCGATGCAGGGCGAGGGGCCTTTCGAAGTCCGCGTGCTGGATGCGGTTTCGGCCGGTGATGGCGAACGCGTGTCGGCGTCGCGGGTGCGCGGCGCGCTGACCGAAGGTGATTTCGCGCATGCCGGGCAGCTGCTGGGCCGTCAGTTCGTGATCGGTGGTCGCGTGGTACGTGGCCAACGCATGGGCCACAAGCTCGGCTACCCCACCGCGAACATCCGGCTGGGCAGGCGCGTGTCGCCGGTGTCGGGCATCTTCGCGGTGCGCGTGCATGGGGCCGCGAACCGGCCATTGCCGGGTGTCGCCAGCCTCGGCGTACGCCCGACCATTGCCGGCGGCGGCGAGCCGCTGTTGGAGGCCCACCTGTTCGATTTCGATGGCGACCTGTACGGGAAACGCATCGAGGTCGAGTTCGTCGCCAAGCTGCGCGACGAGGAGAAATTCGCCGATCTGGCTGCGCTGAAGACGCAGATGGATAGCGATGCCGCCTCCGCGCGGCGCATTCTTGCCGACACACCCGCCGTATCCGGAGCCATCGCGTGAGCCGCGACTACAAGCACACCATCAATCTTCCGAAGACCGATTTCGCGATGAAGGCCGACCTCGCCAAACGCGAGCCGGCGATGCTGGCCGAGTGGGAATCCGCGCAGCGCTATGCCGACCTGCAACACCACACCGGAGGGCGTGGACAGGGATTCATCCTGCACGACGGTCCGCCGTACGCGAACGGCAAGATCCATTTGGGCCACGCGGTCAACAAGATCCTCAAGGACATCGTGGTCCGTTCGAAATTGATGGCGGGGTTTCGCTCGCCCTACGTGCCGGGTTGGGATTGCCACGGCCTGCCGATCGAGATCGCGGTCGAGAAGAAATACGGCAAGGTTGGCCACAAGATCGATGCGGAAGCGTTCCGCCAGCATTGCCGCGACTACGCGACGCAACAGATCGACCTGCAGCGCAAGGATTTCAAGCGACTGGGTGTGCTCGGCGACTGGGAGCATCCGTATCGCACGATGGACTTCAAATACGAAGCCGACATCCTGCGTGCGCTCGCGGACGTCTACGCCAACGGCCACGTCACGCGTGGCTTCAAGCCGGTGCACTGGTGTTTCGATTGCGGTTCAGCGCTGGCCGAGGCCGAGATCGAGTACCAGGACAAGCAGTCGCCCGCGATCGACGTGGCGTACGACGCGCGGGATCCGAAAGCGGTGGCCGCGAAGTTCGGTGTGGACGTTGATGCATCGACCATCGTGTCGGTGCCGATCTGGACCACCACGCCGTGGACGCTGCCGGCCAGCATGGCGGTGACGCTGGGACCGGAACTCGAATACGCCCTGGTCGAAGGCCCGTCGCGCGGCGGCAAGCGCGTGTTGCTGGTGCTGGCCGAGGCCCTGCTGGACAAGGCATTGCCGCGCTACGGAGTTGGACACGCGCAGGTGCTGGGGCGCGCGAAGGGCGCGGCGCTGGAAAACCTGAAATTGAAGCATCCGTTCTACGACCGCGAGATTCCGCTGATCCTCGGCAGCCACGTGTCGGCGGAAGACGGCACCGGCGCCGTGCATACCGCACCCGGCCACGGCGCCGACGACTTCACGGTGGGCCAGCAGTACGGCATCGTCGCAGCGACGCCCGCCAACGTGCTGAATCCGGTCGGGCCGAATGGCGTGTATCTGCCCGGTACGCCGATCTTCGCAGGCCAGCACATCTGGAAGGCCAACGATGCGGTGATCGAACTGCTGCGCGAGCGTGGCGTATTGCTTGCGGCGCAGAAGATCACCCACAGCTATCCGCATTGCTGGCGCCACCACACGCCGATCGCGTTCCGAACCACGCCGCAGTGGTTCATCGCGATGGATACGCAAGGGCTGCGCGCGAACGCACTGCACGCGATCCACCACGACGTGACGTTTTATCCAGCGTGGGGCGAGGAGCGCATCAACAACATGGTCGAAGGCCGCCCGGACTGGTGCATCAGCCGCCAGCGCACCTGGGGCGTGCCGATTGCCTTGTGCGTGCACAAGGTCACGGGCGAACCGCATCCGCGCAGCGCCGAGTTGCTGCGTGACGTCGCCAAGCGTGTCGAAGCCGGTGGCGTGGACGCGTGGTACGCGCTCGACATCGGTGATCTGCTCGGTGGCGATGCGAAGGACTACGCCAAGGTCACCGACATCCTCGACGTGTGGTTCGATTCCGGCGTTTCGCATTATTGCGTGCTCGACCAGCGCCCGGAACTGCACCGCAATCCCGGCGACAAGGTGATGTATCTCGAAGGCTCCGACCAGCACCGCGGCTGGTTCCAGTCATCCTTGCTCACCAGTTGCGCGATCCACGGCCACGCGCCGTTCGACGAAGTGCTGACGCACGGGTTCACCGTCGATGCGCAGGGCCGCAAGATGTCGAAGTCGCTCGGCAACGGCATCGAGCCGCAGGACGTGATGAACAAATACGGCGCGGACATCCTGCGCCTGTGGATTGCTTCGGCCGACTATCGCAACGAGATGGCGCTGTCGGACGAAATCCTGAAGCGCGTCGCCGACAGCTATCGCCGCATCCGCAATACCTGCCGGTTCCTCCTCGGCAATCTCGATGGTTTCGATCCGGCATTGGATCTGCTGACGGTCGACCGCTGCCTGCTGCTCGACCAATGGGCGGTGCGCTGTGCCGCCGACGTCCAGGAAGCAGTAGTCGCGGCGTATGCGCGCTATGACTTCCCGGAGGTCGTCCAGCGCGTGCAGAACTTCTGCACCAACGAAATGGGCGCGCTGTACCTCGACATCACCAAGGATCGCCTGTACACGATGCCGGCAACCAGCCACGGCCGGCGCAGCGCACAGTCGGCGATGTACCGCATCCTCGAAGCGATGGTGCGCTGGCTGGCGCCGCTGTTCGCGTTCACTGCGGAAGAGGTGTGGCAGGCGATGCCGCGCCAGTTGCACGTGCCTACGGAAATCCGTGGCGGGTTCACGGCGCGCGATGCGTCGGTGCTGTACCAGACCTGGTACCAGGGCCTGCGCGAAATCCAGAACACACCGGAGCAGCGGCGCTGGTGGGCCGACCTGCTGGCGATCCGCGAGACGGCCGCCCGGGTGCTGGAAGGCATGCGCAAGGACGGCAAGATCGGGTCGTCGCTGGATGCCACCCTCACCCTGCACGCCGATCCGGCGATCGTCGAGCGTTACAAACAGGTCGCCAATGAGTTGCGCTTCTTCTTCATCGTGTCAGACCTGCGGCTCGACGTGGGCGACGCTTCTGACAGCGCGGTGCTGACCGAACTCGAAGGTGCCAACGTGTGGGTATCGGCCGCCGTGAGCGACGCGCCCAAGTGCGTGCGCTGCTGGCACCATCGCGAGGATGTCGGCAGGCATGCCGAACACCCGGAACTGTGCGGGCGCTGCGTCGAAAACGTCGCAGCTTGCGAAGGGCAGGGAACCGGAGAAACGCGGCGCTGGTTCTAGTTGCCTGCGCGCGGGCCTTACAGCGACCGCGTGCGCCCGCCATCGACCGGCAGGTTGATCCCGCTGATGTAGGCAGCGGCGGGTGAGGCGAGGAAGGCAACCGCAGCCGCGATCTCGGAGGGATCGGCGAAACGCCGCATCGGTACTTCCGATTCCATCTCGCGTTGCATGACTTCAACGCTTGCGCCCGATTTTTCCGCGCGCGTACGTACGATCTGCTCGATGCGCGGAGTCCTGGTCGAGCCGGGCAGCACGTTGTTGACGGTGATGCCGAAGGGCGCGAGTTCCGTCGCCAGCGTCTTGGACCAGCTCGCCACCGCCCAACGGGTGGTGTTGGAGACGCCGAGGCCGGCAATGGGTTCCTTCACTGACGTCGAGATGATGTTGATGATGCGCCCGAAACCCGCGGCCTGCATGCCCGGGATGACGATTCCCGCGCGCACGTGGTTGGCGAGGAGATGTTTGCGATAGGCGTCGAGGAACGCATCGACCTTGGCGCCGTGTACGGGGCCGGGCGGTGGTCCGCCGGAGTTGTTGACGAGGATGTGCACGGGGTTCGCCGCCGCCAGTTTTTCCACGGCATCGCGCAAGCCGTCGGTATCACCCGAATCGGCGACGAGGAAATCGTGCGTTTGCGATGTGTGCGAGTGCGGCAGTTCTGCGATGAGCTGCTTCAACACGTCTTCGCGGCGGGCGAGTGCGGTGACGTTCGCGCCCAACCCGGCAAGCTCGATCGCACAGGCACGGCCGATACCCTGCGAGGCACCGCAGACCAGCGCGTGCTTCCCGGCGAAATCCAGATTCATCGAAACTGCCTCAGGGACTCACGAGCCTTCAACGATATCAGGCACCGGGCGCTCTGCACGCCAGCCCCTATGACCGCGCAGATAAAACGCCATCCCGATGCCTAGCAGCAGTGCGCAACCGCCACCGACCTTGAGAAAGAACAGCGCCGGATGCTGGTCGTGCGCGGGTGGCGCGAGCGAGGTGACCAGCGCGAGCAGGGTGACCGCGAAGCCCGCGCCGCAAACCAGCCAGCAGCCCGCCGCTCCGCCGGGGACCTTGATCACTCCGTCACCCTCACCGATACGCCCGCGTCGCAATACCGGCAACGACGCGAAGATGTACAGGAGCGGGATGAAGGTCAGGATCTGGGTCATGTCGATCAGGATCAGATACGACTGGTGGATCGTGCTGCCGGACAGTGCGCCGAGCAGGACGACCGATACGATCGCGGCCTGGATCAGCAACGCGACATGCGGGGTGGCGTGTTGCGGGTGCAGCTTCGCCATCGGCTTCGGCAGGTAGCGGTCGATGCCGACCACGAACGGCAGGCGTGCGGTGCCGGTGATCCAGGCGCCGAGTCCGCCGAGCTGCGACAGCGTGAGCAACACCGCCGCAGCCACGCCGAACCACGCGAGGCCGAGGCGGTCCCCGACGCTTGCCAGTGCCTGCGGGATGCCGGCGATCAGGTCGATGTGCTTGTGGGGCAAGGCAACCAGCAGCGCCGCGGTGCCGGTGATGTAGGCCAGTGCGATGAACGCGCCGGCGATGGCGACTGCGCGGGGAATGGTCTTGCGCGGCTCGCGGATTTCGCCGCCGAGTACGGGCCCGAGTTCCATCCCCTCGTAGGCCAGTGCGATCGTCGCAAAGGTCGCCAAGGCCGCGAACGAGCCGAAATCGGGCTTCAGGTTCGACGCCGTGATCGGCGTGGCCGCGCCGAACCGGAACCATGCCGCCATTCCAGCCAGCACGATTGCCACGGCGATGACCCAGGTCGCGATCGCACCAACATTCTGCAGCCATTTCGCGCGTTGCAGGCCGTAGATGTTGAGCAGGGTCGCGCCCCACAGCACCGCAAGGCCGAACACACCGTTGTAGACGGGATTGCCGCCCAGGGGCAGCCAGCGGTCTCCGGCGACGTACACGGCGATGCCGGCGCCGAACAACAACAACGAAGGGAAGAACACCAGGTTGCCGACCCAGTAGCTCCAGCCCGCGATGAAGGCGTGCAGGTCGCCGAACGCCGCCTTCGACCAGAGGTAAAACCCGCCTTCGCCGGGCAAGCGCGAACTTGCCTCGACCACGGTCAGGCCCAGCGGCAGGAAGAACACCAGCAGCGCGAGTGCCCACAAGGCAAGGCTGGACGGCCCGATCTGCGCGGCGACCGAAAGCCAGCGCAGGCCAAGCACGGCGGCGATGTTGAACAGCACCAGATCGCGCAAACCGAGCGCGCGATGCAGCTTCGGGGCCGAACCACCAGCGACGTCGATCGACATGAGCGCCTCGGTTTGCGGCGCGATTCTAGCAGCGCAAAGGCGCGGTCATGCGACGTCGGCTATGCCCATCGTGCAAGCGCGGCCGACGCCCTGCGACCGGCGAGGTTCATGTTCATGGGTGCGGCTCCGCGCGTGGGGAGTCAGAAGTTGTGCAGTACCTTGCGCAGCTCCGGCAATACGCCGTTGCCCTTGGCGGGCTTGCCGCACAGGCCGTTGTCCACGGCGCTGGCATAGGCGGGTGTCATCACGCCGAGGGTGAGCGAGCCTTCCGGGGCGTGTTTCAGGTTGAAGCTGCCGCTGGTGACGGGCGCCGCGGGCTTGATGCTGGAAAACGCCGACGCGCTGGGCACGTCGACGCTGCTGAAGCTGGTCGGTGACTGCGCCCAATAGGTGGTCGCCTTGAGCTGCTTCTTCGAGGTCGTCACCACGAGGTATTGCGCGTTCGGATCGTCGATCGTCACCGCGCCGAAGCCGCCCGACATGCTGGGCCGCCAGTTGATGTAGACGCACAGCGGGACATCGGCGCTGGAAATCGGCTGGTAGCCCGCGTTCAGCACGGTGACCGTGGGCGCCAGCAGGAAGCTGTTGCCGAGGTGGCGCGCGCTGGGCTGGGTCTGGAACACCACGCGGTAGGGTTTCCTGTATTTCGGCAACAGGAAGGCGAGGAAGTGCGTGCGCTCGCCGTCCAGGTCTGCGACCGGGCTGAACTTGTCGAGGGTGAATTCGCGCGGTTCATCCGGCAGCGTTTCGTTGAACGGCAGGTCGGCCCAGACATGGCAGCAGGGCGTTGCGCTTTCCAGATGCTGCATCGCGGCGTCGCGTGAGGGTGGCGGCGTGCTGTCGAAGGAAGGCAGCAGTGGAACCTTGACCGCATGCGCGCAGCCCGCGAGGCTCGCGAGCGCCAGCAGGGAAAATGTGATGCGCAGGAAACGGTGCACGGTGTAACGGGGATGGTGGAGATGGCAGGAGCGGTAAGCCCGAGTCTAACCGGAGGTTCTGGCCGCGGGGTGGCACGTGAGTTGCGGCGCGAATCGGTTGGTGCCCGCGCCGCCTGAGCGTGCGCCGGCACACCAGCATGGACAGCACGCTTTGTCCTGAAGTTCGCCGCGGCGGCGGACGGTGGAGCGCCCCGAACCGGACTAGAACTCCGCGTGTCCCGGCGTGCGCGGATACGGAATCGCGTCGCGGATGTTGGTGAGGCCGCACACGTACACCAGCAGGCGTTCGAAGCCCAACCCGAAACCCGCGTGAGGCACCGTGCCGTAGCGGCGCAGGTCGCGATACCACTGGTAATGCGCCGGGTCGATGCCGAACTGCGCCATGCGTCGGTCCAGGTAATCCAGGCGTTCCTCGCGCTGCGAACCGCCGATGATCTCGCCGATCCCGGGCGCCAGCACGTCCATCGCCGCGACGGTCTTGCCATCGTCGTTGAGGCGCATGTAGAACGCCTTGATCTTCTCGGGGTAGTTCATCACCACCACCGGGCGGCCGACGTACGTCTCGGCCAGCCAGCGTTCGTGCTCGGTCTGCAGGTCCACGCCCCACTCGACCGGGTATTCGAACTTCTGCCCGGATTTCTGCAGCGCGGCGATGGCATCGGTGTAGTCGATGCGCTCGAACGGCGCGGCGATGAATTTATCCAGTCGCGTGACCGCATCCTTTTGCACGCGCTCGGCGAAGAACGCCATGTCGTCCGTGCGCTCGTCCAGCACCGCCTTGAAGATCGCCTTGAGGAACGCTTCCGCGCAATCGGCGTTGTCGGCGAGATCGGCGAACGCGATCTCGGGCTCGCACATCCAGAATTCCGCGAGATGGCGCGGTGTGTTGGAGTTTTCGGCGCGGAAGGTCGGGCCGAAGGTGTAGACCTTCGACAAGGCGAGGCAGTAGGCCTCGACGTTCAACTGGCCGGATACGGTCAGGAACGCCTCGCGGGCGAAGAAGTCGCGCTTGAAATCGATCGCACCCTTGTCGTCGCGCGGCAGGTTGGCGAAGTCCAGCGTAGAGACGCGGAACATGTCGCCCGCGCCTTCGGCGTCGGACGTGGTGATGATGGGCGTGTTGACCCAGTAAAACCCCTCCGCGGTCAGATGCCGGTGCAGCGCCGTCATCATGGTGTGGCGCACCCGCGAGATCGCGCCGAACAGGTTGGTGCGCGGGCGCAGGTGCGCGACCTCGCGCAGGAATTCCGGCGTGTGCTGCTTGGGCTGGATGGGATAGGTTTCGGGATCCTCGACGAAGCCGGTCACTTCGATCGCATCGGCTTGCAGCTCGAACGCCTGGCCCTTGCCTTGCGAAGGCACCAGCTTGCCGCGCACGACGATCCCGCAGCCGGCGGAAAGTTTCTGCACGTCGCTCGCGTAGTTCGGCAATGAGGCTGGCGCGACCACCTGCAGGGGTGCGAAGCAGGAACCATCGGTGAGGTTGACGAACGACAAGCCTGCCTTGGAATCGCGCCGCGTGCGCACCCAGCCGCGCACTTCGACCGATGAACCTTCCGGCGCGCCGCCGGCCAATGCCTGTTTGACGCTCAAGGTTGCCATGGCTTGAAACTCCGTCCTGCCGCTGTCATGTTTCGAACAAGTGAACGCGCGATAATAACGCAGCATCCGGAAAAACCGACTCAATCATGGCCATCGAACTCACCCCATCCGCCGCCGCGCGCATGCGCGATTTTCTCGCCAGGAACCCGGCTGCGCCCGGCGTGCGCTTCGGCATCAAGCGCACCGGCTGCTCAGGGTTCGGCTACACGGTCGATCTGGCCAAGGACGTCACCGGCGACGACCAGGTGTTCGAGCTCGATGGCGTGAAACTGGTGGTGGACGCCAAGGCGTTGCCGCTGGTGGAGGGCACCCGCATCGACTACGCCCGCGAGGGCTTGAATGCGGCGTTCGTGTTCCACAACCCGAACGCGGTGGCCGCATGCGGCTGCGGGGAAAGTTTCACCGTGGGCAAGACCGGCTGAGCCGCGTTTCGTGAGCGACGCGCGCGCCGCACCTGCCACGAAAGACACGCTCGAACAGCATTCGCCGCTGCAAGCGGTGTTGCCGCATATCCTGAAGACCTTCAGGCGCGAACCGGCGCTGGCGTTGACGGTCGCATACCTGTTGGTGGCATTGGCCGGAATCTATTACGACTACGCGTATTACCAGAAGGGATTCGGCATTCCGATCCTGAGTCTGGCGCAAATCGGCGACTACCTCGTGGCTGGCCTGCAACAACCCGTGGCGATCGTGCTCGTGGTCATCACTTTCCCGTTGTGCTGGTTCATGGATCGCCTCAACGTGTTTTTCCGGCGGCGTGATCTTGCGCGGCGTGATCACCTGCGCGCGCTGCCGCAGCGGGATTGGCGGCAAGCCCTGCATTTGCGCTACCTCGATTGGCACCTCGACCAGCTCTGGGGTCTCCAGATCGCCTACCTGCTGGTCATTTTCATCTATGGATGGATTTTCGTCGGGTTGTACGCGCGGCACCGGGTAGGCGAGGTCAAGCAAGGCGTGGCGACGCAGGTGACCGTGCGGTTCACGGGCGCCGATACCGCCCTTGCGGCAAGCCATTCGCCGAGCTGGAGTTACCTGGGCGCCGTATCGAACTACGTGTTCCTTTACGACCCTGCGCAACGCCAGCCGTTGGTCGTGCCGGTCAACGCCATCGCCAGCCTGCGCCCAGCGACAGGCAGCAAGCCTGCGGACGTTTCCGGGCCAGTTGCGGCAAGGCCCTGATTGCCTTTACAATTCGCGGTCCTGCACGGCTGTTGTGGCCGGGCAGGCCCTCGCCCCACCGCCGGATTTAAGGATCGGGGGGCTGCCCCGCCATGGCGTCCCGCCTTGGCGACACCCACGAGGAAAACACAATGCGTCACTATGAAGTCGTGTTCCTGGTCCATCCGGACCAGAGCGAGCAGGTGCCCGGCATGATCGAGCGCTACAAGGCGCTGGTCGAGGCCGAAGGCGGCAAGGTCCATCGCGTCGAGGACTGGGGCCGCCGTCCGCTCGCCTATCCGATCCAGCATCTCGCCAAGGCCCACTACGCGCTGATGAACATCGAGTGCGGGCCCAAGGCGGTTACCGAGCTGAAGTCGGGCTTCCGCTTCAACGATGCGGTGCTGCGCCACCTGATCGTGCAATGGCACGGCGCCGAGACCGAGCCGTCGTTGATCATGAAGGCCGGTAAGGACGAAAAGCCGCCCCGTCGCCGCGATGACGACATGGACGATGACCGCGAGGAGGCCGCCTGATGCCACGCCCGACCAGAGACAAGAAGAAGTCCGGAGACACGAACATGTCCAAGTTTTTCCGCCGCCGCAAGTTCTGCCGCTTCAGCGCCGAGGGCATCGAGCACATCGATTACAAGGACCTCGCCACGCTGAAGCAGTACATCACCGAAACCGGCAAGATCGTCCCCAGCCGCATCACCGGCACCAAGGCGCGCTACCAGCGCCAGTTGTCGACCGCGGTGCAGCGGGCGCGCTTCCTGGCGTTGTTGCCCTATAGCGACAACCATTTCGTGTAGGAATCGACAACTCTTCGGACACCCGTCCAATGGCTGCGTCTCGCGTGAGGCGCTAACGAATCGGAGAATCCCATGGAAGTCATCCTGCTTGAAAAAGTGAAGAACCTCGGCGCACTGGGCGACAAGGTGCGCGTGAAGCCCGGCTACGGCCGCAACTACCTCGTGCCGCAGGGCAAGGCCGTGGCGGCCACCAAGGCCAACCTCGAATCGTTCGAGGCCAAGCGTGCCGAATACCAGGCCAAGGCCGACAAGCTGCTGGCGGACGCGCAGGCGCGCGCCGCGAAGTTCGAAAATGCCGAGGCCACCATCACCGCCAATGCCAGCCCCGAAGGCAAGCTGTTCGGTTCGGTGGGGCCGCGCGACATTGCCGAGGCGTTCACCGCACTGGCCCTTGCGCTCGAGAAGAGCGAAGTGATCATGCCGGAAGGCGCGATCCACAACCTCGGCGACTTCGAAGTCGAGGTTTCGCTGCATGCCGACGTGCGGGTTCCGGTCAAGGTACGCGTTACCGCGGGCGACTGATCGCGATTGCGTTGGGCCGCGGCATCACGCCGCGGCACTGTTGGAACTGGAACGGGCGCCGCAGGCGCCCGTTTCGTTTGCACCCGTCGCTGCGCGGCAAGAGTCGCACGTGCAGCCCATCATGTAACTTGTCGCCGGGCGGCCGGCCGAACCGCGTTATAGTTCCGCCGGTGATGGACCTTCGAATTCGGGGTTGAATGCGTGGCGCGTGCAAGGGCACAGGCTGAAGCCAGATCCGACGGGATGAGCGAACGCGCGCGGCGGCTGTTGCGCGAAGCGGCGGCGTTGCTGCTGTTCCCGCTCGCGGTGTACCTGTTTGCATGCCTGCTCGGATACAGCCAGACGGACCCGGGCTGGTGGTACCGCGGCGCCCCGGGGCAGCCCATCCACAACTTCGGCGGCGCCGTCGGGGCCTACATCGCCGACCTGCTGTTCCACCTGTTCGGGGTGATCGCGTACGCGTTCCCGTTGTTGCTGATCGTGCTGGCGGTAGGCGTGCTGCGCGGCTGGTATCGGCGCGTGGAGGGTGAAAGCAAGTGGGAGCCGAGCCTGCGCCTGATCGGCTTCGTCGCATTCTTCGTCGGCGGTTGCGGGCTGGCGTGGCTGCACGCCTCCGATCCCCAGTGCGATCAGGTCACCGGTGCCGGCGGACTGCTTGGCTGCGGCGCGGGAGGCCTGCTCCACAACGGATTCGGCGAACTTGGCGCCCTGTTGCTGCTGCTGGCGGTGTTCCTGATCGCGATTACCTGGATCACCGGCTTGTCATGGTTCCGGGTAATGGACTGGACCGGACAAAAGGTACTGACCGGTGCCGACTGGTTGCGCGGCAGGCTGAAGCGCGCGCCGGAGACCTTGGCGGCGCGCGCCGCACGCGTGGAACGCGAAGCCGCGCGCAAGGAAGATGTTGCGATCAGGTCGAAGCGCGAACCGGTCCGCATCGAACCGTTGCCGGCGCCAATCGTGAAAAGCGAGCGCGCCAAGCGCGAGACCCAGATCCCGCTGTTCACCGGTGCGGCGAGCGAGGGCGAGTTGCCGCCCTTGTCGCTGCTGCAGGAGCCGCAACCCCAGGCCGGCAAGGGTTACTCCGAGGAAACGCTCGAGGTGCTCTCGCGCCAGGTCGAGATGAAATTGAAGGATTTCCGGATTGACGCGCACGTGGTCAGTGCACATCCCGGTCCGGTGATCACGCGCTTCGAGCTGGAACCCGCGCCGGGCGTGCGCGGCAGCCAGATTTCCTCGCTTGACAAGGACATCGCACGGGGTCTGTCCCTGGTCAGCGTGCGCGTGGTGGACGTGATCCCCGGCAAGAACGTGATCGGGCTGGAAGTTCCGAACGCGCACCGCGAGATCGTGTACCTGTCGGAAATCTTCAGCTCGCGCGAGTACGGCGATGCGCGTTCGCCGCTGTCGCTGGCGCTCGGCAAGGACATCGGCGGCCGGCCGGTGGTGGTGGACCTGCAGAAGATGCCGCACCTGCTGGTCGCTGGCACCACGGGTTCCGGCAAGTCGGTGGCGTTGAACGCGATGGTGCTGTCGCTGCTGTTCAAGGCCAAACCGGCCGACGTGCGCATGATCATGATCGACCCGAAGATGCTGGAACTGTCGGTGTACGACAGGATCCCGCACCTGCTGGCACCGGTCGTCACCGACATGAAGGAAGCCGCCAACGCACTGCGCTGGTGCGTGGCCGAAATGGAGCGCCGCTACAAGCTGATGGCGGCGGTGGGCGTGCGCAATCTCGCCGGTTTCAACAAGAAGGTGCGCGATGCCGAGGCGGCGGGCCAGCCGTTGCCCGATCCGCTGTTCAAGCCCAATCCCGACGTGCCGAACGACAAGGCCGAACCGCTGCAGCCCTTGCCGTTCATCGTGGTGTTCATCGACGAATTCGCCGACATGATGATGATTGTCGGCAAGAAGGTCGAGGAATTGATCGCGCGGCTGGCGCAAAAGGCGCGTGCCGCCGGTGTGCACCTGATCCTGGCGACGCAGCGGCCGTCCGTGGACGTGATCACGGGCCTGATCAAGGCCAACATCCCGACCCGCATCGCGTTCCAGGTGTCGAGCAAGATCGATTCGCGCACCATCCTCGACCAGTCCGGAGCGGAAACGTTGCTCGGCAACGGCGACATGCTGTACCTGCCGCCCGGTACCGCGACGCCCGAACGCGTGCACGGCGCGTTCGTCGGAGACGACGATGTGCACAAGGTGGTCGAGTGGCTGCGTACCCAGGGCGAGCCCCGCTATATCGACGGCGTGCTGGAAGAAGTGCAGACGTTGGGCGACGGCAAGGTCATCAACGAATCGGGCCTGCCCGAGGATGCCGCCGAAGGCGAAGGCGGCATGGACGAGCTGTACGACAAGGCCGTGCACATCGTCACCTCGTCGCGGCGCGCATCCATTTCCGGCGTGCAGCGGCATCTGCGGATCGGCTACAACCGTGCCGCGCGCCTGATCGAGATGATGGAGCAGCAGGGCGTCGTGACGCCGCCGCAGCACAATGGCAATCGTGAAGTCATCGCTCCGCCGCCGGTAGAGTGACGGGCGGCCCGATAACGCTGCATTCACGGATCGCGCGGACAATGCGCGTGGAATTTCGGCTAGTGGAAGGGAAGGGCGATGCGCAAATTGATGCTGTGGATCGGGCTTTCGATGCTGGCGGTAACGGCGTACGCTGCCACCGGCGCGCGCGCGCGCCTGGATGCGTTTGCCAACGGCTTGCACTCGTTGCGCGGCGACTTCACCCAGACCGTGTACGACGCGCACGGCAACATCACTGGTGCCAGCCACGGTCTGCTCGCGCTGGAAGCGCCGCGCCTGTTCCGCTGGGAAGTCACGGACCCCTACCAGCAGTTGATCGTGGCCGACGGGAAGAAGGTATGGGTCTATGAGCCCGACCTGCAGCAAGTCACGGTGCGCGACCAGGGCGCGACCGAGGCACACAGCCCTTTGACCGTGTTGACTGACCTTTCCCAGCTCGATACCGATTTCAAGGCGACCGATGCCGGGATGCGCGAAGGACTGGAGTGGCTGCGGCTGGAGTCACGCGCCAAGGATCCGCAGTTCGAATATGCCGAGATCGGCTTTGACGCCAGGGGCCCGCGCCGGATGGTGTTCAAGGACACGCTGGGCAACCGCACCGAAATCGTGTTCTCCGGCTGGGAGCGGAATCCGGCGATCCCGGCCAGCCAGTTCACCTTCGTGCCGCCCAAGGGCACGGACGTGGTGGGCGACGCAGCGCCGGCCGCCGCGTCGGGCGCGCAACCCTGACGGTTCGCGGCGGCACCGGAATCGTCTAGGATGGCGCGATGCCGCGTCGCACGCCTGCACAAGAATCATTGCCGTCCTCCCAGACGGCAAAAAAAAGACCGGCATCCATGCCGGACTTTTCAAGAGAGCACACCCTGTTCCCCGAATCCGATGCGCTGAAGCCACTCGCGGAGCGGATGCGTCCGCGCACGCTGGATGAGATCGTCGGCCAGGATCGGTTGCTGGGGAAGGGCAGCGCGCTCAGGCGTGCGCTCGAAGCCGGCAGCGTGCATTCGATGGTGTTGTGGGGGCCGCCCGGTTGCGGCAAGACCACGCTGGCGCTGCTGGTGGCGCAGTACGCCGACGCGCATTTCCAGGCGATTTCGGCAGTGCTGTCGGGTCTTGCCGAGGTGCGCAAGGCGCTGGCGGAAGCGGAAGGCCTGTACGCGCAAGGCCGGCGCAGCGTGCTGTTCGTGGACGAGGTGCACCGCTTCAACAAGGCCCAGCAGGATGCCTTCCTGCCGCACATCGAGCGCGGCGTGATCGTGTTCGTGGGCGCGACCACCGAGAATCCTTCGTTCGAATTGAACTCGGCGTTGTTGTCGCGCTGCCGCGTGCACGTGATGGACGCGGTGGGCGTCGACGCCATTGTCGTCGCCCTGAAACGTGCGCTGGCCGATGACGACCGCGGGCTGGGCACTCTGCACCTGCGGGTTGAAGATGAGGCCTTGTCGTTGATGGCACGCGCCGCCGATGGCGACGTGCGGCGCGCGCTGACATTCCTTGAAATCGCGGCAGAACTTGCGCACGACAGCCGCATCGACGAATCCACCCTGCAGCAGGTGTTGGCCGACCGCACCCGCCGCTTCGACAAGGGCGGCGAGCAGTTCTACGACCAGATTTCGGCGCTGCACAAGTCGGTGCGCTCGTCCAATCCGGATGCCGCGCTCTATTGGCTGGTGCGGATGCTGGATGGTGGCTGCGAACCGCTGTACCTCGCGCGGCGGATGGTGCGGATGGCGGTCGAGGATATCGGCCTTGCCGATCCACGCGCGTGGCAACTCGCGCTGCACGGATGGGATACCTACGAACGGCTCGGCTCGCCGGAAGGCGAGTTGGCGTTGGCGGAAGTCGCGCTGTACCTCGCGGTCGCGCCCAAGAGCAATGCCGCCTATGTCGCCTACGGTGCCGCGCGTGCGAACGTGCGCGAAACCGGCACGCTGGAAGTGCCCATGCATCTGCGCAACGCGCCGACCAGGCTGATGCAGGGACTCGGTTACGGCAAGGGGTACCAGTACGACCCGGATGTGAAAGGCGGCGTCGCACTCGACCAACAGTGCCTGCCCGACGCGCTGGTGGGCACCGAGTTCTACGCGCCCACCGCGAATGGCGTCGAGGCGAAGATCCGGGAAAAGCTGGATACGCTGAGAAAGGCACGGGCGCAAGCGCAGCCGCGCTGACTGGCCTGCCGTACATCCGGCACTGGCCACCGGGAATACTCGACAGCGCACCACGCGCATGCGTGCAGCGGCGGGGCATGGCGGCCCCGCCGCGACGAAGCCTCTCAATGGCCGATCGCCTTGCTGTTCGCGTTGAGTTCCTGGTTCATCTGCTTCTGTTGCTGCCTGGTGATGTACCTGAAATGGTTCTTGCTGTCGGCGCCATTGTCCCTGGCGTCGGCGCGTTGCTGTTCGGCAATCGAACGGTCTTCCGTGCGCAGTGCGTGTGCCTGGGCGTGGGTGAGTTCACCTTCGCGCACCTGCCGGGTGATGCGGTGGTTCTGGGTCTGCACGCGGTCCAGTACCTGGTCGCGGCGCGGATGGCGGTGCTCGAAGCGGGTATCCCCGGCAAAGCTCGGCGCGGCCACGGCCAACGCGGTCAGGCCAAGCAACAGCAGGCTGGTGGTGCGGATGGACAAACGCATGGCATGTTCTCCTGTTGAGCCGGCGCGGAGCGCGCCTGGTGAGGAGAACAACGCCGCGGCTCGGGCCGGGTTGACCGCGAACTACAGAGGTCCGTTGCCGCGCATTCAGGCTGACTGCGCTGGCCGATTGCGGATCGCGATTCGTTTGCCTGCATTCGCCCCGGTGTGACCGGAGGGCGTTTGCCGAATGCGGGCTCCGGGTGGCGCGTTTGCCCACACAAGGGCGTGCCACGATAATGCGCGATTCATGTTTCCCTGAAGGATCGTCCATGCTGGATCCCGTCCTGCTGCGCGCGCATTTGACCGAAACCGCCGCGCGGCTGAAAACGCGTGGCTTCGAGCTGCCCGTCGCCGAGATCGAAGCGCTGGAAGCCGACCGCAAGCGCCTCGCCACCGAAACCCAGGAGCTGCAGGCGCAGCGCAACGCACGTTCCAAGGCGATCGGTCAAGCCAAGGCCAGGGGCGAGGATGTGGCGCCGATCATGGCCGAGGTCGCCGGACTCGGCGACAAATTGAAGGCCAACGAAGTGGCATTGGCCGAAGTGCAGGCGAAACTGTCGGCGATCGCGCTCGGCATTCCCAACTTGCCGGATGCTTCGACCCCGGTTGGCAAGGATGAAACCAAAAACGTCGAAGTTGCGCGCTGGGGTCAGCCGCGCACGTTCGACTTCGCGGTGAAGGATCACGTCGAACTTGGCGCCCGCCACGGCTGGCTGGATGGCGAAGCCGGCGCCAAGCTGTCGGGTGCGCGCTTCACCGTGCTGCGTGGTCAGCTGGCGCGGCTGCACCGCGCGCTCGCGCAGTTCATGCTGGACCTGCACACCGGCGAGCACGGCTACACCGAGTGCAATGTGCCGCTGCTGGTCAACGCCGACACCATGCAGGGCACCGGGCAGTTGCCGAAGTTCGAGGAAGATTTGTTTTCGACGATGAAGCCTTATGCGTTTGCGGCGGAGCATGACACTGTCGTGCGTCAGTTGGCTTCGAAGGAACAGATTAGAGGCCTGATTGATGCGTGCAATGGCTTGCCGGCAGACGCAATATTTGATCCGCATGGCAACGACGGAGTGGCTCTGGACTTTGCCTTGAACAAACTTGGTCAGATCGTTGAATCTCAGCGTGACAGATATTTGATACCGACCGCCGAGGTTTCGCTCACCAATATGGTTCGCGATTCGATCGTCGAAGCCGATGCGCTGCCGATTCGCGTGACCGCGCACACACCGTGTTTCCGCGCCGAAGCCGGCAGCTACGGCAAGGACGTGAAAGGCATGATCCGCCAGCACCAGTTCGAGAAAGTCGAGCTGGTGCAGATCGTCGAGCCGTCGAAATCGTTCGAGGCGTTGGAACAACTGACCAGCCATGCCGAGAAGGTGCTGCAGAAACTCGAACTGCCGTACCGCAAGATGGCGCTGTGCACTGGCGACATGGGGTTCTCGGCGGCGAAGACCTACGACCTCGAAGTCTGGCTGCCGTCGCAGAACACCTACCGTGAGATTTCATCCTGCTCCAATTGCACGGATTTCCAGGCCCGTCGCATGCAGGCGCGCTGGCGCAATCCCGCCACCTGCAAGCCCGAGCTGGTGCACACGCTCAACGGTTCCGGTCTTGCGGTCGGCCGTTGCCTGATCGCGGTGATGGAGAACAACCAGAACGCCGATGGTTCGATCACCGTGCCAGCCGTGCTGCGGCCGTACATGGGTGGTGCCATTGCGATTGCCTGAAAGCGGGATGTAGGAGCCTGCGTGCAGGCGATGGTCGCGAGCACGCTCGCTCCTACAATGACGGCGTTGAAATCGGAGCGGTGGCCGAGTGGTTTACGGCGCCTGTCTTGAAATTTGACGTAGGAAGGGTGGCAGAGTGGTCGAATGCACCGGACTTGCTCGCGAAGGCAGGATGCCGAAGCGAACATCGGCGCAGCCGATGGCCCGAAGGGCGAGGCGCAGGATGCGCCGAGTAAATCCGGCGAGATCGTGTAAATAACCGGAGAGATGGCCGAGTGGTTTAAGGCAGCAGACTTGAAATCTGCCGTAGGCGCAAGCCTACCGAGGGTTCGACAAAATTGTCTGGAACAATTTTGGACAGCCGAAGGCTGGCCCAGAGCGCAGTGAAGGGCGAGCATCATGGATGATGCGAGCAATCCAGACCGTATAATCAAATCTCGGAGGGATGGCAGAGTGGTCGAATGCACCGGACTTGAAATCCGGCAGGGGCGCAAGCCCCTCGTGGGTTCAAATCCCACTCCCTCCGCCACCTGCTTGGCGTTCTACACTCCATGCATGACGTGAACGTGGAGCGTGCGATGGGCGACGAGCGCAAACCGAAGATCGAACCGTATCCGGGCCCGGCTGGCGGCTGGGGCTCGGTGAAATCGGTGACGGAAATCCTGAAGCGCGAGCAGGTGCCGATTCCATCCACGGTGAAGGAGTTGTGGCGGCAGAACAAGCCTCGCGGCTTCACCTGCGTGTCGTGCGCGTGGCCGCAGCCGGGAAAGCCGGCCAAGTTCGAGTTCTGCGAGAACGGCGCCAAGGCCAGTGCGTGGGAATTGACCAGCCTGCGCACCACGCCGGAGTTCTTCGCCCAACACACCTGCACTGAATTGCTCGGCTGGTCGGACCACGACCTGGAACAGCAGGGCCGATTGACGCACCCCATGCGCTACGACCGCACGGCCGACAAGTACGTGCCGTGTGCGTGGGATGAGGCCTTCGATGCCATCGCGGCAGAACTGAAACAGCTCGCGCCAAAGTCGGTGGTGTTCTACGCCTCGGGCCGCGCCTCGCTGGAAACCAGTTACCTGTACGCCCTGTTCGCGCGCTTGTACGGCAACAACAACCTGCCGGATTCGTCCAACATGTGCCACGAGGCTACCGGTGTCGCGCTGCGCAAGAGCGTCGGCGCGGCGGTCGGCACGGTGGTGCTGGACGATTTCGCCGGGACCGATTGCATCTTCTTCTTCGGGCAGAACGCGGGTGTCAACAGCCCACGCATGCTGCACGACCTGCAGAAAGCCGCGAAGCGCGGGGTGCCGATCGTGGTGTTCAACCCGCTGCGCGAACGCGGGCTGGAACGCTTCACCAATCCGCAGAGCCCGGTGGAATTGTTGGCGAAGCAGGAAACGCCGCTGGCGACGCAGTACCTGCAGGTGCGCGCGGGCGGCGATATCGCCGCGATCACGGGCTTGTGCAAGACGCTGCTGGCGCTCGATGACGAAGCCGCGGAAACCGGTACGCCGCGCGTGCTGGATGCCGAGTTCATCGCGCAGCACACCCACGGTTTCGACGAGTTCGCAGCTTGGCTGCGCGCGCAGTCGTGGGGTGACATCGAGGCCGCATCCGGATTGCAACGCGCCGAGCTGGAGCGCGCGGCTGCGACCTACGCGCAGGCCAAAGCGGTGATCGGCGTGTACGGCATGGGCCTCACGCAACACGTATTGGGCGAATACAACATCCACATGTTCGCCAACTTCATGCTGCTGCGCGGCAACATCGGCAAGCCCGGCGCCGGCCTGTGCCCGGTGCGCGGGCATTCCAACGTGCAGGGTCAGCGGACGGTTGGCATTGCGGATGATCCGGCGCTGGTGCCGCTGGATCGCCTTGCCGAGCAGTATGGTTTCGAGCCGCCGCGCGACAAGGGGCTCAATACCGTCGAGTGTTGCGAAGGCGTGCTGGATGGCAGCGTGCACGGCTTCATTGGCCTCGGCGGCAATTTCCTGCGGGCAATTCCCGAGCAGGAACGGGTCACCGCGGCGTGGAGCAAGCTGCGTCTCACGGTGCAGATCGCGACCAAGCTCAACCGCTCGCATTTGTTCAACGGCGACGTCGCGTATCTGTTGCCGTGCCTGGGACGCATCGAACGCGTGTTGGAAAACGGCACCCCGCAGGTGCTTTCGACCGAGGATTCCACCAGTTGCATCCACGCCTCGGTCGGCAAGGCCGAGCCCGCCAGCCCCGAACTGAAGTCCGAAACCCGGATCGTGGTGGAGCTGGCCAGGCGCACGTTGCCGGCGAATCCGAAGGTACCGTGGGTTGCGTGGGCCAATGATTACGCGACGATCCGCGACGCGATCGAGCAAACTTATCCGGAGCAATTCCAGGGCTTCAACCAGCGCATGTGGCAGCCGGGCGGTTTCCATCGCCCGAATTCGGCGCGCGAGCGGGTGTGGAAGACCGATACCGGCAAGGCCAATTTCATCCTGCCGCCCTCATTGACGGCAACCGGTTTCGACGATGCGCCCGATCGCTTCCGGCTGATGACGATGCGCTCGAACGACCAGTTCAACACCACGATCTATGGGTATGACGACCGCTTCCGTGGCATCGACGGCACCCGCGAAGTGGTGTTGATGCACAAGGACGACATCGCCCGCTTGGGCCTGCGCGATGGCCAGGCGGTGAAACTGGTATCGGATGCCGGCGATGGCGTCACGCGCGAAGTCGCTGGCCTGCGCGTGGTCACGTTCGACATCCCGCGCGGTTGCGTGGGCGGTTACTACCCGGAATGCAATCCCCTGATCCCGTTGTCGCACCACGCGGTGTTCAGCAAGACGCCTGCAGCAAAATCGGTTCCCGTCAGGGTCGTGGCCTGAGCGCTGAACACGTGAGTCAACCCCTCACCCGAAGGGCAAGGGGTTTTGCAACTCACGCCGCGATGCGCAGGTCTCCGGCAATCCGCGCGTGTGCTTGCGCAATGGCAGACGCGCGTTGCTCGGCGCCAAGATTGAGGCCTTCCGCGCGCACGAACTCCGGCTCGGTGACGCCGATGAACGCGAGCACGTAACGCAGATAGGTTTCCTGGAAGTCGATGGCTTGTGCCGGACCTTCGCTGTAGATGCCACCGCGCGACGATGCCACGATCACGCGCTTGCTGCCGGCCAGCCCTTCAGGCCCCTTTTCGGTATAGCGGAACGTTTTTCCGGCGGTCAGGATGCGGTCGAGCCAGGCTTTCAGTTGCGTCGGGATCGTGAAGTTGTACATCGGCGCGCCGATCACCACGATGTCGGCGGCCAGGAATTCGTCGAGGATCTCGGCATTGCGCGTGATGCATGGATGGCCATCGGCGAGCGCCGGCGTGAAGTGTGGCAGCGGTTGCGCGGCAAGATCCCGATAGGTCACTTCGAGGTTCGGGTGCTCCGCGCGCAAACGCTCCACGATGGCCGCGCTCATGCCGCGGGAAGCCGAATGGTCGCCAAGTACGCTGGAATCGACATGCAGCAGTTTCATGCGGGAATCTCCGTCAAGACCGCGCGTTGCGGTATCCGGTCAAGATAGTCACCGGGCCGTCCGCCGATAAGATGGCAAAACCCGAACGGATTGTTCACCTTGGAGAACGCCGTGGCAGCCATCGGCCAGTTGCCCGATCTCAACGACTTTTACTTCTTTGCCGCGGTGGTGGAGCATGGTGGGTTTTCGGCTGCCAGCCGCGCCCTCAATGTTCCCAAGTCGCGCTTGAGCAAACGGGTTTCGTTGCTGGAGGAAGGCTTGGGCGTGCGCTTGCTGCAACGGACCACCCGCAAGTTCGTGGTTACCGAAGCCGGTGATCGTTTCTATCGGCATTGCCAGGCCATGTTGTCCGAGGCGCGCGCCGCTACCGAGGCCGTCGCCGAACTCGGCGGCGACGCGACGGGCATGGTGCGCCTGAGCTGCCCGGTGTCCTTGACGCAAAGCTTGTTGGCGCCGGCGCTGCCGGCGTTCCTGGCGCGTCATCCGCGGGTGCAGTTGCGGGTGTTCTCCAGCAACCGGCGCGTGGACGTGATCGGCGAAGGTTTCGACGTGGCGGTGCGCGTGCGCGACAAGCTGGATACCGACGCCGAGCTGGTGGCGCGCAGTTTCGGCCCCAAGCGCGTGGTGTTGGTCGCGAGTCCCGGGTTCGTCGCGGAACACGGCGAGCCAAAATCTCCCCAGGAACTCTCCGGGTTGCCGCTGCTCAGCCTGTTCGAGCATGAAGGCGAGCACGAGTGGGAACTGTATGACGCCGCCTGCAACAGGACGGTCGTGCCGGTGCAGCCACGGCTGATCTCGGGCGAATTCAAGGTTCTGATCGAAGCGGCGCTGCAAGGTGCCGGTATCGCCTGGGTGCCGGAACAGTCGTGCGTCGAGGAGTTGCGCAGCGGGCGCCTGCGCGTCGTCCTGCCGGAATGGGGCTTGCCGCAGGGCATCCTGCACATCGTCTATCCAAGCCGCCGCGGCATGCTGCCGGCGGTGCGCGCGTTGGTGGATTTCCTGGTCGGGATATTCGAGCACGCGCCGCCGTGAACCGTTCAGGGGCACGCGTTCTTGCGTGCTAACATCGCCAGGATTCGGCCGCCCAAACGGAATCCCCGGATGCAAATCGAAACCAAGTTGCCCAAGGTCGGCACCACCATCTTCACGGTGATGAGCCAGCTCGCGGTCGAGCACAAGGCGGTGAACCTGGGGCAGGGCTTCCCGGATTTCGAGACACCGGCGTCGTTGCGCGATGCACTGACCCGCGCGATGACCGACGGCAGGAACCAGTACGCGCCGATGAGTGGGATCCCGAAGCTGCGCGAGCAGATCGCTCTGCAGGTCGAGCGCCTGTACGGGCGCCGCATCAGCGCCGACACCGAAGTCACGGTGACTTCCGGAGCGACCGAAGCGATCTTCGCGGCGATCGCCTGCGCGGTGCATGCGGGCGACGAGGTGATTGTGCTCGATCCCTGCTACGACTGCTACGAGCCTGCGATCGCGCTGGCGGGCGGCAAGACGGTGCATGTGCCGCTGAAGCTTCCAGATTTTGCGGTCGATTGGCAGCGCGTGCGCGACGAGATCACGCCGAGGACGCGGATGATCATGGTCAACAGTCCGCACAATCCGTCGGGTGCGGTGTTCACTGAAGCCGACCTCGGGGAACTTTCGGAAATCGCCACGCAGCATGGCCTGCTGGTGATCTCCGACGAAGTCTACGAACACATCATCTACGACGGACGCACGCATTTGAGCGTGTCGCGACGGCCAGAGTTGGCCGAACGCAGCTTCGTGATCTCATCGTTCGGCAAGACCTGGCACTGCACCGGTTGGAAGGTCGGTTATTGCGTCGCGCCCAAGCTGCTGACTGCGGAGTTCCGCAAGGTCCACCAGTACCTGACCTTCTGCACCTTCCATCCGGCGCAATGTGCGTTTGCCGAGGTGATGGAGCACGACCCGCAACACGCACAAAACCTGTCGGGGTTCTACCAGGCCAAGCGCGATCGTTTCCGCGAACTGCTGGTGGGCTCGCGCTTCAAGCTGTCCGCGGTGCCGGGCGGCTATTTCCAGTTGGCCGATTATTCGGCGATCCGCGACATCGACGACTTGAATTTCTGCGAATGGATGGTGCGCGAGGCAGGTGTTGCCGCAATCCCGGTTTCGGCGTTTTACGAAACGGCGCCGGATGCGAAGCTGGTGCGCTTCTGCTTCGCCAAGAGTGACGAGACGTTGCAGGCGGCGGCGGGGCGGCTATGCAAAATCTGAGGGTTTCCCTGGTGCAGGGCGCGACGCGCTGGCACGATCCGGCGGGCAACCGCGAGTATTACGGCGCGTTGATTGCGCCGCTGGCGGGCAAGACCGACCTCGTGGTGCTGCCGGAGACTTTCACCAGCGGGTTCTCCAACGAAGCCATCCACAACGCCGAGGGCATGGATGGCCCGACCATCGCCTGGCTGCGTGAACAGTCGAAATCACTGGATGCAGCGGTGACCGGCAGCGTGCAGTTGCGCGTCGGTGACGGCGTGTTCAACCGTCTGTTGTTCGTGACGCCGGACGGCAGCGTGCAGCATTACGACAAGCGCCACCTGTTTCGCTACGCCGACGAACACAAGCGTTACGCGGCCGGTCGCGACAGGTTGATCGTCGAATGGAAGGGCTGGAAGATTTGCCCACAAGTCTGCTACGACCTGCGCTTCCCGGTATTCGTGCGCAACCGCCACGAGGCGCAGGACGGGTTCGATTACGACCTCGTCCTGTTCGTCGCCAACTGGCCGTCCGCGCGCGCCTACGCGTGGCGCACGCTGCTGCGCGCGCGTGCGATTGAAAACCTGGGCTACTGCATCGGCGTCAACCGCGTCGGCGTGGATGGCAACCAGTTGCCGTATTCCGGCGACAGCGCGGTGCTGGATTTCCTGGGCCAGGCCATGGTTGACCTCGGCGCGCAGGAGCAGACCGTGACCGTCGCGCTGGACCACGCCGCGCTCGCGACGTTCCGCGAGAAGTTCCCGGCGTGGATGGATGCCGACGCGTTCGATCTGAAACCCTGAATCAGCGCGGGGCGGCGCGGTTGCGGCCGTTGCGGTTCCGGCGCGACCGGTTGGCATTCGCCACATCCTTCTGCGTCCGCGAATGTTGCGGATGCGCATGGCCGTGTGGTGTGGCGCGGTTGCCGTTCGACGGCTTGCCGGCCTTGCTCCAGCCTGAGGTCTTGCGCCCACGGGGATTGCGGCGCTGGGCGGGCTTCGCGGCGGGCGCATTCGCGCGCTCGGGGCGCAGCGTCCATGCGGGTTCGAAACCTTGCACGGGTTCGACTGCAAGTGGTTGTTTCAAAAGCCTCTGGATGTCGCGCAGCAGGCCTTCTTCTTCGCGGCTGACCAGCGACAGCGCCAACCCTTCGGCGCCCGCGCGGCCGGTGCGGCCGATGCGGTGCACGTAGTCTTGCGCGACCATCGGCAGGTCGTAGTTCACCACCGCCGGCAACTGGTCGATGTCCAGGCCGCGCGCGGCGATGTCGGTCGCGACCAGCACCGTGGTGCGGCCGTTCTTGAAGTCCGCCAGCGCGCGGGTGCGCTGGTTCTGGCTCTTGTTGCCATGGATCGCGGCAACGCGGAAGCCGTGCTGTTCGAGGTGCCGGCACAGCTTGTCCGAGCCGTGCTTGGTGCGCGCGAACACCAGCGTCTGCCGGCGGCTGTCGGCGGCCAGCACGTGCAGCAGCAGGTCGCGTTTCCGGTCGCCATCGACCGGGTGCACGCGGTGCGTGACGCCGACCGCGACGGCATTCGGCGTGGCCATCTGTACTTCGCGTGGCGTGCGCATGAAGTTGGCCGCAAGCTGCTTGATTTCGGGTGCGAAGGTGGCCGAGAACAGCAAGGTCTGGCGCTGCTTCGGCAGCACCGCGAGGATCTGCTTCAGCGCCGGCAGGAAGCCCATGTCTAGCATGCGGTCGGCTTCGTCCAGCACCAGCCAGCGGACGCCGGAAAGATCGACGTTGCGGCGTTGCAGGTGGTCGATCAGGCGGCCAGGTGTGGCGACGACAAGGTCCGGACCACGGCGCAGGAACTGCACCTGCCCGCCCATGCCGACGCCGCCGAAGATCGCGCCGCTGCGCACGCGCAGGTGCTTGCCGTAGGCGCGGATGTTGTCGTGGACCTGTGCGGCAAGCTCGCGGGTCGGGGTGAGGATCAGCGCGCGCGGGTTGCGCGCGGATTCACTCGTTGTGGCGTCCAGCATCTGCAGCAGCGGCAGCGCGAATGCAGCGGTCTTGCCGGTGCCGGTTTGCGCACCGGCCATGATGTCGTGGCCATCCAGAACCTGCGGGATGGCCGCGGCCTGGATCGGGGTGGGATCGGTGTAGCCCTGTTCGGCGAGCGCGCGCAGCAACGCGGGCTGGAGCCCGAGCGATTCGAAAGACATTGGAAAAACTCCTTGAGTAACCCGGAGCGTTCCCAAAACCGCGCTGCGAGCAGATGCAACCATTGACGGCGGCCGCGGATGCGGGGCCGGGTATGCGCGACGTGCGAGTGGCAGGGGATCGGATCGGTGCCGGAAGGCAACTCGATCGCGTCGATCCGCAAGGGAAGTTCGGGGTGCGGCGCGTCAAACGGGGCGTAGTTTAGCGGGTTGCGCCACGCGCCGCATCAGTTTTCTGCGCTTTTCGGCAATGCGGTGCTGGCGAGGCAGCGATAACGTGCGCCGGTCGTTTGCAGGTCGCTCGCCATCAGCGCCAGCGATTCGAAGGCCATCGACGCTGTGGGTGCGGGGGGCAATTCCGGCAGGCAGCCGGGGCGCAGCCGCGCCAAGGTCAGGTGTGCCTTGAAGGCACGCGGCTCCGCGTCGAACCCGGCTTTCTGCGCCAGCGCCTCGCATTCTCCGGCGAGTGCGATCAGCGCCTCGAGAGGATCGAACTCCAGCACCACCAGGCGCGGTCGTGCGCGGTTGGGCCAGATTGCACAGCGGCGTGGAATGAGTGCGGGCAATGCGCGCACCAGCGACGGCAGCATGTGCTTGAAGTATTCGACCTGTGCGTGGGAGGTGCCGCCGAGGAAACGCAGGGTCAGGTGCAGCGATGCGGCGTCGCTCCAGCGTACGCCGCGCGTGCCGGATGGCGAAGCTGCAGCCAGCTCGCGGCAGCGTTGCAACGCGGCGCGGCTGGCGGCATCGGGAAGCAGTGCAAGGAAGCAGCGCTGGCTGCCGGCGGCGGTGCTGGCCGGCTGCGGCGTCACCGCGCCTCGACGCTGGGTTGTTCGATCCGCGCCGGCGCCGCCGGGCCCAGCGTATCCGGCAACTCTTCGGGTCCGACCGCGCCGCCCGAGACGATGAAGGCCATCGCCTGGTCCATGCTCCAGTCGGTCATGATCAGGCGTTCGGTCGGTACCAGTTCGAGGTAGCCGCCGGTGGGGTTCGGCGTGGTCGGCACGTACACCGCGGCGATCTCGCGCCCCGCGGCGTCGATGAAGGTGCGGGTCACGAAGCCGATCGATTTCAGCTCCGGCGACGGGAAGTCGATCAACACCACGCGTTGGGTGCCGCCCGGCTTGTTGCGCATCAGGGTCATCAGTTTCTTGACGCCGCCGTAGATGGTGTGGACCAGCGGCAATTTTTGCAGGAAGGTGTCGATGGTGCCCAGGATGCGCCGCCCGATCACGCGCGTGGACAGCCAGCCCAGCAGGTACAGCGCGAGCAGGGTCAGGATGAACGCAAGGATCGGTATCAACCAATCGCTGTTCAGCGCCTTGGCGGCACCGGGCGCGCCGAGCCCGATCAATCCGATGATGCCGCTGACCAGCGGCGCACCCACGCCCGCGAGCAGGGTGAACACGAACTTGAACACCACCCAGGTGATCCACACCGGGATGAAGGCCAACAGGCCCGTGAGCAGGTAGCGCTTGACGTGGAGGGCAGGCATGGTCACGACGGACACCCCATGGATCGGGCATTGTAATCGAGATGCATGCTGCGTCCGTGTGTGATTTTTGTCGCGCCACGGCGAATCATGGGGAAACTGATCGGGACGGGGTGATGGAAAAGCGGGAACGGCAGCGGCGCTTCGAAACCCTGCTGCGCGAGCACCAGCGGATCGTGTTCAAGGTGGCGGGCGTGTATGCGCGCAATCCGCACGACCGCGACGATCTCGCTCAGGAGATCGCTGCGCAGCTGTGGCGGTCATTCGGCGCGTTTGACGCACGTCGTGCGAAGTTCACGACCTGGATGTACCGCGTGGCCCTGAACGTGGCCATTTCGCACGTCCGCAGTACCAAACGCTCGGGCGTGGACCAAGTCGATCCGCTCGACGACGTGCACCTGGAAACCATGGGTGCCGCCACCGCGACGCACGACGAAGCGGCCCTGCACGACGAGCGCATTGCGGAATTGCATGCCTTCATTGCGCAACTCGATCCGTTGAACCGCGCCCTGATCCTGCTGTACCTCGAAGATCGCAGCTACGCGGAAATTGCCGAGGTGCTGGGCATCAGCGAGACCAACGTCGCGACCAAGTTGGGTCGCATCAAGCAGAAGCTGCGCGGGCAGATGACCGCAGCGGAAACCGCAGGAGTGCAGCATGGAACTCGATGAGATGAAGCTTGCGTGGCAGGAGCTGGATGCGCGGGTGGCGAATACGCACACTCTGGCGTTGCAATTGGTTCGCGATGGACATTCTGACAAACTGCGACGAAGCCTGCGTTCGCTGCACTGGGGACAATCCGCGCAGATCGCGTTCGGCGTTGCGGCCATCCTGTGGGGCGTTACCTTCTGGTCCACCCACCTCGCCGATTGGCGTGCGGTGGTCTGCGGTGTGGTGATGCAGGTCTTCGGCATCCTGATGGCCGCATTCGCGGGACGTCTGCTTTATTCGTTGAAAGCGATCGACTACGCGGCGCCGGTCGTCGAGATCCAGCGGCGGCTCGCTGCACTTGGCGCGTGGCGGGTGCGCGTGGAAGCACCTGCATTCGTGCTGCTGGGAGCCTTTGTCTGGATTCCGGCGGTGCTGATGTTGATGCTCGACGACACGGCGCGTGTCGGCGTGGACATGTGGCGTGCCGCTCCGGGCTTGCCACTGTGGCTGGCCATGAACGGCGTCTTCGCGGTGGCACTCGCCGCGCTCGCATTCTGGCTGTTGCGGCGGTTCGGACACGCCCGCTGGTTGCGGGACAACTTCACGGGCAGCGCCATCCGGCGCGCCGAAGCGGTGCTTGCGGAAGTCGCGCGTTTCGAGCGCGAATGAGGCAAAAAACCGGCGCGATCGCTCGCGCCGGTTCGAAGGTTGCAAGCTGCAACTTGAGGGGTTGTTACTTGCCGCCCTGGTTGTCGTTCGCTTCGATGAAGGCCGCGGCATCGTCGTGCAACTGCTTCAGCGAGGGCAGGTGCGCGTACACCATGTGGCCGGAGGGGAAGAAGTTGTAGCTGATGTTCTTCTGCAGCGATTCCGGGATCGGCAGGTGCTCCATCTCGTACACCGCGGTGTAGAACGGCGTCGCGAGGTCGTAGAAGCCGCCGAACAGTTTCACCTTGAGGTTCGGGTTGTATTTCATCGCCACCGCGAGGTCGAGCATCACGTTGGGCGTGCCGCCACGCGAGAAGCGCTGGCCCGGTGCCATGTGCTTCCAGTCCCAGTGGAAATCGTCGGCGCCATAGACCGACGGTCGGAAGGTCATGCCTTCGCCGAACTTCAGGTCGTTGCGCACGTAGTTGTTGAACGCCGACACGTAGGCCGAACTGATCGCTGCGGACTGCGGGTCGTACTCGGTGGTCTTGGCCAGCGGGTCCATGGACGGACCGGTGAAACGGGTGTCGAGGCGGCCGGTATCGGTGTCGGTGCCGCTCAGCAGTTGCTGTTCGAACATGCCGCCGGTCACGCGCAGGTCGGCCTTCAACAGATAGGCGACCGGCAACCCGGTGAAGTCGCTCAGCTTCTGCGCGACCTCCTGTTTCTTCGCGTCGCTGAGCGTGGAACCTGCCGCCAGCGCCTGCTCGTAATCGGTGGTTGCCCACTTGGTGGCTTCCGCGAGCAGCGGCGCCAGCCCGCCGTGGTCGTACTTCGGCAACTTGTGGTGGTACCACGCGGTCGCCGCGTAGGTCGGCAGCCCCAGCACGTAGGACATGTCGACGCCGGGGTTCATGTTGGCGCCGTCGATCGAGAGCGAGAAGTTGAGGATCTGCGACAACAGCATCACGCCGTTGAGGTCCACGTTGTATTGTGTCTGAAGCACGTTCGAGAGCACCGCCGAACGTGTGGTGCCGTAGCTTTCACCGAACAGGTACTTGGGCGAATTCCAGCGGTCGTACTTCGACAGGAACTGGGTGATGAAGCGCGCGAACGCCTGCGCGTCGCCGTCGATGCCCCAGTATTCCTTGGCCAGTTCCTTGTGGCTCTTGGCCCGTTCGGCGTCATCCTTGCCTTGGCTCAGCAGGCGGCCGAAACCGGTGCCGGGCATGTCGATGAACACGAGATCGCTCGCATCCAGCAGGCTCCAGTCGTTGTTGACCAGCTGGTACGGCGCCGCCGGGGTGTGGGTGTCGTCGTTGGTGACGATGCGCTTCGGTCCCCAGGCGCCCATGTGCAGCCACACGGTCGAGGAACCAGGGCCGCCGTTGTAGATGAAGGTGACGGGGCGCTTGGAGGGCTCGGCGCCCTGCTTGAAGTAGGCGACGTAGCTCATCGCCACCTGCGGCGTGCCTTCGTTGACCCCGGTGCCATCCAGCACCAGGGTGCCGGCCACGGCTTTGTAGCTGATCGCCTTGCCCTCGACCGTGACGGTCCCGGTTGTCGTGGACGCCAGAGGCTTCGACAGCTTCTGGATCAGCGATTCGGACTGGTCGCTCTTGTCCGCGCCGGCTTGCGCGGAACTGCCGGCGCTGGATGGCGGCGGCGCGGAGAAGGCGGGCGCGCTGCACAACAGCAGCGAGGCGAGGGCAACGGCAAGGCGGTGGGGTTTCATGGATGGCTCCGGTCGGGTGGCGATGTCATCCGGCGCATGCAGGCGACGAACCTGCCGAGTATGCGCCCACCAGCTCGTGGGAGGCATACCCCGAAAGTCATGCCTTGCGGGGTGCAGATGCGGGCCGGCGCGCCAAGCTCCGCATGCGTGTCATGAAAAAAACCGGCGCGCCGCGGCGCGCCGGTTGCCATTGCCACCGTCGCCTGCACGCAGGCTCCTACATTGCAGGCGTGGTAGGAGCGAGCGTGCTCGCGATCAATGCTGCTGGTTGTCGGTGGCGTCGATGAAGGCCGCGACGTTGTCGTGCAGTTGCTTCAGCGACGGAATGTGCGCGTACACCATGTGGCCCGACGGATAGAACGCATAGGAAATGTTCTTGCGCAGGCTTTGCGGGATCGGCAGGTGGTCTTCCTCGTAGATCGCCGCATAGAACGGCGTGGCAAGGTCGTAGAAACCGCCGTTCAACATCACCTTGAGGTTCGGGTTGTATTTCATCGCGTCGGCGAGGTCGATCATCACGTTGAGCGTGCCCGAGCCGTCGTCCCACGGCGGGGCGCCCGGGGTGCGGTGCTTCATGTCCCAGTTGAAATTGGCGTCATACAAGTCAGGCCGATAGCTCATGTCCTGGCCGAACTTCAGGTCGTTGCGGACGTAGCTGTTGAACGCCGAGACATAGGCCGAACTGATCGCCGCCGATTGTGGATCGTAGTACGACTCCTTGGCCATCGGATCCATTTCCGGGCCGGAGAAGCGCGTGTCGAGGCGGCCGGTCGCGAGGTCGTCGTTGATCTGCAGCTCATGCTCGAACATGCCGCCGCTGACGCGCAGGTTGGCCTTGAGCAGGTACGCAACCGGCAGGCCGGTGAACTCGTGCAGCTTTTCCGCCACCGCTTTCTCCTTGGCCGGATCGAGCGTGGAACCCGCGTACAGCGCGTCGCGGTATTCACCCTTGGCGAAGGCGATGGAATCCTTCAGCAATTGTCCCAGCTTGTCGCCGTCGTACTTGGGCAGCTTGTGGTGGTACCACGCGGTCGCGGAATAGGTCGGCAGCGCCAGCACGTAAGGTAAATCATTGCCAGGGTCCGCGCCGGGACCATCGATGCTGGTGCCGAAGTTGAGGATCTGCGACAGCAAAATCACGCCGTTCAAATCGACGTTGTCCTGCTCTTCCAGGATGGCCGACAGCACCGCCGAACGCGTGGTGCCATAGCTTTCGCCGAACAGGTACTTCGGCGAATTCCAGCGGTTGTACTTCGACAGGAACTGGGTGATGAAGCGCGAGAACGCCTGCGCGTCGCCATCGACGCCCCAGATGGCCTTGGCGAGTTCCTTGCGGTCGGCCATGCGCGCCGCGTCGTCCTTGCCCTGCGGGAGCAGGCGGCCGAAGCCGGTGCCGGGCATGTCGATGAAGACGAGGTCGCTCGCGTCCAGCAGGCTGTAGTCGTTGTTGACCAGCTGGTACGGCGCGGCGGGTGTGTGGGTGTCGTCATTGGTGACGACGCGCTTCGGACCCCACGCGCCCATGTGCAGCCACACGGTCGAGGAACCCGGGCCGCCGTTGTAGATGAAGGTCACTGGCCGCCTGGATGGATCGACGCCCTGCTTGAAGTAGGCGAAGTAGCTCATCGCGACTTCAGGCGTGGATTCCTTGGCGCCCGTGCCGTTGATCACCAAGGTGCCGGCGACCGCCTTGTAACTGATCGATTTGCCTTCCACGGTGACGGTGCCGGTGGTCGTGGACTCCAGCGGCTTCATCAGGCGTTGCGTCAGGCTTTCGGGCGGCGTGCTGTTTTCGCTCGCGGCCGCGGAAGCGGAACTGCCTGTGCTAGAGGGCGGGGCCGCGGCGAAGGCGGGGGCACTGCACAACAGCAACGAAGCGATGGCAACGGCGAGGCGATTGGCTTTCATGGGCAATCCCGTGGAGGTGGAGGATCGGATGCGACGCCTGAGCGTCGAGCGCGCGCAGTATGCGCGCGCATGCCGATGCGGTCATACGCCACAAGTCATGCCTGGAGGGTTGTGGAAACCCGCGTGGCCGCAGCTTTCAATGCGCGGAAACCACGCCCGGCGCGGGATGCGTCGCGTCGATCACGCGCACCACGCGGAAACCCACGCTGGTGTAGCCGATGTCCGAATCCGCGGTGCCCCGGCGCCCGAGCGGCGTCTGGTGGCTGCCGTCGCGCCAGGACAGTCCGCGGAACTCCCTTGCGTGCGGGCTGCCGCCGGCCTGCCATTCGCTGACATTGCCGTACATGTCGTAGGCGCCGACGCCGCTGGGCGCATAGCGTCCGACCGGCGCGGTTTGCGCGGCGCCGTCGTCGCAGGACCAGCGATCGTTGTCCATCGCGCTCTGGCGGCTGATGTCGTCGACGTTGCCGAGCTGGCAGGGAGTGCCCTTGGGCATGCCTTGCGCGGCGCGCAACCACTCCGCGTCAGTGGGCAGCCGATAGTTCTCGCCGGTGGTGCGGGACAGCCACGCGGCGTAGGCGATGGCATCGTCCCAGCTCACGCACACCACGGGATGGTCGCCGCCCTGCGCGAAGCCCGGGGCCTGCCAGGTCAAGTGGCGCAGGCGCGAGAACGGGTTGTAGGCTTCCAGGCACCGCGATGCGGGACGCTGCGTCGCGTGCGCGAACGCCGTGTAGTCGGCGCGGGTCACCTCGACGCGCGCCATCGCGAAAGCCGCGCCAGCGCCCGCGGCAGGCAGATAGACGAGCACGGGGCCGCCACGGTCCTGCAGGCGTTCGCCCGCGACCGGCGTGGCTGCCATGCGTTCGGCCTTGGCGAAGTCGAATCCTTCCCGGTAGATCGCAGGCAACGTCTCGGCCAATGGCTTCAAGACCGCCAGCCCTTGCGTGTCTCGCGCCGCCGCCGCCGTGGCAACTGCTGTACCGACGTCTTGCGCAAGACCGTCACGCGCCTCGCGCCAGTCACGTCGTGCACGGATGCCGGCGTGCGCGTCAAGCAGGTCGCAGCGTTTCACCAGATCGCCAACCTGCGCCAGCCGTTGCTCGTGCCAGGCTTGTTGGAGTTGCCGGGTTGACGTGTACAGGATGGCGTCGACGCCAGCCGTCGCGGCCGGGTTGCCCGGGTCGAGCGTGAGCGCCGTGAAGTATTGTTCGGCGGCGTTGTTGCCGCGTGGCGAGAACAGGTGTCCGGCGGCGCGCAGCGCGTCCGCCTGCGCGATCAACGTTGCAACGCGGCTTTCACGCAACGAGGCGCTGTCAGCGGTCGCCGGATCCTGCGACGGCACGGTACGGGTGACCGCGGCTTCGGGCTGGATCGGCTGCACCGCATCGCCGGCGCGCGTACTGGATGCCTTTTGGTGCCCCCAGGCACCCCATCCCGCCAGTGCCACCACGACCACCGCGAGCGCCGCCGCGGCCGCCAATGCACGCTTCGGCACGCGCCTGCGTGCCACGGCGGGCGCGGGCATTCCGCTGCCGCGTTGTCCGTCGATTGCGGACAACGCGTCGGCCATCTCCTGCGCGCCCTGGAAGCGTTGTTCGGGCGATTTCGCCAGCGCCTTGTCGATCCACGCTTGCCACGCGCCCACCATCGGCGGCAGGCGCGGGACGGGTTGCTCGATGTGGGCGACTGCGGTTGCCACGGCGTCCTCGCCCTCGAACGGCAGCGAACCCGTCAGCAGTTGGTAGGCCAGCACGCCGATGCTGTAGAAATCCGAACGCTGGCCGGGCGCCTGGCCGCGGGCTTGTTCGGGGCTTTGATAATTGGCGGCGAAGGGGTGCGGGCAGCCGATTTCCGCTGCGCCGCGCGCGATGCCGAAGTCCGCCACGCGCGTGTGGCCGTATGCGTCGAACAACACGTTGGTGGGCTTGATCCCGCCGTGCACGATCCCGCAACGATGCGCGTGGCCCACGGCATCCAGCACTTCGCGCAGCAAGGCGGCCACCCTCAGCGGCTTGGCACGCAAGGTGTGTGCGGCCAGTTCCGCGCTGACCATGAACGGCATCGAGTGGAACAGGCGCCCCTCGGCGGTGTGTCCGATCTGGTGTGCGCCGAGGATGTGCGGATGCGACAAGCGCGCGTTGGCGCGCAGCAGCGGCTCGAAGCGCGCCACGGTCTGGGTGTCGGGCAGGTTGAACACCTTCACCGCAACCTGGCGTTCGAGCGAGCGCTGGATCGCTTCGTAGACGGTCGCAGCGCCGCCGCTTCCGATCGCACGGACCAGTCGGTAGCCCGGTATCTCCGGGAGCTGGGCGCTGTCGTTCATGGTTGACCGTCCACGGCCGCCGTCCACGGTGCGTCCGGAAATTGCAGCGGACCGATCGCGCACGCACCCGCCACGCACCGGTGCATGAGGTCCGGCCCGCGGAGTGGGTTGCCATGGCGGCATCGATTGGGGCGATGTGTTGCTATCAGTTTCCGCCCGTGTGGCGGTTTTCCAGATGGAACCGATGCATCAGTCGATGCATGAAAGGTGCCAGCAGCAAGCCCGCGGTGCCAACCAGCATCAGGCCGCTGTACAGCGCATAGCAACCCGCGAACAACTTGCCACCGGCAGTGTGGAGTGTGTCGACCGGGCCCATGCCGCCCAGGATCATCGACGCGTTCAGGAAGGCATCCAGCCAGCCCATGCCCTCGGTCAGGCGGTAGCCAAGCATGCCGATGAGAAGGGATACCGCGATGATCACGCCCGCCGCAGCCAGCGTCTTGCCGACCCGCTGCAGCAGGAACAGCCGCCACGGCAGCAGGGGCTCGCTGCGGTGCTCGTACCGGAACCAGTCGCGCATCATGCCGTTGCTCCCGCCGCAAAGGGGAGCGGATTATCCGGCACGCGCGGTGGTCAGAACAGCAGCGACGACATCCTGCGCCTGGTCGCCGCCACCAGCGCCTCGTCGTTGACGATGCGGAACGCGTCCAGCAGGCGCTTGCGCGCGAGCCCTTCGTTCCAGCCGCGGTCGGCGGCGAGGATGTCCAGCCAGTGCTGCATCGCGCCGGTGGCATCGCCGTCCAGAAGTTGGCGCACGCCCAAGCCGTCGTGAGCGGCGAAGTCGCGCGGGTCGTGCTGCACGCGCGCCTGCAACTCGGCTACGGCGGGAATCCCGGGCAGCGAACCATGCATCGCGAGCAAGGCGGCCAGCGCCTTGGCGCGGTCGTCTTCGGCCAGATCGACCGGCAACGCATCGAGGGTTTGCTGCGCGTCCTGGATGTCGCCGCCGCGCGCGCGCGCGAGCGCAAGATCGAGTTTCAATCCTGCGTTGTCGGGATCAGCGGCAAGCGACTGCTGAAGCCGTGCGATCGCCGCCTGCGGCGTTTCCGGCGGCGCTGGCGCGCCGTCGCCGGTGTCCTGGGCCGGCGCCGCGATGCGTGCCGCGGGCTCGATGCCGTGTCGCTTCAGGAATTCCTTTACCTGCGATTCGGGCAGCGCACCGGTGAACGCATCGGCAATCTGGCCATCCTTGATCAGCGCGACGGTCGGAATGCTGCGCACCCCGAACATGCCGGCGAGCTGCTGTTCCTTGTCGCAGTCGATCTTGGCGAGACGGAACGCGCCGGCGTAGTCATCGGCGAGCTTTTCCAGGATCGGGCCGAGCGTTTTGCACGGTCCGCACCAGGTCGCCCAGAAATCCACCAGCACGGGCGTCTTCAGCGAAGCCTGCAAAACGTCGGTTTCGAAGTTGGCCTCGCCAGCCTCGAACACGAATGAAGAGGCCGGGGAGGCCGTGCCGGCAGGGTTGGTTTTCGTTTCCATGCGCGTACAGGTGGTGGCCGTCGGGTTACATTCCAAGGCTGGACTTCAGCGCGGCGTTGGTGGCTTCGCCGCCCTGTTTGTAAACGGTGCCTTCCTTCATTACGAAGTCCACGTTCTTCATCAAGGCGATGTCGTCGAGCGGGTTGCCGGGCACGGCGATCACGTCGGCGTACTTGCCTGCGCTCACGCTGCCGAAATCGTTCGAGTGCTTCAGCAACGCGGCGGCATGGGTGGTCGCGGCCTGGATCGCGTACATGGGCGGCATGCCCGCTTGCACCATGTACACGAATTCCTGCGCGTTCTCGCCGTGCGGATACACGCCGGCGTCGGTGCCGAACGCGATCTTGACGCCGGCCTTGTACGCCTTGCCCGCGGTGGCCAGGATCTTCGGGCCGACTTCCAGCGCCTTGCGCGCCACCTGCGGCGGGTACCAGCCTTCCTTGGCCTTGTCCTTGGTGAACTCGCCGGCAATGATCGTGGGCACGTACCAGGTGCCGTGTTCCTTCATCAGCTGCATGTCCTGATCGTCCATGAAGGTGCCGTGCTCGATCGAATCGACACCGCCCAGCACCGCGCGGCGGATCGCCTCGGCGCCGTGCGCATGCGCGGCCACCGTGAAGCCGTAGTCGTGCGCCGCGGCGACCACGGCCTTGATCTCCTCGATCGTCATCTGCGGATTTTCCGAGCTGGATGATTCATCCAGCACGCCGCCCGAGGGCATGATCTTGATGAGGTCCGCGCCATCCTTGTAATGCTGGCGCACGGCCTTCCACGCGTCCGCGGGCGAATCGATGATGCCGTCCTTCGGGCCCGGATCACCCTGCAGGTCCCAGCGAAAGCCGTTGGTCGGATCGGCGTGGCCGCCGGTGGTGCCGATGAACTGGCCGGCGCTGAAGATGCGTGGCCCCGGGACTTCGCCCGAATTGACCGCGTTGCGCAGCGCAATCGACTCGTTGTGTTCGTCGCCGACGTTGCGGACCGCGGTGAACCCAGCCAACAGCGTGCGCCGCGCGTACACCGTGCTCTGGATTGCATAGTCGGCGGGATTGAGATGGAATTTTTCCGCGTAGGTGTTCTTGCCGAACTGCATCGTCAGGTGCGTGTGCGAATCGATCAGCCCCGGCAGGCAGGTGTCGTTCGCCGGCATATCGATCACCTTGGCGCCCTCGCGCGTAACGCTGCCCGGCGCGACTTCCTTGATGCGCTGGCCGTCGATGACGATGCTGGTCGCGCCCAGCATCTTCCCTGCGACGGTGTCGATAAGGTGTGCACAGTGGATCACCGTGAGCGCCGGCGCGGCTTGCGCAACGGGCGCATCGACTGCCTGCGCGACGCCCATCGACATCGCGGCGATCGCGATCGCCAGTGGGAGTTTGCGGAACGGAGTGGCGTGAAGCAGGTTGCGGCGCGTGACGGCTTGCATGACGACCCCTCGTGATGTGCCAAGCGCCGCATCTTAGCGAATGCGTACCGTAATTGCTGCGCGCGTTACCCGGTGGCTGGCAGGGCGAAATCGGGGCAGGTTGTGGCGCGGTTCCTGGCCACCGCCTGCATCCAGACAATGATCGAGGGTGACAGTTGCTGGCTGCGGAAAAACAACGTGATGTGTCCTTCGCCGGGAATATCGATGTAGTCCACGCGTGGCGAGAGAGCCGCGAGTTGTTTCAGGGCGTCATCCGAAATCAGGATGTCGTCGCTGCCGCGCAACAGCAGCGTGCAGGCGTGCGACGTCGCCAGTGCATGGCCGGGATCGATCGAGGCGAGGTCGATGCCGAGCTTGTGGTCCGCACGCGCGATCGCCTTGTGCATGGTGCGCGGCGAAAAGAAACGCGCCCACCACTTCGGCGCGAACCAGCCGGTCGCTGGTGCCCGCAGGATCACATCGGCCGGGTGGACGTACGGTGCCATCGCCACGACGCCGCGCAGGTCCGGCAATTGCGGCGCCGCAAACAATGTCGCCGTGGCGCCATAGGAGTAGCCGAACAGGTACAGCGGCGCTGGCAATTCGTGCTTGGCCTGCAGTGCATCGATCAGTTGCACCACGTCATCGGCTTCGCGCGGACCATAGCCCACCGGCGCGTCGCCCGATTCACCCTGGCTGCGCAAGGTTGGCAATACCGTCACGTAGCCGGCGCTGGAAAAGCGCGTCCCCCAGAAGACCATCTGCGCAGCGTTTTGTCCCCACGGGTGCAGCAGTACCACGCTCCCGCGCGTCACCGGCGGCGTGGCGTGGTCATCACGATCGGGAAACTCGAAGCTGAAGGAAAACCCGCGCAGCGCGCCGGCGGTGCGATGCTCGGAAAACGTTTCCTTGATGGGCACATCGCGCGGCGGTGAATACCAGTACGCAAGGCGCAGGCCATCGCGGGTAGTAAAAAAGTGCTGCGTGTAGTCGGTACCTTGCAACAGAACCTGCTTGAGTTCAGGCGTCGGACCGTGGTGTCCGGGCGTTTCGATGTAATGCGCCGCGACTGAAACGCAGCCGCCCAGGCCCGCGCAGGTGATCAGCAGCAGCCATTGCAATGTTCGCATCGTGGCCCGTGTGGAGGTGATCCCGGTTCGATCCTACAGCCACTTGGGTGCTGGAACCCGAGGGCGCGAACAGAAACGAACCCGATCATTGTCCTTGGGTCGGCTCTGCGCAGGGATAAGGACAATGGAGGTGCCCGACTATCCGCGCAGCGCTGCCTCGATGGTGGCGATGTCGATCTTCTGCATCGTCATCATGGCGTCGAATGCCCGCTTGGCGGCGGCAGGATCCGGGTCGGTGAGTGCATCCATCAATACCTGCGGGGTGATCTGCCAGGACAGGCCGAAGCGGTCCTTGCACCAGCCACACTGGCTTTCGGATCCGCCGTTGCCGACGATGGCATTCCAGTAGCGGTCGGTTTCGGCCTGGTCGCGCGTGTAGACCTGGAACGAAACCGCTTCGTCGAACTTGAACGTCGGGCCGCCGTTCAATCCGAGGAACGGCATGCCGAGCACGGTGAATTCCACCGTCAGCACGTCCCCCTGCTTGCCGGACGGGTAGTCGCCGGGCGCGCGGTGCACAGCATCCACGCGTGAATCCGGGAAGGTGCTGGCGTAGAAACTGGCGGCTTGTTCAGCGTTGCCATCGAACCACAGGCAAACCGCAATGTTCCTCGTTGTGTTGGCACTCGACATGTCTTGCTCCTCGTGGTGGACGGTGGCGGGGATCGCGGGAGTCCCGGCATCGAATGGCCGCGCTCATGGTTGCGACGAACGATTGCAGCGGGAATCGACATGACCGGCTGCACTCCAGACAGGTTTCCCGGGGAAGGACGACCCTTGGCGCTTTTTGCTGCACTGCGGTAGGCTGGCCCATCCTGGACAACCGTTGCCGGATTGCAGCACCGCCATGCAGGAAACCCACGATCCCAGTGCTGGTAACCCCAGCGCCGACAACCCCGGCGCCTACAACCCCGGCGCCTACAACCCCGGCGCCGTGGAAGCCGCCGCGCAGAAGTTCTGGTCCGACACCCGCGCATTCGAGGTGAAGGAAGACGCGTCGCGCGAAAAATACTATTGCCTGTCGATGCTGCCGTATCCGTCCGGTGCGCTGCACATGGGACACGTGCGCAACTACACGATCGGCGACGTGATCAGCCGCTTTGCGCGGATGCAGGGGAAAAACGTGCTGCAGCCGATGGGCTGGGACGCGTTCGGGCTGCCGGCGGAAAACGCGGCGATCAAGCGCGGCGTCCCGCCCGGCAAGTGGACGCGCGAGAACATCGCCCACATGCGCGAACAGTTGAAGGCGATGGGTTTTGCGATCGACTGGTCGCGCGAATTCGCGACCTGCGATCCGTCGTACTACGTGCACGAGCAGCGGATGTTCGTGCGGCTGTTCAAGCAGGGGTTGGTGTACCGCAAGAACAGCGTGGTGAACTGGGATCCGGTGGATCAGACCGTGCTGGCCAACGAGCAGGTGGTGGATGGCCGCGGCTGGCGTTCCGGCGCGCTGGTCGAGAAGCGCGAAATCCCGCAGTGGTTCCTCAAGATCACCGCCTATGCCGATGAATTGCTGGATGGCCTGGACAAGCTGCCGGGCTGGCCGGATGCGGTCAAGATCATGCAACGCAACTGGCTCGGGCGTTCGGAAGGCCTCGAGATCCGCTTCGACGTCGAGGGCGGCGGCTCGCTGGAAGTGTTCACCACGCGGCCCGACACCTTGATGGGCGTGACCTATCTCGCGGTCGCGGCCGAGCATCCGCTGGCGGTCGAGGCCGCGCGCGGCAACCCCGCGCTGCAGAAGTTCATCGACGAATGCCGGCAGGGTGGCGTGTCCGAGGCGGAACTCGAGACCAAGGAAAAGAAGGGCATCGACACCGGCCTGTTCGCGCTGCTCCCGGTGACGGGCGAGCGCATCCCCATCTGGATCGCCAACTTCGTGCTGATGGGCTACGGCACCGGCGCGTTGATGGGGGTGCCGGCGCACGACCAGCGCGATTGGGAGTTCGCGACCAAATATGACCTGTTGATCCGGATGGTGATCGTCAGCGATCCGGTGCGCGACGCGATCCGCGAACTCGGCCGCGACGCCGCCGACAACACCGACGCGATGAGCGCGGCGCTGGGCCAGTCGCAGCCGATCGACGTGGCCGAACCGGGACCGGTGGGGGGACTGCTGGAGGCCTTCGAGAACCGCATCATCACCGAGGGTCCGTTCACCGGGCACGGCACGCTGGTGAACTCCGGCGAGTATGACGGCATGGATTACCGGCAGGCGTTCGATGCGCTGGCCGAACGTTTCGAGCGCGAAGGCCGCGGCAAGCGGCGGGTCAACTGGCGCCTGCGCGATTGGGGCGTGTCGCGGCAGCGCTACTGGGGTTGCCCGATCCCGATCGTGCATTGCCCGAAGTGCGGTGCGGTACCGGTACCGGAAGACCAGTTGCCGGTGAAGCTGCCGGAAGACGTGGCGTTCTCGGGCGTGCAGTCGCCGCTCAAATCCGATCCGGAGTGGCGGATGACGCGCTGCCCCGGCTGCGGCGGTCCGGCCGAACGCGAAACCGACACCTTCGATACCTTCATGGAATCGAGCTGGTATTACGCGCGCTACTGTTCGCCGGGCGCGCCGACCCAGGTCGACGCGCGCGCGAATTACTGGTTGCCGGTGGACCAGTACATCGGCGGCATCGAGCACGCGATCCTGCACCTCTTGTATTTCCGCTTCTACCACAAGCTGCTGCGCGACGCGGGACTGGTGCATTCGGACGAACCCGCGACCAACTTGCTGTGCCAGGGGATGGTGGTCGCGGAAACGTACTGTCGCGAAGATGCGAACGGCGACAAGACCTGGATCAATCCTGCCGACGTGGACATCCTGCGCGACGAACGCGGGCGCGTGACCGGGGCCACGCTGAAGGCCGATGGCCAGCCGGTGTCGATCGGCGCTTCGGAGAAGATGTCGAAATCCAAGAACAACGGCGTCGATCCGCAGACGATGATCGACAAGTACGGCGCCGACACGGTGCGGCTGTTCTCGATGTTCGCCTCGCCGCCCGACCAGTCGCTGGAATGGAACGAAGCGGGCGTGGAAGGCATGGCGCGCTTCCTGCGCCGCTTCTGGCGCGAAGTGGTAACGCACGCTGCGCAGCCGGATCACCCCGAAGTCAACGCCGCGGCATTGAACGCCGCACAGAAGGCGTTCCGCCGCCAGGTCCATGAAACCATCGCCAAGGTCGGCGACGACATCGGTCGCCGGCGCAACTTCAATACTGCGATTGCGGCCCTGATGGAGCTGCTGAACGCGGTGCAGAAGTTCGACGACATGGGCGACACCGGGCGTGCGCTGCGCCACGAAGCGCTGGAAGCGATGGTGCTGCTGCTGAACCCGTTCACGCCGCATGCCAGCCACGCGTTGTGGCAGGTACTCGGGCACCGGGAAACGCTGGTCGAGGACGTGCCGTGGCCAATGGCCGATTCCGCCGCGCGGGTGCGCGACAGCGTGACGCTGGCGGTGCAGGTCAACGGCAAGCTGCGCGGCACGCTGGAAGCCGCGCCCGACGCTTCGCGCGACCTGCTTGAGACACAGGCCCGCGCATTGCCCAACGTCGCTGCCGCCATCGAAGGCAAGACCGTGCGCAAGGTGGTGGTGGTGCCGGGGAAGATCGTGAATATCGTCGCGAACTGAGAACCTTCGGATAACCTGCTGCGCTCGCCAGCTTGCGTGCCGGCGGTGCTCGCAATGCTCACGTACTGACGTGTGCGCTCCGCTTGCTGCGCTCCGGCGACCCGCAATCACGGAGTTCTTTCGCCATGGATGGCGTTGTTCGCTCGCGACGGTTCTCCGAAGGTTCTTTCAAGACGTGCGCCACTGGGAGTCGCTGCTATCCTTCGCGCTGGCCCTGAAGTTCGGAGCGTCGGTAATGCGCCGTAGGCAATGGTTGCTGGGTTTGTTGTGCGTTACCGGTATGGCCGCACTCGCCGGCTGCGGTTTCCACCTGCGCCGCAATGCGGCGTTGCCGGCGCCGATGGCGCAGCAGGTCTATCTGCAGGTCAACGGCGGCGGGGATTTCCCGCGCTCGCTGGCAGCGGCGTTGCGCGCCAGCAAGGTCGAAGTGCTGGATACCGCGGGCACGGGCGCCGCGACCCTGTCGGTGCCGGTGGCACAGTTCTCGTCGCGCCTGTTGACCACCGGCGGCGTCCAGCGCGTGGGCGAGTATGTGGTGGGATTCCAGGTGCAGTTCGCGCTGGCCGATGCCGAAGGCAAGGTCGTGGTGCCGCTGCAGACGATCAACCTGTCGCATGAGTTCGCGGTGGACCAGACCCAGCTGACCGCGATCAGCAGCGAGACCGAGGCGATCCAGCGCAGCCTCGTGCGCGAGATGACCGATGCGGTGATGCGCCGTCTCGAGGCACGCGCCCACGTGCCGGCCGCGGCATCGGCCAGCGCCACCAGCGCGGGTTGAGCGTGGCCGGCGAGCTCGAAAATTTCCTGAATACGCTCGCCAAGGGCGAACTCGCGCCGGTGTACCTGTTGGGCGGCGAAGAACCGTTGCAGCTGCAGGAAGCCGCCGATGCCGTGCGTGCGCGGGCGCGTGCACTGGGCTTTGGCGAGCGCGAAGTGCTCGACGTCGAAGCGCATTTCGACTGGGATCGCCTCGCCCGCAGCGGCGCCAGCCTGTCGCTGTTCGCGTCGCGCCGGCTGATCGAGTTGCGCCTGCCTACCGGCAAGCCGGATCGCGACGGCGCCGTGGCCATCACCGAGTGGTGCAAGGCGCCCGCGCCCGACACCGTGCTGTTGATCAGCGCCGCCGAGTGGAGCAGGAAGCACGAAGGCGCGTGGGTCAAGGCGGCGGAACGCGCCGGCGTCTATGTGTGGCTGCGCGCGCCGCGCCTCGACCAGCTTCCCGCCTGGATTCGTGCGCGCATGCGCGCGAAAGGTTTCGCGCCCGACGACGACGCAGTGGCGCTGTTGGCCGCGCGCGCGGAGGGCAACCTGTTGGCCATAGCACAGGAGATCGACAAGCTCGCCGCGTTGCGCTCGGACGGGCCGGTCGACGCGGAAGAATTGGAAGCGCTGGGCGCCGACAATGCGGTGTACGACGTGTTCAAGCTCACCGACGCGGCGTTCGGCGGCGACGCGGCGCGCGCCGTGAAGATATTGAACGGCCTGCGTGCGGAAGGCGAAGACGTGATTCCGATGCTCGGCTGGATGCTGAACCAGCTCGACCTGGCGTTGCGGTTGTCGTCGGCCGTCGACTTCGCCAGCGCGGTGCGCAACGAACACGGCATGTGGCCCGCGCGCCAACAGTTGTTCGCGGACGCGTTGAAACGGGCGGGGCGCGGCAACGCCCATTGGCGGCGTTGCCTCGCGGAGTGCGCGCGCATCGATCGCATGGCCAAGGGTCGCGAGATGGGCGACCCGTGGCGAGAGATGGAGCGCCTCGTGGTTGCGATCGCGCAGCCGCGCGCCGCGGCCACGCTGCTGGTCGCGTGATCCGCATGCGCCCATTGGCGATTTTCGGCGGCACCTTCGACCCGGTCCATATCGGACATCTGCGCGCAGCGTGGGAAGCTTCGGAAGCGTTGGGTGCCGACGTCTACCTGGTGCCCGCCAAGGTGCCGCCGCATCGCCCGCAACCGGTCGCCAGTGCGGAACAGCGCGCGGCGATGCTGCAGGTGGCCCTGGCGGGCCAGCAGCGTCTGCGACTCGACCTGCGCGAGCTGCATCGCGAAGGGCCGTCGTACACGTTCGATACGCTGACGTCGCTGCGCACCGAAATCGGCAATTCGCGCCCGCTGGTGCTGCTGATCGGCGCGGACGCGTTCGCAGGCTTGTCGTCGTGGCACCGCTGGCAGGCCTTGTTCGACCTCGCGCACATGTGCGTGCTCACCCGGCCCGCGCAGGTTCCGGCCATGCCGGAGGCCCTGGCGGCGGAAGTCGCGCCGCGTCTCGTGGAACATGTGGATCGCTTGCGGTCGGAACCGGCAGGCAGGGTGCTGAACATGGTGGTCACGTCGCTGGGTATTTCCGCGACGCGTATCCGCAACCTGCTGGCCGCGGGCGCCGAACCGCGCTGGCTGGTGCCGGATGCGTTGCTCGCCGACCCCGTTTTGCTGGAGCCCTACCGCAGGGCGGCGGGGGCCTGAACGCGCAGGGCGGGGTCGCACTTGCGCTCGTGGCCCGCAGGTGCATACTGATGCCGCGCGATCCGCGTGCCCACCAAAGGCCGAGGCCTTCGAGAACTTGACCAGCCAAGCCAGGCAGCGCTCTTCCACCCTCCCTGTTACCCGTCCTCCCAGCCTTGCCACCTTGCGCCGGCGTGTGCTCGCCGCCCTCGATGAGTTGAAGGCACACGACATCCGCGAAATCGACGTGCGCGGGCGAACTTCCATCGCCGACCTGTTGATCATCGCTTCCGGCACGTCCTCCCGCCACGTCAAATCCCTTGCCGACGAAGTCGTCAAGTTCGCCAAGCGCGCGGGCATGTTGCCGCTTGGCGTCGAAGGCGAGGCCGAAGCCGAATGGGTGCTGGTCGATCTCGGCGACATCATCGTGCACGTGATGTTGCCGCGCATCCGCGAGTTCTACGGGCTGGAACGCCTGTGGACCGTCGGCGACCAGGCGCCGGAAGCCGAAGCCGCGAACGATCGTTGAGAACGCCTTGAGAGCTACTGCGCTCGACATCTCGCGCGCCGGCAGTGCTCGCAATGCTCACGTACTGACGTGTACGCTCCGCTTGCTGCGCGCTGGCGACGCGCGACCTGTCATCGCTCGTAACGCTCTCAAGGCGTTCTTGGAATAGGAATGTCATGCACGCGAAGCTGATCGCGGTCGGCGAACGCATGCCGGGCTGGGTGGCGGAAGGCTTCGCGGAATACGCCAAGCGCCTGTCGCGCGAGCTGCCGCTGGAGCTGGTGGAGATCAAGCCGGGTGCGCGCGGCAAGGGGCGTGACGATGCGCGCGCCATCGCGGACGAAGGCGCGTCGCTGCTGTCGGCGGTGCCGCGTGGCGCGCATGTCGTCGCGCTCGATGGCCGGGGCACGGTATGGTCGAGTGAACAGCTGGCGACGCAACTGTCGGCGTGGCGCATGGCGGGGTGCGATCTTGCGTTCCTGATCGGCGGCCCCGACGGCCATGCGCGCGATGTGTTGCAACACGCCGACCAGCGCTGGTCGCTGGGCCCGCTGACCCTGCCGCACATGCTGGTGCGGTTGCTGGTTGCCGAGCAGTTGTACCGCGCGGTGAGCATCGTCAATGGCCATCCCTACCATCGCGCATGACGCTCTGGCTCGCCTCGCAGTCGCCGCGCCGGCACGAGTTGCTGAAGCAGCTCGGCGTGGTATTCGAGACCGTGGACGTGGATGTGCCGGAAGTGCGCGGCGCGGACGAATCGCCGCATGCGTATGTTGAACGGGTGGCGCGCGACAAGGCCACGGCGGGATTCGCGGCGATCCGCGGACGCGATCCGGAGGCCGTCGTGCTGGGTGCCGATACCGAAGTCGTGCTGGATGGCCGGGTGTTCGGCAAACCGCGCGATGCCGGCGACGCGACGGCGATGCTGCGCAGCCTGTCCGGACGCAGGCATGCTGTGGTCTCCGTCGTCTGCTGCATCACGCAGCATCGCAAGGAGACTGCGGTCTGCGAATCGTGGGTGACGTTCGCAGATCTGGACGATGCCGCCATCGCGCGCTACGTCGCGACCGGCGAGCCGTTCGGCAAGGCTGGCGGTTATGCGATCCAGGGCCGCGCGGCAAGTTTCATCGCGCACCTGTCGGGCAGTTATTCGGGCGTGATGGGTTTGCCCTTGTTCGAAACCGCCGGCCTGCTCCGCGGGGCCGGGCTCGCGGCGTGACGGCGGCTGAACGCCCGCGATTCGCGCATCGACAGGTACACACACGCCGGGCTATAAGGGGCGGGCGATCGCTTGATGGATGAAGGTTCCGGAAACCCGATCCGCATGCCCGTCGCACCGACTTTGGATAGACCTGCCCATGACCGAGGAAATCCTGATCAACGTCACGCCCCGCGAAGCGCGGGTCGGAGTGGTCGAAAACGGCATGCTGCAGGAGGTGCACATCGAGCGCAGCGGCCATCGCGGCTACGTCGGCAACATCTACTGCGGGCGCGTGAAGCGGGTGATGCCCGGCATGCAGGCCGCGTTTGTCGATATCGGCCTGGAGCGCAGCGCGTTCCTGCATGCCGCCGACATGGCGCATCCGGCGTTGAACTCCGAACCGATCGATGGCGTGGATGCGGCGCCGGCCAGCGTCCCCTCGATCACCGAGCTGGTACACGAGGGCCAGCGGGTGATCGTGCAGGTCATCAAGGATCCGATCGGCAGCAAGGGCGCGCGGCTGTCCACCCATCTTTCCATTCCCTCGCGCTATCTGGTGCTGCTGCCCGACAGCGCGACGCTGGGCGTGTCGGTGCGCATCGAGGGCGAGGCCGAGCGCGAGCGGCTGCGCGGTTTGCTCGCCGGGCTGGTCGAGGGCAGCAAGTTCGGGTTGATCGCGCGCACCAATGCCGAAGGGCTGGAGCGCGATGCGCTGGCCGAGGACGTCGCCTACGTCACCCGCGTCTGGCAGGTGGTGGCCGAGGCGATCGCGCGCGCGCAGCCCGGCCAGCGCGTGTACGAGGAGCCGGCGCTGCCGTTGCGCGTGCTGCGCGACCTGATGCACGACGACATCGAGAAGGTGCGCGTGGATTCGCGCGAAACCTTCGAGCGCACCCTGGATTTCGCGCGCCAATTCATGCCGGAACTCGCCGAGCGCGTCGAACACTATCCGGGCGAACGCCCGATCTTCGACCTGTACGGTGTCGAGGACGAAATCCAGAAGGCCCTGCGCAAGGAAGTACCGCTGAAATCAGGCGGCTACCTCGTGATCGACCAGACCGAGGCGATGACCACGATCGACGTCAACACCGGCGCCTACCTCGGCGCGCGCAACCTCGAGGAAACCGCGTTCCGCACCAACCTCGAAGCCGCGCAGGCGGCGGCGCGGCAACTGCGGCTGCGCAACCTCGGCGGCATCATCATCATCGACTTCATCGACATGCACGACGACGAGCACAAGCGCCAGGTGCTGCGCACGCTGGAAAAGGCGCTGGCACGCGACCATGCCAAGACCACGGTGTACGAGATGTCGCCGCTCGGCCTCGTCGAGATGACCCGCAAGCGCACCACCGAGAGCCTCGCTCGCCAGTTGTGCGAGCCGTGCCCTGCATGTTCCGGGCGCGGCATCCTCAAGACCGCCGAGACGGTCGGTTACGAGATCTTCCGCGAGATCACCCGTGCAGTACGCCAGTTCGAAGCGGAGAAATTGCTGGTGCTGGCCTCGCCGCGCGTGGTGACGCGCATGCTGGAAGAAGAATCCGCGGCAGTCGTCGAGCTGGAAGCCTTCATCGGCAAGTCGATCCGGTTCCAGCCTGAGGAGCAGTACGGGCAGGAGCAGTTCGATGTCGTGCTGCTTTGATTGCATGTGCACTTCGTGCAGTTGCAACGGCATCCTTGTCTATTTCCGCCCGCCTCCCGGGCGGGGCGATGAACCTTACGAACGTCATTCCGGTGAAAGCCTGGACCCAGTGACTTCTATTCGACATCCTTGTCTCTTTTCCGCGCCCCTCCCGGGGACGCGGGTGACTTTCTCTTGTGTGGCCAAGAGAAAAGTCACCAAAGAGAAGGCCACCCCGCGAACACACCCTGAGCACATCCATGTGCCCAGGGTTCGCGTGTGGCCGTCGGGGTTCGCCGACGATACATCCATGTATCTGCGGCGAACTGGCGCGCTTCCTGCGCGCCACCCTGCGGGCAATTCCGTCGTCCCCTCGCCGTGTTCGAGGGGCCCCGTTTCGCGCGCATCCTGCGCGCGTGGTGCGACGAAGCATGTTGGTTACTCTCGCCCCGAACGAGGCCACGGATGGCCGGTCGTCGAAGCGACCACCGCGCCGTTGCATGACGCCGAGCATCGCAGCGGCAAGCGGGAGCAAGGCGCGCATGTCCGAGCACACGGATGTGCGAGTTCGCGCCGGCCCGCTTGGCGCGAGAGGCGCAGGGAAGTTTCTGCGGCACGATGCCGCAGAAACCGGCATGCCAGGCGCAATGGTTTTGGCGACTTTTGCCGAAACAAAAGTCGCACGCTCGCGGCAGCGAGTGGAACCGCTTTGCAGGGAGCGCGCGGAAAAAGACAACGGCGTTGCGGCCAATCCGTGATTCGCTGGACGCGTGAGGCCGCGCGATGACGCCATGGCGCCACCACCTGCGCCGCGCGCGTTTCGCGCTGACCGCGCTGGTCGCGGTGGTGATCATTGCCGCCGCGGTGATGATGGGCGTGGTGCAGGCGTTGTTGCCGCTCGCCACACACTATCCCGATTTCATCGCCCGCCAGCTGTCCGCTCGTCTGCACCGCCCGGTGAAATTCGCGACGATCCGCAGCGAATGGCAGCCGTCCGGGCCATTGTTGACGGTGCGCGACCTGACCTTGGGCCCGGGCCAGCCCGGAGGGCGGTCCATCACCTTGCCGCACGCGGCATTGAAGTTCGATTTCGGCGCCTGGCTGCGGCCGGCGCATCGCTGGATCACCTTGCGCCTCAATGGCATGGAATTGCGTCTGGAACACTCGACCGCGGGCTGGCAGGTGGTCGGATTCGGCACGCCGGGCAGCGAGACGCATGCCTCGTTGCAGTCGTTGCCGGTGGATCTGGATCTCCGCAACCTGCGGGTGGACATCGTAGACGAGGCGGCACAGCGCTCGTGGCAACTGCTGGCGCCCCGGCTGCGGGTCGTGAACATCGGCGACGCGATCCGGTTCGGCGGCAGCGTTCAGCAGTTGGGTACGCGGCAGGCCGTCACGCTGAGCGGGAGCATGAACACCGCCGCGCGCGATTACGACCTGCACGTGGTGACACGCAACCTCGACCTCGCGGCAGCCACCGAGGGTGTCGACCTGCATGGCTACAGCGTGCGCGGCAGCGCCGATCTCGAATGGTGGGGCAGCTGGCGCGGCGGGAAACTGGATTCGACGGCGGCCCGCTACACCGTGCGCGACCCCGCGGCCAGCGGGCCGGACGGACGCAGGACCGCACTGACCCTGCTGGCGGGTGTGGTGCGGGCCAGTCGCGTGGCGGACGGATGGAATATCGCCTGGCGCGGCCCCGGCAAACCTCGCGCGGGCATCGATGCCGCTGGTGGTGCCCTGGTCCAGTTGCGAAAACACGGCCCGAACGCCTGGCAGGTGGCGGCCGCCGCACGCGCGATCGACGTGACCCCGTGGCTGGCTTTGCTGGCCATGGCACCGCAGACGCCCAGGGGCTTGGCCGATTGGGTTGCGCACGCGCAGCCGCACGGGCAGATCGATTCGGCTGCACTGGTCTGGGATGGCAAGGACCGCTACGCCGCGACGCTGCGGTTTGCGGGCCTGCGTGCGGCAGCCAGCGGCGCGGTGCCGGGGCTCGCGCTTGCGGGCGGGATCCTGCGCGCCGACCCCGAAGCGGTATCGCTGGAATTGCCGCGGCAGCCAGCCGTGCTTGCGCTCGCCGATGTCTTCCGCAAGCCGTTCGTGTTCACGGATTTCGGCGGCAGCTTCGTCGCGTGGCGCGAGGAAGGCTTGTGGAACCTTGCCGCCGATGACTTGCATTTCAATACCGGTGAGCTTGCGGGGAACGGCCGCGCGCATCTCATCTGGCTGGGCCATGGACATGCGCCGTTCCTGTCGGCGTCGGCCGCGCTCGAACGCGGCAAGGTGGTGGATGCGAAATTGTTCTGGCCGTATCGCAGCATGCCGCCATCACTGGTGGCGTGGCTGGACCGCGCGCTGGTCGGCGGCGAGGTCACGATGGGGCGGGTGCTGGTCCGCGGCAATCTCGGCGACTGGCCGTTCCTTGCCCACCAGGGACGTTTCGAAGCCATCGGCGCGGTGCACCGTGCCGAGTTCGACTTCGCGGACGCTTGGCCGCATGCAACCGATGTGGACGCAGCGCTCGATTTCGTGGACAACCACATGGGCATCGTCGCGACGCAGGCGAAAGTGCAGGGCGTCACCGCGACCCATGCGGTGGCCACCATCCCCGATCTCGGCAACGGTGTCTTGAACCTCGACATCCGTGGCAGCGGGACCGGGCCGGAATTGCTGGATTTCGTCCGCCACAGTCCAGTTGGCGCCGGCGCCCTGGATGCCCTGAGCGGGCTGGTGGTGGGCGGTACCGGGAAGTTCGGGATCAAGTTGGCGATACCGCTGGGCGATGCTTCGAAGTTCAGCCTGGCCGGCACGGTTGACCTGGCCAGATCGGACGTGACTGCCGACAAGTGGAAACTGGCGCTGAAGGGCCTCACCGGCCCGCTCGCAATCGACGCCACCGGCTTCCGCGCGCAAGGGCTCACCGCGACGTTTCGTGGCGCGCCGGCAAGGCTTTCGATGGCGGTGGGCAGCAGCAACGTCGCCAATCCAGGCGACATCGTCGAGGCGTCGATGGATGCCAGCGTGTCGGCACAGACCCTGGTACAGGGTTATCCCGACCTCGCTGCGCTGGTCGCCCACGCCCGCGGCGTCGCACCTTTCCGCATCGGCGTGCAGGTGAAGGCGGCTGCCGGCAAGGTGCCGGTGACTCCGATCCTCAACGTGCAATCCAGCCTTGCCGGCATCGCGCTGGATTTCCCGGCACCGCTGGACAAGCCCGCGGCAGAGACCCTGCCCCTGAACCTGACATTGCAGCTGCCGCTTGAAGGCGCGCCCCTGACGGTGTCGCTGGGTGAGGTGTTGCAGGTGCGCGGACGGCTCGCCGATCCCGGGCGCCGGATGCCGACCGCGCTGGCGATGAATTTCGGCAACACCTTGCCCGACAATGTTCCGGCACAAGGGCTGGTGGTGGGCGGGCGTGCCGCGCGCCTCGACATCAGCGGCTGGATCCAGCAGGCCATCGGCTCGCCGTCAGGCGGTGCGTTCCCGCAGTTGAGCCAGGCGCATGTGGGTACCGGCAACGCCGAGGTGTTCGGGACGGCGCTCGGTCCGCTGCAATTCGATTTCGAGGCGGGCGCGCAGGACGATGCCATCGGTTTCGACGGTCCGGCGGTGAAAGGCACGCTGCAGTTGCCGACCAGCAATGTCATGGTACGTGGCATCACCGCGCAGTTCGAACATCTGTACTGGCCGGAGCCGCCGCCTGCGAAGCAGCCGTCACTGCCTGAACCACCGCCAGTCACCTCGCCGGTCGCGCCGTCGGCGATTCCACCGTTGCACGCCACCATCGGCGATTTGCGGCTCGGCAACGCGCATCTTGGCGAGACCGTTTTCGAAAGCACGCCCACGCCGGCGGGAATGCACATCAGCCGGTTCGACTCGAAGGGCGCGGATTTCACCATCCAGTCGCATGGCGACTGGAATGGCACGCGCGCGTCCAGCCAGACGCACATGGTCACCGATATCGCTTCGCATGATTTCGGCAAAACGCTGGAGGCGTTCGGGTTCAGCGGCCTGCTGGCGGGCGGTCAGGACTCGCATGTCCACATCGACGGCACCTGGCCGGGCGCGCCGTCGGGATTTTCGCTGGCATGGATGGACGGGACGCTCGGCATCAAGGTGGGCGAGGGACGCATCCTCGCCGTGAAACCGGGATTGGGCCGCCTGCTGGGCCTGTTGTCGCTGCGCGAATTGCCGAGTCGCCTGATGCTGCACTTCGGCGACGTGTTCAAGTCGGGCTTTGGATTCGACGCGGCGAGCGCGGATTTCACGCTCAAGGATGGCAGCGCGTACACGCGAGACATGCTGATCACCGCGCCTGCCGCGCAGATCGCGATGGTGGGGCGCGCCGGATTCCGCCTCCACGACTACGACCTGACGGTGGATGTCACGCCGCACGTCGGCGGCACGCTGCCGGTGGTCGGCGCCGTGCTCGGTGGCCCGGTTGGCGCGGCGGCGGGGCTGGTCGTGCAGGGTCTCGTCGGCAAGGGCATCAACAAGGCCGCAGGCAGCCTTTATCGCGTCACCGGAAGTTGGGAAAAGCCGCAGATCGTGACCGTTGCATCCGCGCCCGCGCCGGCAAGCGCGGGGTCCACCGCGGCGCCTGCCACGTCGCCGGCGACAGAAGGGCCGTCTGCCACCGCGTCCCCCGTCTCGTCGGCGCCGGCTGCGGCTTCAAGCGGTGGATGATCGATACGTGCTTGCACACTTGGCAAGCCGCCCTTACGTTGAGAGGGTCCTGCAGCACACAAGGCGACCCGATGGATTCCCCGCTGGCTCTCGTTGAACGCAACCTGCTTGCGCCGGGCGGACTGTCCACGTCTGACCTCGAGCGCGTGTTCGCACGCGTGATGGCGCCGTCGATCGACGCGGCCGACCTGTATTTCCAGCATTCGCGCAGCGAATCGTGGGTGCTGGAAGACGGCATCGTGCGCGACGGCAGTCATTCGATCGAGCAGGGCGTGGGTGTGCGCGCGGTGTCGGGCGAGAAAACCGGTTTCGCGTATTCCGACGACATCGTGTTGCCGCAGTTGCTGGAAGCGGCTGGCGCGGCGCGCGCGATCGCGCAGTCTGGAAACGGCGCGGGCAAACCGCTGGCCGTGCGTGATGCGCGTGCGCTGTATCCGGCTGACGATCCCATCGATGGCCTCGACAACGCGGCCAAGATCGCGCTGCTGCGTGAACTCGATGCGCTGGCGCGCAGTCTTGATCCACGCATCCAGCAAGTCATCGTCAGCGTCAATGCCACGCACGATTCGGTGCTGGTCGCGGCGGCGGATGGCACGCTGGCCGCCGATGTGCGCCCGCTGACGCGCGTCAACGTGCAGGTGATCGCCGAGTCGAATGGCCGCCGCGAATCGGGGTTCGCGGGCGGCGGCGGGCGTTGCGCTTACCGCGAGCTGATCGATTCCGGACGTGCGCACGCGTGGGCGCGCGAAGCCGTGCGGCAGGCGTTGGTGAACCTCGAAGCCGTCGATGCGCCGGCCGGCACGATGGACGTGGTGCTGGGCCCCGGCTGGCCCGGCGTGTTGCTGCACGAGGCGATCGGGCACGGGCTTGAAGGCGACTTCAATCGCAAGGGCACTTCGGCCTTCGCCGGTCGCATGGGCGACAAGGTCGCGGCCGAAGGCGTCACGGTGGTCGATGACGGCACCTTGCCGGGGCGGCGCGGTTCGCTGTCGATCGACGACGAAGGCACGCCCACCCACTGCACCACGCTGATCGAGGACGGTCGCCTGGTCGGCTACATGCAGGACAAGCACAACGCCCGTCTGATGGGCATGGCGCCGACCGGCAACGGCCGGCGCGAATCGTTCGCGCACCTGCCGATGCCGCGCATGACCAACACGTACATGCTGGCCGGCCAGCATGATCCGCAGGAGATCATCGCCTCGGTCGAGCGCGGCCTGTACGCCGTCAATTTCGGCGGCGGACAAGTGGACATCACCAACGGCAAGTTCGTGTTCAGCGCCAACGAGGCCTACCTGATCGAGCACGGCAAGGTCACCCGTCCGGTGAAAGGCGCGACCCTGATCGGTTCCGGTCCCGATGTGCTCACCCGCGTCGCGATGCTCGGCGATGACCTGAAGCTCGACGAAGGCGTCGGCGTGTGCGGCAAGGAAGGCCAGAGCGTGCCGGTGGGCGTGGGCATGCCGACGACGAAAATCACCGCGATGACGGTGGGCGGCACGGCGCCATAGGTGTTTCGTAGGAGCGCCGGAAGGCGCGCCCACGGAGATCTTCCATGGATGGCAGCTTCACCGCAGTTCCTTGTGTCGCACGCTGTCGGGCCTGCCGGCCCTCCTACAAAAGATCGCGCAGGATGCGGAACAGCTCACGGGAAGCACGCGGTGGTTTGCCTTTTTCGCGTTCCATGCGGGCTTGCCGAACCAGCGTATGCAGCTGTTGGCGGTCGACGTCGGGATGCGCGGTGATGAACGTCGTCAGTGCCGCATCGCCGTTTTCTCCCAGCAGGTCTTCGCGCAGGGTTTCGAGGTGGTGCAGTGCGGCAGCTTCACGCGCACCCGTGGCCTTGTCGTTGGCGAGCGCGGCGCGGGCGACGGCAAAGTCCTCCTCGTCGTGCGCACGCATCAGCTTGGCGAGGTGCGCGAGCTGGCGTTTGTGCGCGACGTGCGATGGCGTGCGCTGCACTTCGGCGACTTCCTCTCGAATGTCGTCGGGCAGCTCCAGCTTGGCGAGGCGGGCGGGCGGAAGCTCCGACAGTTGCTTGGCGAAGGTGAGCACGTCCAAGGCCTCGCGGCGGCGCGCGCTGCGGCTGGGGCGGTCGTCGTCGGTCGTCGAGGGTTCGGTTGGGCGTGGCATGCGCGCTATAGTCGGCGGTCGCGGAACAAAGGTCAAAAGGAACGTGCGTGAAGACTGCAGTCGTGGCGGCAGATGGCAGCGTGGCTGAACTCGATCGTCTGGCGGAGCTTGCCGAGGACGTGATTCGGCGCGCAGGCAAGGCAGGTGCATCGCAGGCGGAGGTCTCGGCCAGCGTCGGTACCGGCCTGTCGGTGAACGTGCGGCTCGGCGAAGTCGAAACCGTCGAACGCAACCGCGATCGCGGCTTCGGGCTCACGGTGTATTTCGGCCAGCGCAAGGGCAGCGCGTCAACGGCCGACCTGAAACCCTCGTCAATCGAAGCGACGCTGGCGCAGGCCTGTGCGATCGCGCGCTACACCGAGGAAGATCCCTGCGCCGGGCTCGCGGATGCGTCGCGGATGGCCACGGCGTTTCCCGATCTCGACCTGTGGCACCCGTGGGAGCCGGAGGTCGAGCGCGCCATCGAAATCGGCCGCGCGGTCGAGGCTGCCGGACGCGCGCACGCGGCGATCACCAATTCCGAAGGCGCGAGCGTGCAGTGCGGCAGCGGCATGGGCGTGTACGCCAACTCGCTCGGTTTCGTCGGCCGCGAACGTGGCACGCATCACTCGATTTCCTGCTCGCTGATCGCGGGCAAGGGCGACGCGATGCAGCGCGACGGCTGGTACGAGTACGTCCGCGATGCCAAGGTGTTTCCGGCATTCGACTCGATCGGCCGCAAGGCCGCCGAGCGTACGGCTGCGCGTCTGGATGCACGCCGGCTCGGTACACGCGAGTGCCCGGTGCTGTTCGCGCCGGAAGTGGCGCGCTCGCTGATCAGTCATCTCATCTCGGCGATCAGCGGTGGTTCGCTGTATCGCCGCGCCAGCTTCCTGCTCGACCACGCCGGCAAGCCGGTGCTGCCGGCGTTCGTCAACCTGTTCGAGAAGCCCTTCCTGCCAGGCGGGCACGCTTCCGGTGCGTTCGACGCCGAAGGCGTGGCGACACGCGAGTCCGCGCTGGTGGAGGGCGGTGTGCTGCAGCACTACGTGCTGGGCAGTTATTCCGCGCGCAAGCTCGGTCTTGAAACCACCGGCAACGCCGGCGGCGTGCACAACCTCGTGGTCGAGGCCGGTGCACGTGAAGGCGACGCGCCCACGACCTTCGAGGCGATGCTGCAAAGACTGGGAACCGGCCTTGTGGTCACCGAGCTGATCGGGCAGGGCGTGTCGATCGTGACCGGTGATTACTCCCGTGGCGCCGCCGGGTTTTGGGTCGAGAACGGGGTTATCGCCTATCCCGTGCAGGAGATCACCATCGCCGGCAACCTGCGCGATTTGTTCATGCGGGTGCAGGCGATCGGCAGCGACGTCGATACACGCGCATCGATCCTGACCGGCTCGATCCTGATCGACCGGATGACCGTCGCGGGCGAGTGAGGCCCGTTGCCTGAACGCCGCGGTCGCGTGCGTCAACGCGACCGGGGGCGCGGGCGTTATCGCCTCTGTCTGCACGAGATGAGGCGACTCCATGGGCATGCCTGGCAATGCCGCCACCGCGGCGGTCAATCGTTTCGGGCTGGGCGCCAAGCCCGGAGAGTTGGCGGGCGTCCACGATCCGCGCGGATGGCTGGAAGCCCAGATCACGCGCGGGCCGGATGGAGCATCGTTTTTCGCCGGATTGCCAACCAGCCTCGATTACCTGCGCGAGGAAGCCGCGCTGCAGGCGACGCGGCGTGAGTTGAAGCAGGGCCAGCGCGGTCGTCGCAACTTCCTGTTCGGCCGGGCGGCGCCCACGGCGACCGATGCGGACGCCGGGGCGGCCGAATTGAAGAAGGCGCTGCAGCCTTATCGCAAGGAACAGCGCGACGATCTGCTGGCCGAAGCCGCGGTGCGTTACCGCGTGGCGACAGTCACCGATACGCCCTTCGTCGAACGGCTGGTGCATTTCTGGTCCAACCATTTCGCGGTGTCGGTGGACAAGTTTCCGGCGCGGATGTATGCGGCGCCGATGGAACGCGAGGCGATCCGCCCGCACGTCACGGGGCGCTTTGCCGACATGCTGCTGGCTGTCGAAATGCATCCGGCGATGTTGCTGTACCTCGACAACGTGCGTTCCGTGGGGCCGAACTCGAAGGTTGGACAGCGTGTCGCGATGCGCCTGGCGCGCATGGGGGACATGGCGGAGGGCAAGGCGGGCGGGCTCAACGAGAACCTCGGCCGCGAGGCGATGGAGTTGCACACGGTCGGCGTCAACGGCGGCTATACGCAGGCCGACGTCACCGAGTTCTCGCGTGCGCTGACCGGTTGGAGTGTTCCATTCCCGCGCGATTTCGCGAACGGCCGGCAGCCGCAGTCGGCTTTTGTGTTCCGCCCGAACACACATGAGCCCGGTACCCGCCGTGTGATGGGACGGACGTTCGCGACGGGCGGGTTCGAGCAGGGCAAGGAGATCCTGGAGTTTCTCGCGCGCCGGCCGGCGACCGCGAAACACCTGTCGTTGCAACTCGCGCAGCATTTGGTCTCGGACGACCCGTCGCCGGCGCTGGTCGAGCGCATGGCGCGGAGCTATCTCGATCACGACACCGATCTTGCGGCGGTCTATCGAACGCTCATCGAAAGTCCCGAGGCGTGGAACGCAAATGCACGCAAGTTCCGCACGCCGCAGGATTTCGTGATCGCATCGCTGCGCGCTTCCCAGATCGACCTCGGTGGCAAGCCGCAACCAGTGCTGGCCTTGCTGATGAACATGGGCGAACCGATGTTCGATCCGCGCTCGCCCGCGGGGTTCACCGACAACTCCGCCAACTGGGTCGATCCGGATGCGCTGTGGAAGCGCGTGCAGGCCGCGGAAGCCTTGTCGGCGCGCGTCGCGCAGGTGAACGCACAGCCACTCGATCTCGCGCAGGACGTGCTCGGCCCGTTGCTGGACGACGACACCGCGCAGGCGATCCGGCGCGCCGAATCGCCGCGCCAGGCTCACGCGACGCTGTTCGCGTGCCCGGCTTTCCAGTGGAGGGTCTGAACGTGGCTACGCGACGTCAATTCCTTGTGGGTTCTGCGCTGGGCGCGGCAACCCTGCTGGTCTGGCCGAAGCTCACCTTTGCCGCGACCGGTTCCGACACGCGCTTCCTGTTCGTGTTGTTGCGCGGCGGGCTGGATGGCCTGGAATCGGTGCCGCCCTACGGCGACCCCGGCTATCAGGCGATCCGTGGCGCGCTGGCCTTGTCGCCATCGGCAGACAAACCCGCGCACAAGCTCGACAACGTGTTCGCGCTGCATCCCTCGTTCGACTACGCCTCGCAGTTGTACGCGCAGGGCCAGTTCATGCCGGTGGTCGCGGCGGCGCCGCCGTACTGGGGGCGCTCGCACTTCCAGGCGCAGAACTGCGTCGAAAACGGGACGGCGAAGCCCGATGGCGCGCAGACCGGCTGGCTGAACCGTTGCATCACCTGTATCCCGGGCGTGGACGGCCTGGCGTGCGCGGCGGTGATGCCGTTGACGATGCGCGGCACCGCGAAAGTCGAGACCTGGTCACCGCCGCTGCCGACCGAGGTCAATCCGATCCTGTTGCAGAAGCTGCAACCACTCTATGCAGCAGACACACGGCTGGCCGCTCCGTTCGCGCGCGCGGTGGCGCAGCAGAACGACTCGCCTGTACCGCAATCGGGTGTGGGCACGATGGCCATGCAGAATGGCAAACCCGGCAAGAAGGCGGCGGGCGGCCTGCCGGTGATGATGGGGGCCGCCGGCGGTTTCATGGGCAAGACCGACGGCCCGCGCATCGCGTTCGTCGAGGACGATGGTTGGGATACGCATGCCAACGAAGCGGCGATCGTCACCCGCAAGATCGCCGAACTGGATGCCGGCCTGAAGGCGTTCCACGATGCGATCGGCGCGCAGTGGCAACGCACGGTGCTGATCGTTGCAACCGAATTCGGCCGCACCGCGCACATCAACGGCACCGGTGGCACCGACCATGGCACCGGCGGCTCGATGTTTCTCGCAGGCGGGGCCCTGCGCGGCGGACGGGTTGCGGGACAGTGGCCTGGCATTGGTTCCGGCGAGTTGTTCCAGAACCGCGACGTGCACGCGACCACCGACTTCCGCTCGGTGTTCAAGGGCGTACTGTCGGAGCACCTCGGAGTGCCGGAGTCGCGACTGGAAGCGACGGTTTTCCCGGGCAGCAACGCGGTCGAACCGCTTGGCGGCCTGGTCGCGGCAACGCGCACCGCAGCCTGATCGAACCGGCCCGGAGCAGGTGCTTGACACGCACGCCGGTCGCGAGGACAGTCTTTGCGCGGTCCGTTCCGTCCATCACTGCTTTGAGGGAGGTATGCGATGAGCGTTCCACCGGAGTCCGTTACACCCCAGCCACCGGTTGCGAGCGGGGGTACCGATGACCGTAACCTGGCGATGCTGACACATTTGTCGGGCATCCTGTTCGGTTTCATCGTTCCGTTGATCGTCTGGCTGATCAGCAAGGACAACTCGGCCAAGAGTTACCTGACCAATGAGTCGAAAGAGGCGCTGAACTTCCAGATCACGATCCTGATCGGTTACGTGGTCTGCTGGATCCTGGCCTTCATCTTGATCGGGCTCTTCCTGTTCTGGCTTCTCTGGCTCGCGAACCTTGTCTTTTGCATCCTTGCCGCAGTGGCGGTCAACAGCAAGGGAAGTTACAGGTACCCGTTTGCGTTGCGGCTGATCAGTTGAGCGCAGGGTGTACTCATCCCGTGCAGCCCATGGATGGGCGTTGACACGGGATCCATGGGCGGGCGCGTCCGTTTCCCGGACGCGCCTTTTCGACGTCAAGGCTCTGCATCGGGCGCAAAAGGTCGTGCCGATTCCGGATGCTCGGGATCCAGCAGCAGCTTGACCCGTGCTTCCGCCTGCCCCAGCGTTGCCTGACAGCTGCGGTACAGCGCGACGCCGCGTTCGAAGGCGCGCAGCGACTCGTCCAGGCTCATCTCGCCGGCTTCCATCCTCGTGACCAGGGTTTCGAGCTCGGCAAGGGATTGCTCGAATTGCGCGATGGAAGCGGTATCCGATGCGACCGGTGCGGATTTGGCAGGTGGCTTGGGCATCCGTGCAAACTAGCGCAGCCATGCAGGCGAATCAATCGACCTGCGGGCCCCGGAGCTTGCAAGTTTTGGCGGCGGCAAGGAAAATTGCCGGCTCGCTGTGGTGGCTTGGCGAGCGCTTGCGCGATGCTGGTGGCATGGCGCAAGGATCGACCGGTGCGTTACGGATGACAAGGCAGGAGCAGCGGCAGCCGCGACCGGATGGTTGCAGTATCTGGCAACTGCAGTCGGGCCTTCCAGCCCTCCTACGGCCAAAGAGGCAGGATGCCGGCAGGCGGGTGTCCCAAGGATGGTTGACCGAAAACATTTCAATGGTGGATGTAGCTCAGCTGGTCGAATGCCGAGCGCCTGCGACAGTCCGGTGGACTGTCGCGCGAGTCATGAGGAGGAGGCATGGATGCCGACTGGAGAGTGCACCATGGATGGTTGACCGAAAACATTTCAATGGTGGATGTAGCTCAGCTGGTTAGAGTCCCGGATTGTGATTCCGGTTGTCGTGGGTTCGAGTCCCATCATCCACCCCATTTTTTGAGGATGTGGCAAATTCGGGATTGGTCGTGCCGATGGATGGCCCTCACCCCTTGCCCTCTCCCGCAGGCGGGCGAGGGGGAGTGATCGTCGCGCTGGCGCGCGACAGCTTCATTGAATGAAGCGGAGTCCCATCATCCACCCCAGTTTTTGTACAATGCAGGGTTTGCGGGCCGTTAGCTCAGTTGGTAGAGCAGGAGACTCTTAATCTCTTGGTCGTAGGTTCGAGTCCTACACGGCCCACCATTCCGGTCAACGCGCACCGTGGCGTCCGGCGGGATTGCGAAAGTGGCGGAACTGGCAGACGCGCTGGATTTAGGTTCCAGTGGGGCAACCCGTGCGGGTTCGAGTCCCGCCTTTCGCACCACGGAGTTCCTGGCCAGGATCGGCCGGGCACAGACCCGCGCAAGGATGGCAGCCATGACATGTCGCACCGCGCGGCGGCAAGCTACACATCGCGCAATGTACTCAGGAGTTCCTCAACGCCATGCAAGTGTCCCTGGAAAGCGTCGGCAAGCTTGAGCGCAAGCTGACCGTCAAGTTTCCCGCCGAACAGTTCGAATCCAAGGTGCGCCAGCGCATTTCCGAACTGGGCCGCAACGTGCGCCTGAAGGGTTTCCGCCCGGGCAAGGTGCCGGCCAAGGTCATCGAACAACGGTTTGGCGAACAGGTCCGGGGCGAAGCTTTGTCGGACCTGATCGGCAGCACCTTCCGCGAAGCCGTGCAGCAGCAGAACCTGCAACCGGTCGCGAATCCCAGCATCGACACCGATGGCAAGCCCCAAGATGGCGAAATCGCCTACACCGCGACTTTCGAGGTGATGCCGGAACTGCCGACGGTGGACGTCGCGATCCTGAAGATCGACCGTCCCAAGTCGGAAGTCGGTGAAGCCGACGTGGACAACATGATCGAAACCCTGCGCGTGCAGCGCCGGGTGTTCGAGAAGGCCGAGCGCGCGGCGGCCGATGGTGACATGGTGATCGTCGATTATGCCGCGCAGGCCGAGGGCTTCCGGCATCCCGCCGAAGGTCGTGAACGCGCCGCCACGGTGCTGGGTGGCAATACCGCACTGGCAGCCTTCGATGACGCGCTCAAGGGCCACAAGGCGGGCGACGAACTGACGTTCGACGTGACGTTTCCGCCGACCTTCCCGATCCCGCAACTTGCCGCGAGGCAAGCCAGGGTCGAGCTGCGCATCGGCGAGGTGCAGGAGCCCAGGACCCCCGCGGTGGATGAAGCGTTCATCCGCAACTTCGGCATTGCCGACGGCACCGTGGAGACGTTCCGCAAGGAAGTCCGCGCGAACCTGGAGCGTGAACTCGACAACGCCCTGCGTGCGCGTCTGCGCAACGAAGTGGGCAGCAAGCTCGCTGCGACCTATGCCGACGTCGAGGTGCCCAAGGTGCTGGAACGGGCGGAAGCCGAATCGCTGGTCCGCGCCGCGATGCCGAATCTTGCCGGCGGGCAGGCGTTGCCACCTGCGGCGCTGGAAGCCGCGCAACCCATCGCGCACCAGCGCGTGATCGCCGGCCTGCTGCTGCGCCAGATCGCGCAGAGCAACAACCTGCGGGTGGACAATCGCAAGGTGACCGAGCGGATCGCCAAGATCGCCTCGACCTACGAGGAACCCGAGCAGGTCGTTGAACTCTATCGCGCCAACCCCCAGATGATGGAGAACGTGCGTACCTCCGTGCTCGAGGACCAGGTTTCCGAATGGGTGGCCGACCATGCGGATACCACCGAAGTGGCCCTGAGCTTCGACGAGGTCATGCACCCGCAGAACACCGCGGCTTGACGCAAGGCGGCCCGCCGCCTCCATCTGGAGAACACCATGCAGCGCCAAACCAACCAGGAAGTCCGGAACCTCAACCTGGTGCCCATCGTCGTCGAGCAGACCGCGCGCGGCGAGCGTTCCTTCGACATCTATTCGCGCCTGCTGAAGGAACGCATCATCTTCCTGGTGGGTCCGATCGACGACAACGTCGCCAACCTGGTCGTGGCCCAGATGCTGTTCCTGGAATCGGAGAATCCCGAGAAGGACATCCAGTTCTACATCAACAGCCCGGGCGGCGTGGTTTCCGCAGGACTCGCGATCTACGACACCATGCAGTTCGTGAAACCCGACATCAGCACCATGTGCGTGGGCCAGGCGTGCAGTGCGGCCTCGTTGCTGCTGATGGCCGGAACCAAGGGCAAGCGACTGGCGCTGCCGAATTCACGGATCATGATCCACCAGCCGTCCGGTGGCGCCCAGGGCCAGGCCACCGACATCGAGATCCACGCGAAGGAGATCCTGTACCTGCGTGGACGCCTCAACGAGATCTACGCCCAGCACACCGGCAAGACCGTCGAACAGATCGCCCACGACATGGAGCGCGACCGCTTCATGAGCGCAGGCGAGGCCAGGGACTACGGCCTGATCGACACGGTGTTCGAACGCCGTCCGGACGAAACGGTCAAATCGGCTTGAGACAGCGGTCGCAACTTCACGATTTTCAACCAGTTTTCTTTCCACTTTGGGATTCCGAACAGTACCGGAACGCCGGTTTGGCTGTGCTATGCTGCGGCCGGAATCGGAGCTTCAACCATGATGCATCGCATGACTGATCGACGGAGCGCGCAATGAGCGAGGACCGGCCGGGCCGCGGCAATGAAGGCGGCAAGATCCTGTACTGCTCGTTCTGCGGCAAGAGCCAGCACGAGGTCCGCAAGTTGATCGCGGGCCCGTCGGTGTTCATCTGCGACGAATGCGTCGAGCTGTGCAACGACATCATCCGCGAGGAACTGGAAGAGAAGGCCGCATCGGGCCATACCCAGTTGCCCAAGCCGCGCGAGATCATGGAAACGCTCGACCAGTACGTGATCGGGCAGACCCGTGCCAAGAAGGCGCTGGCGGTGGCGGTGTACAACCACTACAAGCGCATGGAGTCGCGGGCCAAGAAGGACGACATCGAGCTCGCGAAATCCAACATCCTGCTGATCGGCCCGACCGGCTGCGGCAAGACGCTGTTGGCAGAAACGCTGGCGCGGTTGCTCAACGTGCCGTTCACCATCGCCGACGCGACCACGCTCACCGAAGCGGGGTACGTGGGCGAGGACGTCGAGAACATCATCCAGAAGTTGCTGCAGAAATGCGACTACGACGTCGAGAAGGCGCAGACCGGCATCGTCTACATCGACGAAATCGACAAGATCTCGCGCAAGAGCGAGAACCCGTCGATCACCCGCGACGTGTCGGGTGAAGGCGTGCAACAGGCGCTGCTGAAGCTGATCGAGGGCACCATCGCTTCGGTGCCGCCGCAGGGCGGGCGCAAGCATCCGCAGCAGGAATTCCTGCAGGTTGATACCCGCAACATCCTGTTCATCTGTGGCGGCGCGTTCTCCGGCCTCGACAAGGTGATCCAGCAGCGTTCGGAAACCACCGGCATCGGTTTCTCGGCCGAGATCCGCAGCAAGCAGCGCAAGCAGAACGTCGGCACCCTGCTGGCCAATGTCGAGCCGGAAGACCTGGTCAAGTACGGCCTGATCCCGGAATTCGTCGGACGGCTGCCGGTCGTGGCCACACTGGACGAACTGGACGAGCCCGCGCTGGTCAAGATCCTCACCGAACCCAGGAATGCGATCACGAAGCAGTTCAAGAAGATGTTCGACATGGAGAATGTCGAGATCGAGTTCCGGCCGGATGCCTTGAATGCGATCGCCAAGCGCGCGATCAAGCGCAAGACCGGGGCGCGCGGCCTGCGCACCATCCTCGAAAGCGTGCTGCTGGACACCATGTACGAGCTGCCGTCGCTGGAACACGTCAGCAAGGTCGTGGTGGACGAGGCTGTCATCAACGGGCAGGCCGAGCCCTACCTGATTTATCGCGGCAACCTGCAGCAGCAGCGCGTGGCAGGCGAGGGTGACGCTGCCTGAGCGGGGCGTCGTCGTTCCTGACCGTTTGCGAACGGCCTGCGACGTGATTTGAGCCGGTCCCGCGGCGTGAACCTGCCTACTTCTGGTGCGCCAACACGCGTTCTGCGTGTGCCTTGATCGTCTTGACCATCGACGCCAAGCCATTCGAACGGGTGGGCGAAAGGTGCTTGCCCAAGCCGATTGCGTTGATGAATTCGGGGCTGGTGTCGAGGATTTCGCGCGCGCTGCGCCCCGAATACACCCGCAGCAGCAGTGCGACCAGGCCGGACACGATCGCCGAATCGCTGGCGGCGCGCATGTCGAGCTTGCCGGCGTCGCCCGATACCACGATCCACACCTGTGACTGGCAGCCGTCGACCTTGTTGGCGTCGATCATCTCCGCTTCCGGTAGCGGCGGCAGCTTGCGGCCCACGTCGATCAGGTACTGGTAGCGCCCGGTCCAGTCGTCGAAGAAATCGAATTCCTCGATGATGTCCTGCTGTGCGGCCTGGATGTTGAGATCGTTCATCAGTTGGCAATTTTCCAGCGGGTGCCCTGCGGACCGTCCTCGATCGCGACGCCCATGGCTGCGAGTTCGTCGCGGATGGCATCGGCGCGGGCGAAGTCGCGCGCGACGCGTGCGGAACGGCGCGCCTCGATCAGGCTTTCCACCCTGGCGCCGTCGATATCGCTGCTGCCTGCCCGCTGGAACCAGGTCGCGGGATCCTGTTGCAGCAAGCCAAGCATTGTGCCCGCCCCGAGCAACTGCGCCTTGAGGCGGGTCAGTTCCACGCGTTCGGATTCCCCGATCCGGTTCGGTCCGAGCGCGAGGATTTGTCGCGCGGATGCGGCGGTCTGGTTGATGATCGCAAGTGCAGTCGGGGTGTTCAGGTCGTCTTCGAGCGCGGCGTTGATGGCGTCCGGCACCTCGGGCTCGGCATCGAACGGCGCAAGCTCGCGCAGCGTTCCGTACAGCCGGTCCAGGGTTGCAATGCTTTGCTCGATCAGCGACTCCGACCAATCCAGCGGCTGGCGGTAGTGCGCGCTGAGCAGGGCGTAACGCAGCGCCTCGGGTGGATGCTGCGCGAGCAAGGCATGCAGTTGTTTCACGTTGCCGACCGACTTGCTCATCTTGGCGCCATCGAAGGTGAGCATGCCGTTGTGCAGCCAGAAGCGCGCGAAGGTCTTGCCGCCGTGTGCGCAAGTGGATTGCGCGATTTCGTTCTCGTGGTGCGGGAACACCAGGTCCACGCCGCCGGCATGGATGTCGATGGTTTCGCCGAGGTGCGTCGCCGCCATGGCCGAGCACTCGATGTGCCAGCCGG